>JARRLH010000001.1:0-33330 GCA_037387205.1 Desulfofustis sp.
AATTATAAAAAATCTATTTATATTATTGTTATAATTATAATTATTTGAGTCTAAAATGTGCGTTGCCTTTTTTTCTTGACAACTCTTTCATAATTACCTAAAAATGACTGAGTAACAACGTTCTTTTAAAAGTCTGGTATTTAGCTGTTTATTTCAGTTTTTCATTGTTACCACAGACAATTACAATCAGTAAAGATGCTAAAACAACACCAGCGAATCGGCTGTCTCCCCATTTTCCCTTATTCAATTCGCTAAGGAGAACCCATGGATACCATCGAAAGACTCGAATATCTAAAAAAACTCAGGGCCGAGGCCAAACTCGGCGGCGGTCAAAAGCGGATCGACAAGCTGCACTCACAGGGCAGAATGACCGCCCGTGAGCGAATCGACCTTCTCCTGGACAAGGGGTCGTTCGAAGAATTCGACATGTTCAAGACCCACCGCTGTACCGATTTCGGCATGGACCAGCAGAAATATCCCGGCGACGGCGTGGTCACCGGCCACGGCACCATCGATGGTCGCATCGTCTACATTTTCGCCCAGGATTTCACCGTCCTGGGAGGCTCGCTGTCGGAAACCTTTGCCGAGAAAATCTGCAAAATAATGGATTTGGCAGTGAAGAACGGAGCCCCGGTGATAGGACTCAACGACAGCGGCGGAGCCAGGATTCAGGAAGGCATCGAAAGCCTCGCAGGCTATACCGACATCTTTCTCAGAAATGTCATGTCCTCCGGCGTTATCCCGCAGATCTCCGCTATCTTCGGGCCCTGCGCCGGAGGCGCGGTTTACTCACCCGCGCTGACCGATTTCGTCGTCATGGTGAAGAACAACTCCTATATGTTCCTGACCGGGCCCAAAGTGGTCAAATCGGTGACCCACGAAGACGTGACCGTCGAGGAACTGGGGGGCGCAGATATGCATTCCTCCCGCAGCGGGGTTTCCGACTTCGCCGCCGAAACCGGGGCCGACGCCATTGCCTACATACGCAAGCTGGTCTCCTTTCTGCCGCAGAACAACATGGAAGACCCGCCCATGATCCCCTGTGCGGACCCGGCTGAACGCCGTTCCGAGGAACTCAACACCATTGTCCCGACCAATCCCAACGAAGCCTACGATATGAAGGAAATCATCCTGGCAACGGTCGACAACGGTGACTTCTTCGAAATCAAGGAGAACTTCGCTCCCAACATCATCGTCGGTTTTGCCCGCTACAATGGCAGAAGCGTCGGCATCGTGGCCAATCAGCCGGCCCACTATTCAGGCGTGCTCGACATAGACAGTTCGGTCAAAGGCGCCCGCTTTGTCAGATTCTGCGACTGTTTCAACATTCCCGTGGTCACCTTCGTCGACGTGCCCGGCTTTTTGCCCGGTACCGCTCAGGAGTATGGCGGCGTCATAAGAAACGGGGCCAAAATCCTCTACGCCTACGCCGAGGCAACCATACCCAAAGTCACGGTTATCACTCGCAAGGCTTATGGCGGTGCCTATTGCGTAATGTCCTCCAAACATCTGCGGGGCGATATCAACTACGCCTGGCCCACTGCCGAGATTGCCGTGATGGGGGCCAAGGGTGCGGTTGAGGTGCTGTACGGCAGGCAGGCCCGAAAAGAGGATGACCCGGAAAAATTTCTCCAGGAACGGGAGCAGGAGTATCAGAACACCGTGGCGAACCCCTATGTTGCCGCCCAACGGGGCTATATCGATGACATCATCGAGCCGGCCCGCACCCGGATTAGAATCATCAATGCCCTGAAAATCGTTGCAACCAAGCGTGATACCAACCCGATGAAAAAACACGGAAACATTCCATTATAATCAGCACAGAAGGGGACAACCATGAGCGTAAAAATTTTTATCAAACGTAACGTAACCGAAAGCCAAATTCCGGAACTCACTGTCCTGCTCAAACGACTGAGAAGCGTCACGTTGATGCAGCCGGGCTACATCTCCGGCCAGACCCTCAAACGGCTGGACCAGCCGGGAGAGTGCATGGTAATCAGCACCTGGCGTTCCCTGGGGGACTGGAACGACTGGGTGAAAAACGGCAAGCGGATTGCCATCCAGAAAGAAATAGACAATCTGCTCGGAACCCAAACGGAATATGAAATCTATGAGTGATACCCGCCGCCGACCCGACGGTGGGATTCCAGCCCATACAAACGAACCACGACCGGAAACCCGGAGCTAATCGAGAAGACAATGGCAGACACGCAAAAGACAATGGCTGCGGCGCTGGCAGCGGTGAACGCTTACCTGCACATGGAAGAACAGGCTGCCGCAGAGGCTGCCGCCCAGCAAGCAGAAGACCAGGGGATCCGCCAGGTTCAGAACTTATGGAACCAGAGCGGGCGACAGGACATGATGACCATGCGCAGACTCATTCAGCTGCGGACCTTTACCAGATTTCGCTAAGCGAGCAAACGCCAAAGAACAGGCATAAGGAGATAGAGACGATGAGCGACCAAGTTCAAATGACTGAAATGAATTACGACAGTGACCGCCCGGCAGCCGAAAATCCGGTGAAAATAATGGATCTGTCTCTGCGCGACGGGCACCAGTCCCTATTCGCCACCCGCGGCAGAACCGAGGATATGATACCGGTTGCCGAATTGATCGATGAAGTCGGTTTCTGGGCAGTTGAAACCTGGGGCGGGGCCACTTTTGACACCATGCACCGTTTTCTCAACGAAGACCCGTGGGAGCGCCTTCGGACCCTGAAACGCTATATCAAGAAAACACCTTTTTCAATGCTGCTCAGAGCCCAGAATCTGGTGGGCTACCGCAACTATGCCGATGATCTGGCCCTGGCCTTCGTCGATCGTGCCGCAGCAAACGGGATGGATGTGTTCCGCACCTTCGACGCACTCAACGACTATCGCAATTTCGAGACCGTGGTCAGTCAGATCAAAAAGTGCGGCAAACACTTTCAGGGCTGTATCTGCTACACCATGACCGAGCCCCGACTGGGCGGCGAGGTCTATAATCTAGATTATTATATGACCAAGGCCAAGGACCTTGAATCCATGGGTGCTGACTCAATCTGCATCAAGGATATGGCCGGCCTGCTGGCCCCCTATGACGCCTACAATTTAATCAAGACGATGAAGGAGGCCGTGTCGATTCCGCTGCATCTGCACAGCCATTTCACCTCGGGCATGTCGCCGATGACCCACCTCAAAGCCATCGAGGCCGGCGTCGACATCATCGATACCTGTATGACTCCCTACGCCTACAGGACCTCGCATGCGGCGGTTGAACCGCTGGTCATGACCCTGCTCGGCACCAACCGGGCTACCGGCTTCGATATCAGGAAACTGGCCCGGATCAACGAGATCCTGGAAAAAGAAGTACTGCCCAAATACAAACATCTGCTGGATGACTCGAAAATTTCAATCATCGACATAAATGTACTGCTGCATCAGACTCCGGGCGGCATGCTCTCCAACCTGGTCAACCAGCTCCGGGAAATGGATGCCCTTGACAAGATCGATGAGGTCTACAAGGAACTGCCCAGGGTGCGCAAGGATCTCGGCCAGATTCCCCTGGTCACCCCGACCTCTCAGATCGTCGGTGTGCAGACGGTCAACAACGTGCTGCACGACACTCCCGAAGAGCGCTACAAAATGATCACCGGGCAGGTCAAGGACCTGTGCTACGGTCTCTACGGCAAAACCGCCACCCCGATTAACCCGGAAGTTCAGAAAAAGGCGCTCCAGGGATATCCCCGGGGCGAAGAGCCGATCACCTGCCGCCCTGCCGAAGTGCTCGAGCCCGAACTCGACAAGGCCAAGGAAGAGGTCGGTGACCTGGCCAAGGATCTCGATGATCTGATCCTCTATGCCCAGTTTCCGGTTACCGGCAAGAAGTTTCTGGAATGGAAATACGGAATCACCCCTGTCCCGGACAACGTCAAGCCGATAACCATGGAAGAGGTCAAAAAGAAGGATGAACTACTGCAAAAGGCCAAAGCCGGAGAACTGGTCGAGAAGAAACAGGATGCCCCGGCCAAGAGCGAATCGGCACGCACCTTTAATGTCTTCGTCGATCAGGAGTTCTTCAGTGTCGATGTCGACCCTGTCGGCGGCCCGGTGGCCTTCGCTGCCCCGGTGACGGCAGCGGCTGCGGCAGCCCTCGCACCGGCGGCCGCTCCAGCGGCTGCGCCCGCGGCCCCAGCTTCAAACCCGGCAGCAGGTGAAGCCGCGCCTGCCGCTTCACCCTCCGGAACCCTGCTGCTGGCGCCCATGCCCGGCATGATCGTCAAATATGAAAAGAAGGTTGGCGACAGTGTCAAGCAAGGCGATACGGTTGTCGTCCTGGAGGCCATGAAGATGGAAAATGCGCTGCCGGCACCATCCGACGGTACCATCAAGGCCATCGACTTTGACAGCGGCGACTCGATCACCAAGGGTGCCGTACTCTGTGTGATTGGCTAACAATAGGCACCAAAACCAACGACCTGTCATGGCTGAAACATTGCGTCCCGACGTTCATCAGCGCCTGGAAAAAGTGGTTCTGGAGATTTTCTCCAACTCCGACTTCCATAAGGCGAGCATCAGAGATGTGGCCGAGCAGGCCGGGGTAAGTTTCACCACCATCTATAAGCATTACGGCAGCAAAGAACGGCTGGTGTTCGCTTTCGTCGATGTCTGGATGGGCAAACTCACCGATCGTATCGTTGATCACCTGCAGGGTATAGAAGATCTCAAGGAGAAACTGCGCAAGGTCTTCTGGCTGCAGCTCGACTATTACGAACGCCACGTCGGACTTGGCCGCATTGTCTTCATGACCCTGCCAATGAATACCTGGATGGGCGACAAAACCTTTGCCCAGCCGAGAATGATGGGACTTATGATCGATGTGCTCAGGCAGGGTCAAAAAGAGGGAATTTTAAATCCCGACGTGAGAGCCGGCACCTTGCTCGATTTTCTCATGGGCTTCGTCCAGCGATCCTTTTTCATGTGGATTCTGCGGGGCCAGCAAGAAAGCCTGTCCGGCCAGGCCAACGCCATGTTCGAGATGGTCTGGCGCGGGATGCTCAACCCCGAATATACAAATGGGCAGAGCAACCGCTGAAACGACAAGAAGCAGAGCCATTTGCAAAACGATCTTTTTGTCCAAACTCTGCCTTATGCTCAAAATTTTATCCTCGGAATATCAATCATATGCCTGTGGTAAAATTTCTCACATGGTTTGATTTTGAACGAAACTACTAGTTTTGCAAAAGGCTCAGCAGATAAACTTTTTATAGAACTATCCTGGAGGGCACTCATGAAGATACTCAAGATCGATCACCTTGGCATTGCCGTAAACAGTATCGATGAAGGAAAAAATTTCTGGTCCGACGTGCTTGGTCTCGAATTCGAAGGAGCCGAGACCGTCGCCGAGCAGAAAGTGACCACTGCCTTCTTTCCGGTTGGCGAAAGCGAGGTAGAACTGCTCGAATCGACCGCACCCGACGGCCCGGTGGCTAAATTCATCGAAAAGAAAGGCACCGGGTTTCAGCATATTGCCTTCCGGGTCGCCGACATCGACGCGGCGCTCGAAGAACTCAAGGAAAAGAATGTCCAGCTCATCGACCACACCCCCAGGATCGGGGCCGGCGGCGCCCGGATCGCCTTTCTGCATCCCAAGGCCACCGGCGGCATTCTGGTCGAACTGTGTGAACGTTCGTAAGATCATCGGCGTACCACCGGACCGTCACCCATAAGGAGACAAGCATGGCACAGCACCCAGAATATGAAAAATGGCAGGAGCTTGCGACTAAACTGCTGAAAGGCAAACCGCTCGACTCTATCGACTGGCAGACCCCCGAGGGCATCAAGGTTAAGCCCCTGTATACGGCCGAGGATATCGAAGGACTCGAGTGCGCCAACACCCTCCCGGGTCTTGCCCCCTATGTCCGAGGCCCCATGGCCACCATGTATGCCGGCCGGCCTTGGACTATCAGGCAGTATGCCGGTTTTTCCACCGCCAAGGAATCCAATGAATTTTACCGAAAAGCGCTGGCGGCCGGGCAAAAAGGCCTGTCCGTGGCCTTCGATTTAGCCACCCACCGGGGCTATGATTCAGACCATCCGCGCGTTACCGGCGATGTCGGTAAGGCGGGGGTGGCCATCGATTCGGTCGAAGACATGAAGATTTTGTTTGACGGCATCCCGCTGGACCAGATGTCCGTGTCGATGACCATGAATGGGGCCGTCATACCCATCCTGGCCAGTTACATCGTGGCGGCCGAGGAACAGGGGGTAGCCCACGAACAGCTGACCGGCACCATTCAGAACGATATTTTGAAGGAGTATCTGACCAGAAACACCTTCATCTATCCGCCGACCCCCTCGATGCGCATCGTCTCCGACATCATCGGTTTCTGTTCCAAGAATATGCCGCGCTACAACACCATCAGCATCAGCGGCTATCACATGATGGAGGCGGGCGCCAATTCGGTACTCCAGGTTGCCTTCACCATGGCCGACGGCCTCGAATACGTGAGAACGGCGCTTAATGCCGGTATGGATATCGACGAATTTGCCCCGCGGCTCTCATTCTTCTTCGGTATCGGCATGAATTTCTTCATGGATATCGCCATGCTCAGGGCCGCCCGCCTCCTCTGGCATAATTTGATGCAGCAGTTCAATCCCAAGAACCCGCGCTCATCGATGCTCAGAACCCATTGCCAGACTTCCGGCTGGAGCCTGACCGAGCAGGATCCCTACAACAATGTCATCAGGACCACCCTTGAAGCGCTGACCTCGGTGCTTGGCGGCACCCAGTCGCTGCACACCAACTCATTCGATGAGGCCATCGGGCTGCCCACCGACTTCTCCGCCAGGATCGCCCGCAACACCCAGATCATCATTCAGGAAGAGTCGGAGGTCTGCCACGTGATCGACCCACTGGGCGGTTCCTACTATGTCGAATCGCTGACCAATTCAATTGTCGAACAGGCGATGAAGATCA
Organism: Desulfofustis sp.; assembly: GCA_037387205.1. Taxonomy (GTDB): domain Bacteria; phylum Desulfobacterota; class Desulfobulbia; order Desulfobulbales; family Desulfocapsaceae; genus JABDQA01. The sequence continues at coordinate 6,958 of JARRLH010000001.1, forward strand.
TCGACGAGGTCGAAGAGTTGGGCGGCATGGCCAAGGCCATCGAGTCGGGGATGCCGAAAATGCGCATCGAAGAGTCGGCTGCCCGAAAGCAGGCCCGCATAGATCAGGGCCTCGACGTGATTGTCGGCGTCAATAAGTACCAGCTCAAAGACGAACAGATCGATTTCGAGATCAGGGAAGTACCGGCTTCGGTTCGTGATGATCAGGTGGCCAGAATCAACCAGATCAAAGCAACCCGGGACAAGGCGCAGGTGGAGGCGGCGCTGGCCGAGATCACCAGGGTCGCCAGAGAGGGGGGCAACCTGCTCGAGGCGGCGCTGCCGGCAATGCGCGCCCGGGCCACAGTCGGTGAAGTCTCCGACGCCATGGAGGAGGTCTTCGGACGGTTCGTCGCCAACACCAGATGCATATCAGGCGCGTATGCCTCCGAGTTTTCCTCGGACTCCGAGAGTCTGCTCCAGCTGCGCCAGCGTACCGAGAATTTCCTCAAGAACCACGGCCGTCGTCCCCGTATGCTGGTCACCAAGATGGGGCAGGACGTCCATGACCGCGGCATCAAAGTCATTGCCAGCGCTTATGCCGATATCGGCTTTGACGTCGATATCGGACCGCTGTTCCAGACTCCCGAAGAGGCGGCTAAAATGGCCATCGAAAACGATGTCCACGTGGTGGGCGCCTCCAGCCTGACCGCCGGGCACAAGACCCTGGTTCCCGGCCTGGTGGCCGAATTGAAGAAACAGGGCGGTGACGATATCAAAGTAGTGGCGGGTGGCATAATTCCGCCCAAGGATTATGATTATCTCTACGAACGGGGCGTTGAGGCAGTGTTTGGACCGGGCACCTCGGTGATCGATTCGGCCAACCGAACCCTCGACCTCATAGAAAAAACTGCCTAGACGCCTGGCGCACAGGCATCACTGACATGCGACGGGAGCGGCCCCAGGCTGCTCCCGTTTGGTCGTTGCAGCCAGAGAAACACTATCTTTGCCGCCCAATTGAGACCCCCATGCAGAAAGACCCCAGCTACTACATTCAAGGCGTCCTCGACGGCAATCGGCTGATGCTGTCGAGGACCATTACCCTGATTGAGAGCTCCCTGCCGAGCCATCAGGAAATGGCGGCCACCATCATCGAAAAGCTGCTACCCCATACCGGCAGCGCCGTCCGGCTTGGCATCACCGGTGTGCCGGGGGCGGGCAAATCGACCTTTATCGAGAGTTTCGGCACCCTGCTTACCGATCTCGGTCACCAGGTGGCGGTGCTGGCCAGCGACCCCTCCAGTGCCCGCAGCGGGGGCTCCGTGCTCGGGGACAATACCAGGATGCTGGAACTCTCGGTAAATGACAATGCCTTCATTCGCCCCTCACCGTCCGGCGGCACCCTGGGCGGCGTGGCCAGAAAGACCCGGGAGACGATGCTGGCCTGCGAAGCGGCCGGTTTTGACGTGGTGATCATTGAAACGGTTGGGGTGGGGCAGTCAGAAACCGCGGTTGCCTCGATGGTCGATTTTTTCCTGGTCCTGATGATCGCCGGGGCCGGCGATGAGCTGCAGGGAATCAAGAAAGGAATATTGGAAGTGGCCGACACCATTGTCATCAACAAGGCTGACGGCGACAACGTCACCCGGGCCGAGCGGGCCCGCAGGGAGTATGAGGCAGCCTTGCATATCCTGACCCCAGGCAGTGCCAACTGGTCGCCCCAGGTACTGACCTGCAGCGCGCTCAAAAAGTCCGGCCTGGCAGAAATCTGGCAGACTGTCAATCAGCACCGAGCCGCACTGGAAGCGTCAGGTGAGCTGCAATCAAAAAGGAAAAAACAGGCCCTTGACTGGATGCATTTCCTGCTCGAGGAGGGACTGAGAACCTGGTTTTTCACCCATCCAGATATCGAGGCCGCTCTGCCGAAACTTATTGCCGCCATCGAACGACAAGCGATATCACCAACCAGTGCAGCCGGCCAACTGCTCAGAATGCTCAAAGAAAACAACGGTGAACCTGCCACGACACACGCCCCATAGTCTCCCCCGCTGGTCTGCACTCCTGCTCCTGCTCCTGCTTCTGCTGCCGGCCTCAAGCGGCCATACGGGCCCCCTTGACGAGATCCGACTCGGTTTACTCTATCACGATATCGGTGTCTGGGGTGGTTCAAGCATGGAAGGCGGATATGACGTCAACGCCGAACTGGTATTTTCCCCTTCCCTTGATCTGCTCGGTGGGATGCTGCGTCCCAATCTCGGATTTTCGCTCAATAGTACCGGCGATACTTCAAAAGTTTACGGAGGGGGCGTCTGGGAGTATCGCTGGTCCAGGGGATACTTCGTCGATTTGGCGCTGGGGCTCGCTGTCCATAATGGTGAAACCGATGAGGGGAATGTGGCCGAAATGAATCAGCTCGGCTCCCCGGTCCTCTTCCGGCTGGCATTCGAGGCAGGATTCACCTTCGGGCGCCGGCATCTCATCTCGCTCATGTTCGACCACATTTCCAACGGCTACCTGGCACACCCCAATGAAGGCCTCGATACCCTGGGGCTCCGCTATGGGTATCGCTTCTAGCCTAAGGCTTGCTGCTGCCGGCCGCACATAATGTCCAGGATGAGTTGAACGGCCGCAGTTCAGTCTTTAACTGATGCTCGAGCTTATCTTTTAGTTGTAAAAGAGATGATCTGATCTATTCTTTTCTTGCCAGAGATACACTCTATTCTGCAAAGCCGCGGGGTACAGTCAGCAAATTCTTGACAGATCAGCCGTCAGAGTGCTTTCTAGCCGTGATAGCAACAAGACAAGACATTATCAACAGAGGTGACAGGTGAATAAGGAGAAGCACTCGGTAGCGGTCATTGGCCTCGGATCAATGGGAATGGGTGCGGCACGCTCGTGCCTCAGAGCAGGCCTCAGCACCTACGGAGTTGACCTCAACCAGGAGGCCCTTGACGTTCTTTCAGAGGCCGGCGCAACGGCTGTTTCCACTGACTGCCTTGATTTTGCCGAGCAGCTCGATTCGGTGCTGCTCCTGGTGGTCAACGCGGCTCAGGTCAGGCAGGTACTTATTACCAACGGACTGATCGATCGACTGCGGCCTGGCGCCGCCGTTATGATATCAGCCACCATTTCCGCCCAGGACGCCCGGGATTTTGCAGAACAGTTGCGGGCCAAGGAGCTGCTCATGCTCGATGCTCCTGTATCGGGCGGCGCCGCCAAAGCGCAACAGGGTGAGATGACCGTCATGGCTTCCGGCCCCGATTCTGCCTTTACACGATTGCAGCCCGTTCTCGAGGCCACCGCAGGCAAGGTATTTCGGATCGGCTCGGAGATCGGCCTGGGGTCGACCGTGAAAATAATCCATCAACTGCTGGCCGGCGTCCATATCGCCGCCGGTGCCGAAGCGATGGCGATGGCCGCCAAAGCAGGTATACCGCTGGCCACGATGTATGACGTGGTAACCAATGCAGCCGGCAATTCGTGGATGTTCGAGAACCGGATGCAGCATGTGGTGGAAGGGGACTATTCCCCCCAATCGATGGTTGATATCTTTGTCAAAGACCTCGGCCTGGTGACGGATACGGCGCAATCCCTGAAGTTTCCCCTGCACCTGGGAGCAACCGCCTACCAGATGTTTACGGCAGCGAGCAATGCAGGATACGGAAGTGAAGACGACAGTGCGGTGATTAAAATATTCAAAGATGTGCCACTGCCTGAGAAATAATCTGACCTAAGAGCCATTTGCAAAACGATCTTTTCGCCCAAACTCTGCCTTATGCTCAAAATTTCATCCTCGGAATATCAATCATATACCTGTGGTAAAATTTCTCGCATGCCTTGATTTTGAACGAAAATCTTAGTTTTGCAAAAGGCTCCTCACAATTAGATTTTAATTCATAGCCACCCACTCAGCCGACCACCTCGGGATTGACGCAGTTTCGAGTCGAGCGGTCCTGCAAGGCGGCGAGCAGATTGTCGACCGCCAGCTCAGCCATGGCATAGCGGGTTTCATGGGTGGCTGAGCCGATATGGGGCAGGGTTACCACGTTTGCCAGGCGCAGCAGCCGGGAATCGGTCGGCAAGGGCTCCTGCTCGTAGACATCCAGGCCGGCACCGGCTATCACCCCGTTTTCAAGCGCCTCGATCAGCGCCTGCTCATCGACCACCGGTCCGCGGCCGCCGTTGATCAGATAGGCCTCTGGTTTCATTTTTCCCAGCTCCTCCCGGCTGATCAACTTTCGGGTCTGATCTGACAGCGGCACCACCAGGCAGACGAAGTCGGAGTCAGCCAGCAGCTCATCGAGGCTGCAGTACCTAGCACCTATCTCCTTCTCCGCCTCGACGCTGCGGGTGCGGTTGTGGTAGAGAACGTTCATGTTAAACCCCAAACGGCCTCGCCGGGCAACGGCGGTGCCGATACGCCCCAGGCCGACGATGCCCAGGGTTTTGCCGTGCACGTCCCGGCCAAAATGCTCGGCACCGACCGCAGCCTGCCAGCGTCCCTGCCTGGTCATCTCATGGAGTTCGGCGGCCCGCCGGGCGGTACAGAGAATCAGCGTAAAAATCATATCGGCGGTGGTCTCGGTCAAGACATCGGGCGTGTGCATCAGCATCACCCCCCTGCTGGTCAACTCAGCCACATCAAAATGATCATAGCCCACCGATATGGTCGAGGCCACCCGCAGATTCGGAGCCAGGTCGAGCAGCTCGGCGCCGACTTCCTTATTCACCCCTATCAGTCCATGTGCGGCAGCCAGGGCCGAGACAAACGGTTCCCCCTGGGCGGGGTTGAGCGAATCGAATTTGGTCACCCGGCAGTGCTCTTGCAGCCGACGCTCAAGATCTTCGGGCAGGGTTTCGTATTGAATCACGTTAAAGGACATATGGTTACCTCCGTATTTTTCAGTTGTACTTGAAACAGCCACGCCTCGTCGCCTGCCTCCCCGCTGGAGCCATTGTGATTATTAACACAATTGCAGATATTTCAAGCCCAGCAGGGCCGCCCCCCGCATCGACGATTCGGCTTCAAACCGGTAATCGCAATTGTACATCCAGCGCTGCTTGGCCCTTATTATCGCCTCGTTGAGGGCCCCCCCGGAAACCACGATGGTGTTATCCAGAGTGAGCTCGGCGCCGACTTCAGCGAGATTTTCGTGCTGGTATTGGCACAATCCCCGAACCATGGCTGCCAGCATTTCCTCCCGGGTGGTTTCCTGGGTCAAACCAAGAAATTCGGCCCTCAAGGGCTCCAGGGAATAGCGGGAACCCATCAGGTAGGGAGTGTAGCTGACTCCGCTCCGCCGATCCAGCCACCTATCAATGGCGTACGGCACAAATTCGGTGAAAAAGGTGTCGTTGTCCATCTCCGAGCAGAACAGGCTCTTAAACCACTCATAGGCCTTGCCGCCGGCATTCATCACGTAAAACGAAAACCACCTGTCGGGCAGCACATGGGTGCGGATATTGTAATTGGGGGACATCAAACAGCGGTCGAGACAGATCATGGTAATCTCGCAGGTGCCGTTGATATTGAAAATTTGCCCCGGGCTGTCGATGGACACCGAATAGGCCGCCAGCACCGCGTCGTTGCCGCCGATCAGCACCGGCGGCTCCCTGCGCAACCCAGTCAAGGCGGCGAGTTCAGGTTTCAGTCGCCCCGGGCTCTGGTGGGCATGACACAAAGGGGGAAGCTGGTCTTCGGTCAGATCGAAGGCGGCCAGGATATCCTTATTCCAGCGCAGGTCGTTGGCGACGGTGTTGTAAAGCGCTGTCAAGGAAGCGGAGGACGGGTCGATAGCTGTTCTGCCGGTCAGCCAGCCGCAGAAGAAACTGTTGGAATGTCCAAATGTACGGGTGCGGTGATACACCTCGGGCAGAGTCTCCCTGATCCACAAAATAGAGGCCAGCGAACAGCCGCCTGCCACCGGCACATTAGCGGAGTGCTCAAGCAGACTCGCCAGTCCCACCCGCTCTATTATCGCGGCGGCCTGGGCCCTCGAGCGCTGATCCAGCATGAGGATGGCCGGGGCGAGCGCTTCCCCGTCCGCTCCCATGGCGGTCAGTCCCGGAGTGGTGCCTGAGAGACTGATTACCTCGATTGCAGCAACCTGCTCGCTCAACTGTCGACAGCCATCAAGAAAGGCCCGCTGCCACTTTTCCGGCTCGATGTCTCCATGGAGGCCGTCGTTGTAGATATTGACTTCATAATCGCAGGAGAAGCTGTCGACCAGCTCCAGCCCTTGGGCAGAATCCCGGTAAACGCCCATCTTCATAGCGGTGGTACCAATATCCACACTGAGTATTTTCATGCCCTGCCATCCTTGAGAATCGGTTGAACGCTCTCTTTTTGCCGGATTATTACACCACTCTTGCAATTAGTTGGTAATTGTTCAATAGTTCATCACACAATTTGGCGATTAACTACCCCGCATGCGCATCGATCAACCCATAAACAGGGAATTCTTTCTCGACACGCGGCTGCGCTTTTTTGTCCTGGCCCTGATGGTAATTGCCTTCATGTTTGGCTTCGCCGATCAGGTCTGGGACAAGAATTTCGAGCGGCTCCACATTTTTCTGTTCAATCTCTGCGCCGGGGGATTTACCATTCTCTACCATACCGAGAATACCCCGTCGCCGTCCCCGAGGTGTTATCTTTTCCTCGCGCTCAGCCTGGCCTACGCGCTGCTGGCCTTTCTCCAGATCTATCCGGCGGCGGCACTGACCTCCTTTAGCCTGGGAATTGTGGTCGAAACCATACGCATCCGGGCATTCTCTTTTCTGCCGCTGGAGTTGTTCGATCTCAAGGTATCGGTGGTCGACAAATTTCACCACGCTTCGGTGCTCTGCCTCTCACTGGCGCTATTCATCGCCACCTTCGTGCTGCTCAACGACACCTCCCTGCACTGGCTGCCCTATAAGAATCTGACCCTCAACGTCTTTTTTCTCGGCTACTCCTTTCCGGTTTCACTGATTACCATGTCAGTGATGTTCTCCTTCATCAGAAGAGATATTACCCAGCCGTTGCGTTACATCAAACAGTCCTTCTTCTGGCTCGTCAATCTAGGCGTCATCATTTTCTTTTTATTCATCATTTTTGAGTTGGCCATCGCCAAATTCCTGATCGCCACCATCCTCTTCATCACCGTACTGATGATCTTCTCCTTCTTTCTGCTCCTCGGTGTTAATCTCCAGCAGAAATATTTTCTGCTTTCGGGAATGACGTTTCTGGTCTTCACCGGCATTACCGGTATTTTCTACATCGAACTGGCCAATTATCCCGATCTCTACTACCGCTGGGGCAGAGTGCTGCTCGACAGTCATGCCTACCTGTCCCTCTATGGATGGAGCCTCAGCGGCCTGTTGATTCTCATTCGCTGGAACGATTTTCCCCTCAAGCTCAATTCCTGGGCAATAATTACATTTCACTGGCTGGTGGTCGGGATTCTTGCTCCGCTGGGTAAGAACAATGTTTTAATTGCGGTGGTTTCGCTGATATCCTACTGCCTTTTTCTGCATCTCTTCTTCGCCGAAAACAACGCCGCCAGATTGACTGAGAAAGCGCCGCAGAATCATTCCTAGGAGAGCCTGTAGCACCCCTCTTCCTCAACCAGAAGGCCTTCGGATACAAGCGTCGACAACAGGGGTGTGGTTCGATGCTCGGATTGATCGAGCAAGGCAGCCAGAGTTTTCGCATCCAGTCGGGAACGGTGCAGCAGCAGATCGAGTATTCTGCCGCGCAGCTGGCGGCTGGAGCCTTCGAAGCGAGACTGTTTCCTGTAGCCGCTGCTCTTCCGGCTCAGGTTGCCGACCGTCTTTTTCAGCATAACTCCATAGTCCATCAGCGCATAGAACCAGTCGCGCGGATTATCTCTGTCCATGGTCTGTTCGACCAGAGCCATGATTGCAGCGTCAGCGACATCAGTTTGGTCGGGAAAAAAGAAGTGAATGAACACCGTTCTGATATTGGTTTCAATGAAAGGGTACGGGGTGTTGAAGGCGAACACACAGATAGAGGCCGCCGTCGCCTTACCGATACCAGAGAAGCGCACCAGCACGTGCGGATCGTCGGGCAGAACCGAGTCAAACTCGTCAACCACCGTGCGGGCAATATCATGCAGGTACTTGGCCCTGCGGTTGTAGCCTAAGCCCTTCCAGAGGCGCAGTACTTCGCTGAAGTCGGCTGCGGCCAGTTCCTGAAAGCCCGGGAACCTGTCGACAAAGGCTTTGAATTTTTCCTCCACCCGGCCGGTCTGGGTTTGCTGGAGCATGATTTCCGAGACCAGAACCCGGTAAGGCGAGAGTTCCGAGCGCCAACTGAACTTTCTGCCCCTGGTATGGTAAAAGGCAAGGATATCTCTTCTGAATACCTCCATGGTCTCTTCACAGACACCGTGGGTCGCCAAGAACTCGGGCCAGTCTCGGCCGTAGGGTGCGCCCCCTTCTCTCATCTCGGTGGAATTGCCGGAATCGGTAAAGGGGTCCATGGTCTCTTGCTATGAGCGAATTTTCAGCACCAGCTGCTGAGCTGCCAGCAGGACTGTGCCGACAACTCCGCCCACCAGCAGGTTGATAAAAAAGGCCGGCAGCACCTCGACAGCATGGTGCAGGGCATGGAGATTGTGAGTGAACATCCCGCCCCCGACCAGCAGCATGGCAATGGTGCCAATCACCCCGAGCGCCCTGATCACCCAGGGCAGAGAGGCGACCAGAAGTGATCCCGCCGCCCTGAGCATTGCGGCGATGGCCCCTTTGAGCCGCGCCGCTCGGGCGATCAGAAAGATCCCCATATCATCCATTCTGACGATCAGCGCCACCACCCCGTAGACCCCTACCGTCGCCAGGATGGCGATCAGGGTAACGACGATAACCTGCATGATCAAGGGCTGCTCCATGACCGTGCCCAGTGCGATCATGATGATTTCTATGGAGAGAATAAAGTCGGTGCGGACCGCCGACTTTATTTTGACTTTCTCTTTTTCGAGCAATTCTCTTTCGTCGACCGCTGTTTGAATCGAGGGTTTCTCTTGTCCCTGGTGGCTAAAGTAGTGGAAGATCTTCTCCATCCCTTCAAAACTCAGGTAGCAGCCGCCCAAGAGCAGGATCGGGACAATCAGCCAGGAAGCGTAGGCGCTGAGCAGCAGGGCCAGCGGCACAATGATCACCTTATTGATGAAAGAGCCTTTGGTGATCGCCCATAACACCGGCAGCTCGCGCGAAGCGCGGAAACCGGTGGCCCGCTCGGCATTGACTGCCAGATCGTCGCCCAGGATGCCGGCCGTCTTCTTGGCCGCCAGTTTACTCATCACGGCCGCATCGTCCAGGAGCACGGCAATATCATCCAGAATCGCAAAAAGTCCGCCGGTCATCTTCGGTCCTTGGTGATTTCTCTATGTTTACACCGCCCAATTTCTCGTCTGCATGCTACTACAACAGAACGATGGATACAATAATCCGGGCGGCGGCGACCAGGGTGGGGGACATTGCTTCAGGCTTTGATGATCTGCTTATGCAGACTGCGGTAAAGGTGACCCGCCCGGTATGAACTGCGCACATGCGGGCCGGCAGCAATGGCGCCGAAGCCCAGTGTGCGGGCTATCTCTTTGAGATCCTCGAACTCCTCTGGCGGGACGAACCTGCTGACCGGCAGATGTTTGGCGGTCGGCTGCAGATACTGACCGATGGTGAGAATTTCGCACCCCGCTTCCCGCAGGTCCTGCAAAGTCTCGACCAACGCCTTCCTGCTTTCACCGAGACCGACCATGATACCGGATTTGGTAACCAGCGATGCATCAAATCTCCTCACCCGTCGCAACAGTTTTAGCGAGCGCTCGTAGATGGCCTGCGGCCGCACAACCGGATAGAGCTCAGCCACCGTCTCGATATTGTGGTTGAGCACTGCAGGTCTGCTCCGGCAGATCGACTCAAGAGCCCATTCATCTCCCTGCAGATCAGGGATGAGGAGTTCGACGAGCGTATCCGGGCAACGGGCTCGAATCGCTTCGATCGTGGCCACGAAATGAGACGCTCCGCCATCGGCAAGATCATCCCTGGTGACCGAGGTTACCACCGCATAGTCCAGCTTCATTTCCGCCACTGCCGCGGCGATTCGCTCCGGCTCATCGCGGTCGAGACCTTCGAGCGGGCCGCCCTGAACCGCGCAGAACCGGCAGTTTCTGGTGCAGCGGTCCCCCATAATCATAAAGGTGGCCGTCCCCTTGCCGTAGCATTCAAACTGATTGGGGCAGCGGGCTGCGCTGCAGACGGTATGGAGATTGGTGGTGCCCACCAGGCGCCTGATGCGTTCGTAATCGGGGCCGGCCGGCAGACGTTTTTTCAGCCATTTCGGCTTGGCCTGACGAGCGGCGGCAGAGTTGGTCTTTTCCCTACTCTCACCGCAGACCCCTGCAGTATGTGCCGGCACCTCCTGAAAGGCCGTTTCGAGTCGTTCTCTCAACACCTGCCGTACCAGGTCGATATCGACAGCGCCCTGCAACTCCCGGGCCATCGAAGTCATAGCCACGTCGTTCAGGCCGCAGGGATTAACCCAGGAAAACGGGGTGAGATCCAGGTTCACATTCAAGGCCAAGCCGTGAAAGGCAACCCCTCGCTTAACCGCGATACCGATACTGCCTATTTTGCGCGACCCTGCCCAGATACCCCGATTCCTCGAATCTACTTGAGCCGCGATACCGAATTCCCCGACTACGGAGTGCATAATCGCTTCGAGCAGGCCGACGAAATCGATCACGCTCAGCCCCCGGCGCTTGAGGTTGACCACGGGATAGCAGACCAGCTGGCCGGGACCATGGTAAGTTACTTCCCCGCCTCGCTCGACCCGCAGCACTTCGATGTCTCTGTCAGCCAGGAACTCGTCGCTGACCACTATGTGGCTGGCAGCTCCGTTACGGCCCAGGGTAAATACCGGTGGATGCTCGAGGACCAGGCAGGTATCGACCATCTCCGGATCGTTTTGCAGCCTGTCAACCAGCTCGAGCTGCCGGCCATGCGCCTCCCGATAGCTGACCAGGCCCAATGATTGAACCTCGAGCATTGCTCTGGCCGCTACCCTGTCAGGCAGGGCTTACGGGCCGCCAGGGTTTCATCCAGACGTCGGACTTTGGCAATCACCGGTGCCTCGCGGAGCCTTTCCCCATCTTTCGTGGCCTCCTGCGCGATAGTTTTGCACACCTCAATGAAGGTGTCGAGATCATCCTTGCATTCGGTCTCCGTCGGTTCAACCATGATCGCACCGGGCACGACCAGGGGGAAATAGATCGTGGGCGGATGATAGCCGTGGTCGATCAGCCGTTTGGCCATATCGAGGGTAGTCACCTTGAAGGGCTGCTGTCTGGCATCTGAAAAAACGCATTCATGCATACAGGGTCGATCATAGGCCAGTGCAAAGGTGTCCAAGAGCCGTGCTTTTACATAAGCTCCGTTCAACACGGCGAGCTGGCTCGCCTTTTTCAGGTTATCCGGGCCCATGGAGAGAATATAGCTGTAGGCTCTGATCAGGACACTGACATTGCCGAAGAAGCCATGCACCCGGCCGATTGAATCCTCGCTCTCGGTCTCCAGTATATACCCATTGTCTGAGGCGGCGACCCGGGGTACCGGCAGATAGGGCGCCAGATCAGCGCTAACGCAAATGGGTCCCGACCCGGGACCTCCGCCGCCATGGGGCGTGGAAAAGGTTTTGTGAAGATTCAGGTGGACGGCATCAATGCCGCAGCGCTTGATGTCGACAATACCCATGATGGCATTCATATTGGCGCCGTCGCCGTAGACCAGACCGCCACGCTCATGGACGATGGTGGTAATCTCCCTGATATGTTCTTCAAACAGCCCCAAGGTGTTGGGATTGGTCACCATGATGCCCACGGTCTCGTCATCCATCAGCTCTTTGACCGCCGCCGGATCGAGGATGCCTTTTTCTCCGGAGGCAATGGGCACGGAAGTGAACCCGCAGAGAGCGGCACTCGCGGGGTTGGTGCCATGGGCGGTGTCTGGAATCAGAATTTTGGTACGCTTTTCATTCTTTTTACGGAAATAGGCGGCAAACATGAGCATCGCCGTCAATTCTCCCTGGGCCCCGGCGGAAGGCTGCAGCGACACCGCATCCATTCCGGTGATACGCGCCAGATACTCCTGCAGTTCATAATGCAGTTTAAGGATCCCCTGGGAGAATTCCGGTTCGAGCAGAGGGTGAGCCGAGGCCAGCCCCGGGGTGGCTGCCATTTTCTCGTTGATCTTGGGATTGTACTTCATGGTGCATGATCCCAGCGGGTACATGCCGGTATCGATCCCGAAGTTCCACTGACTGAGCCGGGTGTAGTGTCGCACCACGTCGAGTTCACCCAGATCGGGGAAGTCGGGTCCCTCACCCAGCAGCCCCTCGTCCACCTTCTCTTCCGGGACATCGCTCGGCGGCATGCTGTATGCCATTCTGCCCGGCTTTCCCTTTTCCCAGAGCAGAGGTTCTTCCAGAATGAGGCCGTTGGTTCCAGGTCCGTGTGTCATCGGCGCACCTCTTCGAGTACTTCATCAATTATGGTTTTGGAGACGGTTTCCGTTGCACAGAACAGAAACGCATTGCCAAGATCGGGATAGAAGGATGCCAGCGGCAGACCGGCAACAATCCCCTTGCCCCGCAGCCGTTCCCGTGCCGGTCCGAAATCGTCGGCGAAGACAACCGCAAATTCATTGAACACCGGACCACTGAATAGCGGTCTGGCTCCGGCAGCCAGCAACCCTTTACGCAGGTAGGCCGCCTTGTCGTAATTGAGCTTTGCCAGTTGACGCAGCCCGGTGCGGCCCAGTGTCGCCATCTGAATGGCGGCGGTCATGGCGCAAAGCCCTTGGTTGGAACAGATATTGGAGGTCGCCTTTTCCCTGCGAATATGCTGTTCCCGGGTCGACAGCGTCAGCACGAAGCCGCGTTTACCGCCCATGTCGACCGTTTGGCCGACCACCCGGCCCGGCATACTTCTGACAAACTGCTGCTTGCAGCCAAACATCCCCAGTCCGGCCCCGCCGAAGGATTGTTTCATCCCGAAACTCTGTCCCTCCCCGCAGACGATGTCGGCCCCGACCGAGCCGGGACTCTTGAACAGCCCAAAACTCAGAGGTTCACTGAAGCAGGCGACGTACAGGGCCCCAAGACCGTGAACCAGTTCGGCGCCGGCCGCGTGATCCTCAATGACCCCGAAAAAGTTCGGCGATTGCAGTGCCACGCCGGCCAGGTCGTCGATCTCGCCAAGGCCTGAGAGATCAGTTCTACCGTCCTCGCCCAGGGAAAGCTCGACGATCTCAAACGGTCCCGGCGCCAGGTACGTTCTCACCACTTCACGGTAATGGGGGTGGACAGCCGAGGATATGGCCACCGTGCGCTTCTTTTTGCCGATCCGGAGCGTCATCAGCAGCGCCTCCGCAAGAGCCGAAGCCCCGTCATACATGGAGGCATTGGCCACTTCTGTACCCAACAGCCTGGCAGTGAGGGTCTGAAACTCAAAAATTCCCTGGAGCGTGCCCTGGGCCATTTCCGGCTGATAGGGAGTGTAGGAGGTGAGAAATTCAGCGCGGCCCGAAAGACTGCGGACGATTTCCGGCTGGTGATGGTCATAGCTTCCCGCCCCAATCAGGACCGCCCTGCTGGAACCGGTAAACATCGACTTTCCCAAATCCTCGAGATGGTCCGTCAACTCCCACTCCGACAGCGGTCCTGGTATATCGATATCCCCTTCATAGCGCACGTCATCAGGAAGATGGGCGAACAGGTCGTCGAGTGACTGCTGACCGGTCGCCGCCAGCATCTCACCAATCTCTTCTTCAGTGTGAGGCAGATAACGCATGAGCTTACCCTTTTAACATCGCCACATAGTCGTCTTTGCTGAGCAGTTCGTCATATTGATCGATGTCGGTTGGACGAACCTCAACAATCCAATTCGCATAAGGGTCTTCGTTAAGCAGTTCGGGCGCATCCTCAAGTTCGCTGTTCACCGCGATTATTTCACCGCTCACCGGCAGGTAAATCTCGGATACCGCCTTCACCGACTCAAGCGTTCCGAACTCCTCATCCCGCTCGAAACTCGAGCCCGGTTCCGGCAGTTCGACAAAGACGATGTCGCCAAGCTGGTCCTGGGCGTAGTCGCTTATGCCGATTCTGATGATGTCCCCCTCTTTGGCCGCCCACTCATGTTCCTTGCTGTAGTAGATATCACCCGGCAGATTCAATTCATCGATTTCTTTCATGGTCACCCCTCTGCTTTTAGCGGTTTCTCATCCGGGCCATCGACGCGCGCGCCGTTCGATCCGGCCTGATACTCTTTCTTATTTCCACGGTGAGTTTCCGTTTGCCTTCCACCAGCCAGACCTTCTCCCCCGGCTCGCAGGGCCGGCCGACTCTTACGAACCCGCAACTCAGCCCCCGGGCCTGAAACGAATCGGGGCGTCCTTTGGACGTTGGCGTGACGATACTGAAAATGTGCTCGCCGACCCGGCCAATGGCCATGTCGGTGGTGCAGGTCAGAATTGTGCCGATTGGCGTACCGCGGGCGTCCTGCACTTCACTGGTGCTGCTGATGGTAATTTTCCGAGGATCGTAGCCGGCAAACCCGTAGGTATAGTCTCTTTTACCCTGGAGCAGCTGCTCGCCGCCGATGAAGGTTTTAGTCCAGCCGTCACCCTCCTGATCCCAGGGAAGCACAAACGACCAGGGCGTATGACCGAATAGCCAGTCCCCGATATCTTGGTGGGACAGCGGCAGCATAGCCCCTGCCCGCAGCGAGTCTCTGGCCGCCAGTCCGCATGGCAGCAGGCCATACGGTTCACCTGCGCCAAGCAGCGTGTCCCAGAGGTGCAGAATATCGGCTTTCTCAGCAAACAGTTCGAAACCGAACTCGCCGGTGTAGCCGGTGCGGGACAGGACCACACTGGTTCCGTCCTTGAGGCGGAGCGCGGACGACCCGCCTGGAAAAATGTCGCCTTTAAAGGTGAAATAGCCCATATCGGCCAGAACCTGCTCCGGATCGCTGAGCAGGGTTTGCAGGATTGGTGCGGAAGCGGGGCCCTGCAGGTCAATTTTACCGAGCTCGTCGGTATAATCGGTGATTGTCACCCCTCCTCCAGAGAGTTCTCTGAGATGAGCACTGACAGCCGCACCCATGGAGCTGTTCACCACGATCATATAGCGCTCAGCCCCCAACTGGCCGATGATAGCATCGTCGAGCACCGTACCGTCGCGGCGCAGAAACAGGCCATACACGCTGCTGCCTTCGCTCAGCGGTGCGTTATTTTTGCCCCGGCAGTGCAGCAGATCACGGGTAAAGCTGCGCTGCAGAAGCTCGAAAGCCCCGCGGCCTTCGAGGGTGAGGACTGCCATGTGTGAGGTGTCGAACAATCCCGCCCGGCTGATCACCGCCAGATGCTCGGCTTTGGTGCCCGAGGGATACCAGAGCGGCATATCGTAGCCGCCGAATTCGGCCATATTGGCATCATGTGCAAGGTGGGATGAGTGGAGCGCCGTGGTGTTAAGCTGTTTCGCTTCGGTCATCATAGCACCTCTTCGCCGGATTGAATCTGCAGCGGAACTTTGAGATTGAAGCTTTTGTACACAACAAAGGTTTCAACCGATCTGATATTGGTAACCTTGACCGCCTCCTCGGTGTAGAATTTAAGGATGGTGAAATCCTTTGCAAGCATGACCGTGACGATCAAATCGAATCTGCCGGTGACCACGCAGACCGAGATAACACCGCGCAATCTGCTGAATTCTTCTGCCTTTTTTACCAGGTCCATGTCTCTGACCTGAACGCCGATCATCACCACCGAATGCTCGGGCAGCGCCTCGGGATCAACCAGGCCGGCAACTTCGAGAATCCCTTTTTGTTTGAGTTTTCTGAAACGGTTCCTCACCGTACCCTCGGCAAGACTCAACTTCTCGGCAATGGTTTTGAACGAGGTCCTGCCGTCCCTCAATTCAGTGATAATGGCAATATCTGTGGTGTCCATGGCAGCCTCTCGCGGTATTTTTGTAAATTTTACCACCTAATGATTATTCTGTCAATTTTATGTGTTATCAATATTGATATCGTCAATTCGGACGAATTATTTGAACGATTGCGACATTACAATGTTATCACAATGAGCAGGCATACCTACAGCGTCCTGTTCGCCCTCCTGCACTAATCAATCAGGGGCGTCCCTGCGCAGTTCCCTACTTCACATCCGCTGCCTGGGATGGTAGTTTAGCCAGACGTTACCCTGGAAATACCCAGCTCTGCCAGGACCGCTGCCCCGCGCAGCGCCATTGCTCGGTGGTGCTCAATGAGAGGTGAGAGAACAACCGTATGAAGAAAGTAAGCGATGGTGAGCTGTGCAAAGTAATCAAGGACTTTTTGGAGATGGGCCATGTGGATAACATCGTCGCCATGTTCGACCGGGATTGCCGCTACTTTCATTGGACAGGCGATATTTTAGATGACGAGCGATTTACGGTACGTCTGGGCGTGTCGGTGCTGTTCGAGGAATTGCAGGCCCGGGGCAACAGTTCGATGCATCTCGCCGTGCCTTCGCTCGCTGCTCTTTTGTCTTCGGAAAACCCCCTTGTACGTGGCGAAGCGCTGAGTGTGCTGGCGATCATCAATGATCCGGGCCTGGGGGCCCAGGCGTTGACAATGCTCGACGATAGTGATCCCCAGGTGCGGGAAATAGCAGAAGACATTGTCAAGTCGCTGTGAGAGCAGGGCCAGACAACATCAGATTTACCCAGCTCACGCACCATTCAGTACTCTGAGTGTGCGGTCGTAGCTCAGGTAGGTCGCATACAGGTCGTCATACCGGGCGACGGAATCCCGGTCGGGAGCGCACCTGGTCTGCTCGTCAAGGGAGACAAATCGGGAAGTGATCTCCTCCAGGGAGGTCTGCCTGCCCGCCGCCTGTTCAACACACCACAAGGCCTGCAGCGCACCGCCAACCGCCCCGGCTTCCTGCTGCTGGACACAGACTACCTCACAATTGAAACTATCCGCCACCAGCTGCCGCCAGAGCGGGCTCTTGGCGCCGCCCCCCGTCAACCTGATTTCCCGTGGTTCGATGCCATTCCTGCGGAGTACCTCAAGCCCGTATCTGAGTCCGAAGGTCGCCCCCTCCATTGCTGCTCGGCAGAAATTCTGCGGGTTCATGTTCAGAGTGGTCATTCCCCCCAGGTGAGCCGTGGCTTCGGGGAGCGACGGAGTTCTTTCGCCGTTGAAATAAGGAAGCAGAATCAACCCTTCGGCACCCGGCGGGGCCGCTGCCGCCATATGGTTCATCGTCTCCAGGTCGAGCCCCAAGAGGGCGCGCATGAGTTCCGTTGCCACCGTCACGTTCATGGTGCAGACGAGCGGCAGCCAGCCGCCGCTGGAGGAGCAGAAAGAGGCAAGTTCGCCGCTGTCATCCACCACCGGTCGATCGGCATAGGCGTAGATCGTCCCCGAGGTACCGAGGCTGGCGGTAACCACCCCGGGTACCACATTGCCGGTGCCGATGGCGGCCATCATATTGTCGCCTCCACCGGCAGAAACAAGCACCGTGCTCGACAGGCCGAACCGCTCTGCAATCTCCGGCCGCAGTCGGCCTGCCGGTTCATCGGCGGCCACCAGCGCGGGAAGACAGTCGCGCAATTTTCCAGAGGGATCAATGGCGCTGAGCAAACGCTCAGACCAGCAGCGATTAACCACGTCGAAGTAGGCGGTTCCTGACGCGTCGCCGAACTCGGACACCCGCTCCCCGGTCAGCCAGTAGTTGAGATAGTCATGCGGAAGCAGGACCGTCGCCAGCCGATCATATGCTTCGGGCTCTGTATCCCTGAGCCAGAGGACCTTGGAAGCGGTGAAACCGGCAGCCACCTGGTTGCCGATGGCCTCCAGAACGGCCTGCTCTCCACCCGCCCTGGCGGTGATGATGCCACATTGCCGGGAGGTCTCCGTATCGCACCAGAGTTTAGCCGGCCTGATCACGTCCCCCTGGTCATCAAGCGCAACCATGCCGTGCTGCTGCCCGGAGACGCCTATGGCCCGAACCTCCGCAGCTCGGACCAAAGGAGAGGCGAGCAGATCCGAGAGCACCTTCTCACCAGCCGCAAGCCAGGTTTCCGGGTGCTGTTCACGGCCTCCCCGCTCGTTTTCAATGAGTCCGTAGCTGTGGTAACTCTCTGCCAGCAACCTGCCTGATCGGCCACTCAAGATCACCCCTTTGGTGCCCTGGGTGCCGCTGTCGATACCTATATACAAATGGTCTGCCATCTTCGTTTGCCGTTTGATCTGGTGGTTGTATCAGATAAAGTTGTTGATCAGGTTTTCGAGATATTCCTGCCTGCCGCTTACCATCTCGGGTTCACCATGTGCCCTGATAAACCGTTCGCATTCATCGAGACTGGAATTACCGGCCAGGGCTGCCGCCCCCGCCCCGTCCCAGGAGCTGTAGCGCAGTTTTTTGAAGTCTTCCAGAAAGCCGTCCTCGATAATCGCCGAGGCCACTATCAGGCCGCGGGCAAAGGCGTCCATTCCACCGATGTGAGCGTGAAAAAGATCGACCGGCTCAAATGATCCCCGCCGCACCTTGGCATCGAAATTCATCCCCCCCGATCCGAGCCCGCCCGCACCAAGCACCTCGAGCATGGCATACACCGTCGCATAGAGGTCGGTGGGAAATTGATCGGTATCCCAGCCCAGGAGCAGATCTCCCCGATTGACGTCCATGCTGCCAAGTTTCCCGGCTGCCGCGGCGACTGCCAGTTCGTGTTCAAAGGTATGGCCGGCAAGGGTGGCGTGGTTGGCCTCGATATTAAGCTTGAAGTGGTCGATCAGCCCGTGGCTGCGCAGGAAATTCAGTATAGTCGCACTGTCGAAATCATACTGATGCTTGGTGGGCTCCTTCGGTTTCGGCTCTATCAGGAACTGACCGGTGAAGCCAATCCGCTCGGCATACTCCACGCACATTCTGAAAAAGGCGGCCATTTGCTCCTGCTCCTGTTTCAGCCTGGTATTCAGAAGGGTTTCATATCCTTCCCGACCACCCCAGAACACATAGTTCTCTCCCCCCAACTCCTTGGTGGCGTCAAGCGCCTGCTTGACCTGGGCCGCCGCGTAGGCAAACACGTGATAGTCGGGATTGGTCCCGGCCCCGTGCACATAGCGGGGATGGGAGAACAGATTTGCAGTACCCCAGAGCAACTTGATGCCGGTGGACTCCTGCAACATTTTGACATGGTCCACCATAATCTCCAGGTTCTTGCACGACTCACCAAAACTGCCCCCTTCCGGGGCGAGGTCGCGATCGTGAAAACAATAATAGTCGACCCCCAGCTTCGAAATGAATTCAAAGGCCGCATCGCTGGTGGCCCTGGCCCGGTCCAGCGGCGCGCTGAAGCCATTCCAGAGGCGATCCATGGTAGCCTCGCCAAAGGGGTCGGCCCCCTGATTTTTCATGGTGTGCCAATAGGCGACCGCAAAGCGGAGGTGATCCGCCATCGATGTGGAGGCCACCAGCCGGTCTTTTTCATACCACTTAAACGATAAGGGATTGTCGGAATCCCGACCCTCGAAAGTTACCTGCTCAACTTCGGGAAAATATGTGGTCACGTCGTATCCTCCTTAGATAAAAAACGACAAGGTGGTCACCCGTTTCTCTGAATCTTGTCCAGGGGCGATTTGTAGATCTCATTAAGGACAAACCCTGCCGCTCCCTGGGCCCAATCATGGTCATTCCAATCCTGGATCAACACCTGGGTGGCCTTCGCCTGTTCATGATTAAGATACTTACCCAGCAGCCGGTGCATCGGAGCAAATACCAGGTCGCCTGCCCGCACCCCCTCACCGGTAATGATCACCCGCTCCGGGTTAAAGATCTGAATCAGTCCCGCCACACCACGGGCCAGAAATTCTCCACTCTGATGGAATATTTTGCGCAGTTGCCGGTCTCCATCCCGTGCCAGACGGGTTACTTCCTCGATGGTCAGCATCTCCAGATCCGGACCATTTTTTCTCCCTTGCAGCGCTTTCCTGGACTGTTGCAGAATCCCGGAATCGGCTGAGTAAGCTTCAAAACAGCCGAATTTCCCACACCGGCAGGGTTCGCCATCGGGGACAATGACCATGTGACCAAACTCAGCCGCTATTCCCGTTGCTCCCTGATAGAGTTTACCGTCAACCACGATGCCCATGCCAATCCCCTCCTCGATGGTCACCACCAGGAAGTTACGCACTCCTTTACCGAGCCCGAACCATTGCGACGCCACGGTGAATGCATTGGCATCGTTTTCCAGGTACACATCCATGCCCAGTCGCTGAGCGAGCAAGGCACGTATGTCTGAGGAACCATTCTGGATTGGTGTCCAAAAGCAGGTGCCGCTGGCGGAATCGACAAAACCGGGTAAGGCCAGGCCGCAGCCGCAGAGATCTTTGAGCTTCAGCTTCGCCTTCTCGAGGCAGTGCAGGATTCCATCCTCGGCAACATCCGCCAGCATGGCCGCGGACCGTTCACCGACCCTGAGCGGCACCGAGAGGGTGGATTTAACCTGACCGACAAAATCCACCACGGCAAAACTCAAACGAAATGCCGCTATTTTAATCCCCACCGCATAGGCCGCCTCAGGGTTCAGCATGAGCATGATACGGCGCCTTCCACGGCTGGAAGATGAAGCGGCCCTATCCTCGCGAATCAGTCCCCGCTCTATCAGCAAGGCGGTGATATTGGTCACCGACGCCCGGCTCTGGCCAGTTTTCTCGGCAATCTCAACCCGTGAGATCATCCCCGCTTCCCGGATACTGTTCAGGATATTGGAGAGGTTCAGTTCACGGGTGAAATCACGATTGGCAGCTTTCATGGATCCGGCTCTTTGGTTCACTCAATAAACATAAAAACATCAAGAAAACCCACTCCGAGAAAAAAGGATATCCTGGTGAGAAAAATTTAGTAACATTATTTCATATCGTTATGAGCATAAAAGGTGTCAACGCCGACCCGCACAATGGCTCTGATTGTTTTTTAGTAACAAGGAAAAATGGTGAAATCAAGAGAAGAACATCGCCACTGCAATATTATTTATTATCGATAATACCAAACTTGTCATTTTGCTTGCCAATAACTCATTTAATTCTAATTATTTAATGGAGATCTACAGCAAATTTAAATACTACAAATGACATATTATTTTTTGTTTATCGAATGAATTAATTCTTGCCTTACATTACAAAATTTGGCAATCTGCGACCTGGAACGGCGCCGATTGGCCTATCGGGAGGCTGCATCGGGGCACATCTCGACCATGCAGGTGGGAGTCGACAGCAGCACGGCCGTCTGATCAGCGCCCGGCACCGCTGCCTGCCTAAAAAATTAACCTTATTTATTCTTGGAGGAATTTCTCATGCTGAAGAAAACCGTTATTCCCGTTTTGGCTGTGCTCACCGTTGCCCTCTTCTTCTCTGCGGCGGTGGCCAAAGAACTGGTGGTGGGTGTTTCCTGGTCCAACTTTCAGGAAGAACGTTGGAAAACGGATGAGGCCGCCATGAAGGCGGAGTTGGAAAGCCATGGCGCCAAGTATATCATGGCCGATGCCCAGGCCAGTGCCGAAAAACAGATTTCCGATATCGAAAACCTGATTGCCCGCGGCGCCAACGCCCTGATCGTCCTGGCCTGGGACGCTGATGCCGTGCTGCCGGCCATTGCCAAAGCCGAAGCCGAAGGTATTCCGGTGGTCGGCTATGACCGGTTGATCGAAAAAGAAGGTGTGTTCTATCTCACTTTCGACAACAAGGAAGTTGGCCGGATGCAGGCTCGCGCCGTCTATGCAGAGAAACCGGAAGGCAACTATGTATTCATCAAGGGCGCGCCGACCGATCCCAATGCGGAATTCCTCTATGAGGGACAGCTCGAGGTCTTGGACGAGGCAATCAAGGCCGGCAAAATAAAAAACGTGGCGGCCCAGGGGACCGATGGATGGAAGCCGGAAGTCGCCCAGCGCAACATGGAGCAGATCCTTACCGCCCAGAACAACAAGGTCGATGCAGTCGTCGCTTCAAATGACGGCACCGCCGGCGGGGTAGTGGCCGCTCTGACTGCCCAGGGAATGGAAGGCATCACCCCGGTTTCAGGACAGGACGGTGACCATGCCGCCCTGAACAGGGTTGCGCGCGGATTGCAGACCGTTTCGGTGTGGAAAGATGCGCGGGAACTGGGCAAAGCTGCTGCCAAAATCGCGGTTGACCTGGCCAACGGAAAAACTCCGTCGGGCACCATTAAATGGTCCGGCGGCGCCAAAGGTGTTGAGATGGATGCCATTCTCCTGGCGCCGGTGCCGATCACCAAAGACAAGCTCAATGTGGTAGTGGAGGCTGGCTGGATTAAGAAAGACGTACTCTGCCAGGGTGTTGAGGGGAACTGCCCGTAAACGCCGTTCCAACCAGATCGAGTCGGGGGCACTTTTCCTGGTGCCCCCAAATTTCTTGAAGCAATTCGACTATACCTGTTGTAGATAAAAATATTGAGACTACTGAGCCTTTTGCAAAACTAAGATTTTCGTTCAAAATCAAGGCATGCAAGAAATTTTACCACAGGCATATGATTGATATTCCGAGGAAAAAATTTTAAGCTTAACGCAGAGTGTGGACGAAAAGATCGTTTTGCAAATGGCTCTGGCTGAAACCTTGTAGACAACCCAGCACCCGGCATCGTTATGGATCCCCAGCCCGAACAGGTTACCAAGACCCCGGTTTTTCGCCGGCTTAGCTCGGAACTCGAGATTGACACCCGCATGCTGGCCATGATCGGTGCGCTGATCATTATCTGGGTCGTCTTGACCGTGCTCACCGACGGTATATTCTTCACTGCCAGAAACCTCTATAATCTCGCTGTCCAGACCAGTGTCGTGGGCATCATGGCCACCGGGATGGTGCTGGTAATCGTGGCCCGGCACATAGACTTATCGGTCGGCTCCCTGATGGGCTTCACCGGGATGGTCATCGCCTATCTGCAGGTGCATGTCTTTACTCTGGGTGCCGCCTGGAACTGGCCTTTGACCGTTGTCTGCGGACTGGCCCTGGGTGCGCTGGTCGGCCTCTGGCAGGGCTGGTGGGTGGCCTATCGGGGAGTACCGGCCTTCGTGGTAACCCTGGGCGGGCTCCTCATTTTCCGCGGCGGTGCCTACCTGGTGACCGACGGCAGGACGGTGGCTCCCATGGATAAGACCTATCAGCTTCTCGGCGGGGGCATCAACGGTTCGATTGGCGCCACCTGGAGCTGGATATTTGGCGGCGTCTGTATTCTGCTGATGATACTCGGCACCTTCAGGAACAGGGCCCGCAGAAAGAAATATGGCTTTCAGCCCAAAGCCCGCTGGGCCGAACTGGTCATGCTCCTGATCGGCATCGGCCTGGTCTGCGGGTTCGTCATGGTAATGAACTCTTATTACAAGCCCCGCACCGAGATTCCACGAGGTATTCCCATTCCAGTGCTTATCCTCATCGGAGTGGTGGTGATCATGACGCTGCTCGCCAAGGTCACCAAATTCGGACGCTACGTCTTCGCCATCGGGGGCAACCCTGAGGCCGCCGAACTCTCAGGAATCAACGTGGCCCGGGTCACCATGTTCATCTTCATGGTTATGGGTATTCTCTGCGGAATTGCCGCGGTGATTACCACCGCCCGGCTCAACGCCGGCGCCAACTCGATGGGCACGATGGCAGAATTGAACGTCATTGCCGCTGCGGTCATCGGCGGCACCTCCCTGGCCGGAGGGGTCGGCACCATCGCCGGCGCCATCCTTGGAGCGGTGATTATGCAGTCGCTTGAATCGGGCATGGTGCTCATGGGGGTTACCAGCGCCATGCGCCAGGTTGTCATTGGACTGGTGCTGGTCCTCGCCGTCTGGTTCGACGTTATGTACAATAAAAATAAACGGTAGGGGCAGCTGTGAATACTCAAGTTCCGCTCGTTGAGATGCGCAACATCCACAAACGGTTTGGCGGGGTTCATGCGGTGCAGGGCGTTTCCATAGACCTGATGCCCGGGGAAGTGGTCGGTGTGCTCGGTCACAACGGCGCAGGCAAAACTGTGCTGATGAAGTCCCTGTCCGGTGCCATACCCTGTGATGAAGGCGATATACTGATCAGTGGCCAAAAAGTCGATATCAGGCGTCCCCGTGACGCCCGTCACCATGGTATTGAAACCATCTACCAGACCCTGGCTCTGTCAGACAATCTCGACGCCCCGGCCAACCTGTTTCTCGGCCGCGAAATCATGACTTCTTACGGGACACTCGATGACGGGGCCATGGAAAACGAAGCCCGTAAGGTGATCCAGCGCCTCAACCCCAATTTCACCAACATCAAAGACCCTGTTCGCAACATGTCGGGCGGGCAACGGCAGTCGGTGGCCATTGCCCGAGCCATCTATTTCAATGCCAAGATACTGATCATGGATGAACCAACCGCCGCCCTCGGCCCCCATGAGACGGCCATGGTCGCCGAACTGATCAAACAGCTGAAGAGCGAGGGGATCGGTATTTTTCTCATCAGCCACGATCTGCATGATGTCTTCGACCTGGCAGACCGGGTATCGGTTATCAAAAACGGCAAACTTGTCGGTACCCAGCTGACCAGCCAGGTCACCAAGGACGAGGTGCTGGGAATGATAATTCTCGGTAAGAATCCCGGCCAGAAACAAGCCGCCTAGCAACGGGTTGCCTAGCGCTGCCCTGC
The DNA here is from genome assembly GCA_037387205.1 of Desulfofustis sp. Classification (GTDB taxonomy): domain Bacteria; phylum Desulfobacterota; class Desulfobulbia; order Desulfobulbales; family Desulfocapsaceae; genus JABDQA01. Next base: position 31,670 of record JARRLH010000001.1, read on the forward strand.
CGCCCCATCGCCCTTCCTAGGTAGCCGCCTGTTCCAGGAATTTCTGCCAGACCACTTCCAGGGTCAGATCAGCCAGATCCTCACTTTCCAGCCACGTGAAGCGGGTGTGCTGGATGCCGGTGGTCTGCGCTGGTGTATGGCCGCCGTACAAAGCAAGTCCCCGGCAGCCCAGATGGGCGGCGATATGGGTCGGACCGGTGTCGTTGCCGATCACAAACGCAGCCTGCTGAGCCACGCCCGCCAAGGCGAAATAGTCGAGATAGCCATCCTTCGAGACCAGCGTTTTACCGGGTATGGCATGGTACTGATCCATTTCTGCCGGCCCCGGGACGGTGACCGGCTGCAGGTCGTGCTCGATCAGCCGCTGAGCCAGCTGCTCGAACCGTGGCCAGCGCTTGGCACTATGGGCCGCAGAAGCTCCCGGAATCAGCAGTACATAGTCCGGTTCCACTCCATGTTGATCAAGCAGCTCATCGGCCTTATCGACCATCCAGGACAGATCGCAACGCCGGGTGTGAGTGGCGGGAATCCCTGCCAGGAGCAGATGAGCATGAAAGTGGTCCGCCGCGCAACGATCACCTGGTCGTTTCAGAAACACCTCGCAGCCCTTCACATCGCCGAGCCACCAGGTGGGGGGGAAAAGGTAGCGATGGTAAAACCGTGTTCTGCCCACCTGCTGCAGATCATACACCCGATCAAAAGATCTCTGCTGCAGTCTCTTTCGAAGTGCCAGAATCTGCGCCAGGTGATAGCGCGGCGCTCTCGGGTCTATGAAGACCTCATCCACCCAGGGACAACGCTCCATGTAGATGCGGAAGGATGGCGTGGTCATCACGGTGAGACGGTCGTCGGGATGAAAATTTCTAATATCCCGGATAGCCCCGTCGGCCTGGACCAGATCTCCCAGGGCGCTGAGCTTGATGATCAGAATGTCAGCCATCAATACGCTTCGTAAGATTTCTCCTCGATCAAATCGGAGCCGAGCAGACGGTTGATCCTGAGCTTGATTTCCGCCCGCCTGTCGTTGGTTTTGTAGACCGCGCGGGCAAGCGCAATAAACGTTTCGGAGAAGTCTTTGTGGCGCTCGCAGGCACGGATATCGTCTTCTATGTCCCAGAGCGACTCATTGGTGCGCCGCAACTCTTCAATCAACACCTGCAAGGGTGCGCCCGGCAGCTGGGCACCGCGATACACTTGGCGCAGGGCCTCGAGTTCCTTATTGATATTTTCCAGCTTCTGGGGGGCGTCGATACGGGCCTGCTTGATCTCCAAAATAGTCAATTTGTCAAACAGCTCACCCCAGGAAACGGGAATTTTCACCACCATAATGTTCCTCCATTACGCGAGCCGATGATTATACTTGTCGTCTATGGGGCATTAAAGTTTTACTACTGAGCCTTTTGCAAAACTAAGATTTTCGTTCAAAATCAAACCATGCGAGAAATTTTACCACAACCATATGATTGATATTCCGAGGATAAAATTTTGAGCATAAGGCAGAGTTTGGGCGCAAAGATCGTTTTGCAAATGGCTCTCAGGTTTGCAGTACCTTTCTGGTCCATTTCATTGCGCTGCTGAATAGCGATCGCCATGCGCCCAGCCGCTCGGCAGGCAATGCTCTAGCGCCTGCAAATCGCTTTCACTGAGCGATAGGTCAGCTC
>JARRLH010000002.1:0-42524 GCA_037387205.1 Desulfofustis sp.
GACTATCCTCCATCTCCTAAAGAACAAGATAAAACAAGGGGAATACGAAAATCCAGATAAGATCGACCAGATGCCAGTAAAGTCCGCTGTTCTCAAGTATCGCATAGCGCTGATCAGTGGCTTAGAACAAGATAAAACAAGGGGAATACGAAAATCCAGATAAGATCGACCAGATGCCAGTAAAGTCCGCTGTTCTCAAGCATTGCATAGCGCTGATCAGTGACTTTTTCACGAATGACCAGGACCATGGAAATAGCCAGAAGCACCATGCCGATAATGACATGCAGACCGTGCAGACCGGTTATGGTGTAGTAGAGCCCGAAGAAAATGTTGAAGCCCGGATCGGAATCGAGCAGCAGATCGGAGTTGGGGTAAAGGTCATGATGAAATTTGGCCCCCCACTCAAAATATTTGTTGATCAGAAATATCAGCCCGCAGAGCAGTGAGAAGATCAAGAAACCAACGGCCTGACCTTTCTTCCGCCGCTGAACCGCGGTAATGGATGCCGCCACCGTAAAACTGCTGATCAGCAGCACCAGCGTATTGGCGGTACCGAATAGTCTGTTCAACTCCTTTCCGCCCCGGGAGAAGTCCTCGGGAAAGGTATGAAAATAAACGGCATAGAGAACAAACAACCCGCCAAACAGGAGTATCTCAGAGTAGAGAAAAATCCACATTCCAATTTTTACACCGGTCTTATCGATTGCTTTTTCCATACCTATCCTTTGTCTTTTGCTGCACGTGCAAGCACCCCGGAGAAATCATACGGATACTCGAGGATCTTCGGTTCTTCGACGAAATTATGAAGCGGCGGAGGAGAGGGTACCGACCACTCGAGCGTGGTACCGCCCCACGGGTCGGAAACGGCTGGCTCCCTTACTCTGAAAGAGGCCCAGAGGTTGATGAACATCAACATAATCCCGGCTACCATGAGGATGCCCCCGAAACCCGCAAGGAAATTGCCAGTCTCAAACTGCGGCAGATAGTCGTAGTAGCGCCTCGGCATCCCCTGAAGACCGAGAATGAACATCGGTATATAGTGGAAGATAAAACCGACCGTAGCAAGGACCGCTGCGATATAGGCCTTCTTGAAGTCATACATGATGCCGAACATTTTCGGCCACCAGAAGTGCAGACCGGCAAAAAAGGCGAACCCGGTCCCACCGAACATGGTGAAGTGAAAGTGAGCCACCACGAAGGTGGTGTCGTGCACATGGATGTCGGTGCCCACAGCCCCGAGCAACAATCCGGTAAGACCTCCCACGGAAAAGAGATAGATAAATATCAGAGCCATAAACAGCGGTGGCGTCATTAGAATCGACCCTTTGTACATGGTTGATATCCAGCTGAACACTTTGACCGCGGTCGGTATCGCCACCAAAAAGGTGAGCAGCGAGAAGACGAACACGGATACATCGCTCATGCCGCTGGTGTACATGTGATGGGCCCAGACCAGCGAACCGGCAATGGCGATAGCCATTGATGAGATGACGATCCCCTTGTAGCCGAAAATTGCCTTCCTCGAAAATACCGGTATAATCTCCGAGATAATCCCCATGCCCGGAAGAATCATGATATACACGGCCGGGTGTGAATACATCCAGAAGAGATGCTGATAGAGCAGTGGATCGCCGCCTTTGTCCGGATCAAACAGGCCAATGTTCAGAAACCGTTCGAGTACCACCAGAACCAGGGTGATGGAGACCACCGGGGTAGCCAGAATCTGGACCCAGGCGGTGGCATAAATCGACCAGGTAAACAATGGTATCTGCAGCCAGCCCATACCCTTGACCCGCATCCGGTGCACCGTGGTAACGAAATTGAGTCCGGTGAGCATCGATGACATACCCAGGATAAAAGCCGCCGTTACCGTTAAAGACACGTTGGTTTCGGTGGAGACCGAGAACGGCACATAGAAAGTCCAGCCGGTATCGGCAAAGCCATCTCCAGAAAAGAGCGAGATCACCGCCACCAGGCCGCCGAACATGTAAAGATACCAGGAAAACAGATTGAGCCGCGGGAAAAAAACATCGTCGGCGCCGATCTGGATGGGCAGAAAAAAATTGCCGAAAATGGCGGGAATTGCCGGAATCACAAAAAGAAAGATCATGATCACCCCATGCAGGGTGAAAAACGAATTGTACACCTCCGGCCCCATGATCGTTTCGCCGATGAACATTAACTCCAGGCGCAGCGCCATGCCGAGAAAGACGGCCAGCACCAGCCAGAAGAAGACGGCCCAGAGATACATCAGGGCCAGCCGTTTATGATCGTGAGTTAGCAGCCAGGCTTTGATTCCAGTCAACCCGGCCGGCGATGGTGTCTCGTAAAATGATTTTACCTGTTCCATATCACTTATCCATGTTGCGATGATGCCTGGTCCGGATCATCGGGACCTTTTCTCCAGATGAAACGGACCAGGAAGAATATTGCCAGACCGGCGAAAAGAGCTAAGACGCCGACTTTGACCCCCTGAAAAAACCATTTATTGGTATCGGGATCGTAGTTGAAGCAGTAGTTCAAAAGCCGCTTTATCGATCTCGCCGGCACCCCTTTGGCGGCCTCGGCAAGCGCAAGCTCTACGTCACCGGGAATGAATGTCCCGTACACATATTTGATTACTGTGCCATCGGGGGCCACGGTAACCAACGTCGAAGGGTGGATAAACGTGCCGTCTTCCAGGGGCTTGAAGGTAAAGCCAATGGTATCGAGCACTGCCGCCACGTTTTCCTGGGTGCCGGTCAAAAACCGCCATTGCTCCTTGGGAAACCCTTCATACAACAGTTTCACATAGTTGTTTTTAGCAGTCCGCGCATTTTCGGGTGTTTCGAGATGGTTAAAGCTCAGGGCGATTACCCGGTAGTCGTCGCCTATCTCCATCTTCATGCGATTGATGGCCAGAGCCAGATTAGCCAGATTGGGGGGGCAGGAATTGGGACAATAGAAATAAATGGGCAGCAGGATGGTGGGCTTGTCGATCAGTTCGCCGAGGGTGACCGCCGCCCCATTTTCGTCGACGAACTCGGTATTCAGGGGCAGGAGAGCCCCGGTCTTTTCCTCAACCCAGACCGTTCCCTGCTCTTCAGTCTGGCTGGGTGTCGCGCTGGACTGGGCAGCTGCAAGGCTCGGCGGGCCGAGTCCGCAGAGCGCAAGCAAGACAATTATAATGGGAAGCGTTTTCACCTCGGGAGCCGGCAATCTCTATTGTACTGCTCCTGTGGAAAGGTTGACGGTTTTCTTCGCATGCTGCCTGTGCCGAGGTTTGAAACTGTCTCTGTCGGGGCCGAAGGCAAGCAACACAATCGTATCTCCATCGGCCGACAGCGCTGAGTCATACTTATCGCCGGAATCCATAGGGATGGTGAATTCTATGGTGGTCATCCCTCCGTCCTCGGAACCTCCCACCAGGGTCACATCGGAGGTGCCGCCCAGTTTCTCGTCGGCGGAGTGGCCCGTATTCTTGTCGCCGAAATGATCAACCACCTCTGCTTCACCGTCCTTGACGTAGCCAAGGATGTAATTACCGTCCTTCATCTTGTTGGTAGGATTAAAGCCGACCGCAACCCATCCTTTGGTTTTGGCGCTGACTTTGCCATGCAGGGTATCGCCATCAACCTTCCAGGCAAAAGTGACGCCTTTTGCCTCCACTTCATGCTCGTAAGTTGCACCCTGAGCGGCGTTAATCGCGACGAGACAGACGAGTACCAGGGTTAGACTGACAAATGTTTTTTTCATGGCTGATCCTCTCCTTTTGTTTTGGACATTATCAGATGCTTATACCACAAATACTAGATACATTTAGTAATACTTATTGCCCTAATTACAATACCGAATTCTAAATATCGAGGTGGCCCTCAATGGGTCGATATGCTGGTTTCCAGCAACTCGAGTCATTTAGTAATGATAACCATTAACATTTTTCTAAATTTTTCCTTATCACAATGTTTCGTGATTGCGGCCACTATTCCATTTATGTTTTACTCACCAGTTGTCAGACGATATTTCCTGAATAGAACTGCAAAGCAACCGACACATGTGAGGTCCGCCATTGCGGTGAGAGACAAGGCGGGCTGCCACAACTAACAGGAGGATGAAACATGCCACAAAGACTTGAAGTGTATAAATGCAAACTCTGCGGCAACATTGCTGAGGTGGTGACCGGCGGTGCGGGAGCGCTCGTCTGCTGCGGTCAGGACATGGTTCTGATGGAGGAAAACACGGTTGACGCCGCTCAGGAAAAACATGTTCCGGTGCCCACCAGGGTAAACGGCGGCTGGGAGGTCGCGGTCGGCTCGGTAGCTCACCCGATGGAAGAAAAACACTGGATCAAGTGGATCGAACTGAACGTCAACACCATCAGCTACAAAGAATTTTTGGATCCGGGCCAGGAGCCCAAGGCCTTCTTCCCGGTCGATGCGGCCGAGGTGGATGTTCGTGCCTACTGCAATTTGCACGGTCTCTGGAAAGCCTGATCTCGGCCACGGTTCAACGTCCATTGATGGCGACTGCCCGGCCTGCGGGGCGTCGCCATTTCAGTTTCGGCTCACCTTATCTTCAGCGGGCCAGCCGGCGTTTTGGATCCTCCCAGCGGCCATTCAAGTTCGACCTCGAGCTTCATGGTAGTTTTCTTTTTACCCGTTTCTTTCTCGGCCTTGACTTCTACTTCAAGCTGCGAGGGTATCGACAGGTTGATAGTCTTTTTACCCCGCTCGAGCACGATCTCCCCCTTCTCGATTTTCTGGGCGATTTTTCTCAGCAGAGCGGCGGCCTCACCACTGCTCATTTTTTCCTCATTCTTGAACAACACAACTTCTTTACCCACCGCATTCCTCCTTTATACGATCAGACTTCCTTGGTATGCCCCAACGCTACCAGAAGCACAGACCAGGCCTGAATCTTCTGAGACAGCGACAGCGTCGCCAGCGCCGGACTGGTTGACGGGAGCCGGTGAAGCACAAATTTTCTCTTGTCAAGCGGCTTGGTTGTCAAAACGCGCTTCCTGAATTCAGCTTCTGCCACTGCACCGTTAAAAAATATGGTATGGATCAATCTATTATTTTCAAAGAAATCATCGAACTCATTGATAATCATGGAATCTTTGCGAATCGACGAGTCAAGGCTGCCCTCCCTGCTGCAGCTCGTCAACACATCCCAGAGTGCAACCCGGTTTCTGTTCAGAAATCCCACACGCTCCCCGTACTCTCGCGTGTGATCAAATCCCAGCAGCTCACCCATGATTGGCCAGAACCCGTTGTATGGATGAGCGTAATACTGGTTTTTCTGCAACGAGGCCCGCCCCGGGAACGAGCCGAGCACCAGCACCAGATCCGCACCGGTGCAGACTGGCGGAAAGCCCACATTGACCCGGGCGGCTGACGATCTTGGTATATTTTTCGTGGTCATTAGAGCGTGCGCTGTCCTGCCTGTTTTGCTGGGGTGCGCTTTGATACCTGCAAATTGCGGCCGGTTTGCTTATAGTTGTCAAAGAGAGGCGTTCTTCCTCCATGATACGCCAAATAGTAACCATTGACCCCAATTGTTGTCATGCAAAATAAAACCAGGATAGAACGAGACTCTATGGGCGAAGTCGTCCTGCCAGAATCGGCACTTTACGGACCACAGACCCAGCGGGCGCTGAATAATTTCACCATCTCCGACCAGAAAATGGACGCCCGCTTCATCCGTGCTCTGCTCCTGGTCAAGCAAGCCGCTGCTGAAGCAAACCGTCATCTTGGGATTCTCCCCGCAGCAAAAGCCGAGGCCGTCATCAGGGCCGCCGAGAGGCTTGCAGATGAAGAAATGATGGCCCATTTCCCCGTCCCCATGCTGCAGACGGGCTCCGGCACCAGCACCAATATGAACGCCAATGAAGTAATTGCAAGACTGGCGGAACTGGAAGGCATCGAGCTGTCTGCAAATGACGAAGTCAATATGGGGCAGAGTTCCAACGATGTGATTCCTTCGGCCCTGCACATCGCTTCGGCCATCCAGATCAGTACTGAAGTTATACCCGCCCTGACAGGATTGCGCCAAATAATCGAGAGCGTCGCAGCCACTCATCGCCACGTGGTGAAAACGGGCAGGACCCATCTGATGGACGCCCTGCCCATCAGATTCGAGCATGAACTCAAGGCCTGGAGTTCGCAGCTTGGCGACAATATCGACCGGCTCACCACTTCTCTCAACCGCCTGAAAAAGATACCGCTGGGAGGTACCGCCGTCGGCAGCGGGGTCAACTGCGCCCCGGGATTTGTAGAACAGGCTTTGCAGGCCTTGAACCGCCGCAGCGTGGTGGAATTCGAGTCGATGGACTCCGCCTACAAGGGGTTGAGCAGCATTGACACGGTGCTGGAGGCTTCCGGCCAGCTCAAAACCTGCGCCGTAAGCCTGATGAAAATCGCCAATGACCTGAGGTGGATGAATTCCGGTCCGCACAGCGGACTGGCCGAGATCCGGCTGCAACCGCTGCAGCCCGGCTCATCGATCATGGTCGATAAAGTCAACCCGGTGATTCCTGAAGCGGTGTGCATGGCGGCTGCCCGGGTCATCGGCAATGATCTGTCGATAACCATCGCTGCTCAGTCCGGCAACTTTCAGCTCAACACCATGCTGCCGCTGGCCGCCAACGATCTGCTCAACAGCGGGGAACTGATCGCCAACGCTTCCGTGGCTCTGGGAGAAAAGGCCGTCGGCCCAATGGAGGTGCTGGAAGACCACATGGAGGAGCCGCTGTCGAAGACCCCTGTGCTGGTCACCTCTCTCACCCCGCACATCGGCTATATGAAAGCTGCGGCCATCGCCAAGAAGGCGCGGGAACGGAACCGTCCGATACTTGAAGTGGCCCTTGAGGAAACGGATCTGGACCCGGAATTTCTTTCCAGATTGTTGGATCCACGCTATCTGGCCGATGGAGGAAGGGGCTGAACCGACGCCGGTTGTCTTAGTTGCGGGCCGGCCGATACTGCCTGATAACCCGGTAATAATAGCGGTGCACGAACTGACCGTTCTTGGTCACATCGATCGAGTGGATGTTGTTCATTAGCCAAAATCGTTTCTGAAAATAGGGATGTTCAACCCGTATCCTGCTGGAGGCGATGGCGATGATGTCTTTGCCGTAATGTTCCTCGGGCTCAGCCCAGTATTCGTACATGAGCGCTTGCCAGCCGAACAGGTGCCAGCCCAGAGTTCCCTCGATCGCCGCTTGCTGTTTCTGCGGCTCACCACGATAAAGTTTGGCCCGGTAAAACGCCAGCCCGCTGCTGATCTGGTAGGGATCCATACCGACAACCAGAGGCCGGTTGCCGGTGTACTCCTCAACTTTGTCGGCCACCAACTCCACTTCTTCGGCCAGGTCGTCCCAGCCCATCAGAAAAATATCGGCATGAAAGGGCACCGACGGAAGCCCCAGGGTCGCGTAGTGCAGGAAGACGCAGTAGCCAACCACCAGTAGAGAAGCGCTCAGCTTCCAGAGCCAGTGCAGAAAGCAGAGAACGGTTGATGAAAGCTCACGGCATGACAGGGCGGCGGTGCACCCCAGAAAGGGGAGCAGGGCCAGCCAGACGGGGCTGGTCCAATTCAGTTTCACCTCTCTGGAGAAACTGAAAATGAAAAATACCAGCAGCGGTGCAAGGATCAACAGCAGCAGCAGCAGGAAACTGCGCTGCACCGCCGTGCTGGCGTCACCGTCCCGAACCTGAGCATGGGCCTTGAAGAAGCCATTTCCGCGAAAAAGGAAATAGAGCAGGCCGAGCAGACCGGCCGGGGTGAGGAGCATGACCATATACCCTATCAGCCGATCAGTGGTGAATAAATCGGTGCCGCTGATCCGCTGCTCCCCCTGGAACAGAAAAGAAATCCAGTCGTTCTGGTAGTTCCAGATCAGCACCGGTGCAAAGAGCAGCACTCCAATCAGCACCGCTCCGTAGGGTTCCGGACGCAGAAACCAGATCCTGGCCCGCTTGTCGAGCAGCAAAAAGCAGACGATTCCGGGCCCCAGCAGCACAATCGTGTATTTGGACAGGAGACCGACTCCCAAACTTAAACCTACTCCCAGCCACGCCTTTGACGCCCCCCTGATGAGACTGCGATGCAAGTAATAGATAAAGGCGGCCCAGGCGGCGTGGAGGGTACTGTCCGGCGTGATCACATAGCCCGTGCCAAAATAGAGCGGCAACAGGGAAACCAGCAGAACGCTTCCCCAGGCCGCTGTGCGGCTGAAAATATCAGCTGTCAGTCGATAAGCGAAATAAGCGGTGACGAACCAGATCAGATACGCTCCGATACGGACCCCAAATTCCACGGTGCCGAACAGTGCGGTCCCCAGCCAGATTAACCATGCTGCCATGGGAGGGTGATCCAGGTAACTGAGGTCGGGATGCTGGGCATAGTTCCAGTAGTAGGCTTCCTGCTCCATGAGTTCGGGCAGCCCGAGATAGAGCAGCTTAAGTGCAGCCAGTGAGACCACACTGCCAATGATGATAAACTTGGCCCGTGCCTTTGGGGGCAGGCCTCTGACCCCTGAAAATAGATACAACACCCCAAGCAGGGTGAAGCTGGCAGCACCGGCCAGCGCTCCGGGAAGGAAGGCAAGAATGTGGGCAGAGCTGAAGAGTCCGCTGGCCAGGTGGAAAACACCGGCCTGCATGCTGAGAGAAAATACCAGGACAAGGAGGAAGCCCGGCGCCAGATCAAGAGTGAGGCGACGGCCAGACTCTTTGTTGCTCCACAGCACCGCCATGAGCACAAAGAGGAACAATCCGGCGCCGGTCATGGAGCCCAGATGGGCCGCAAGAGAACTCAAGCCGTAGCGCTGCAGGGCCCAGAAAAGAAGAACGTTGAGGATTGTTCCGGCCCCGACCAGAGTAGCCATGACCAATCCGGAAAAGAGCTCGCCGGCGATCCCGCTGAGCTGACCCACCTGTTGGAGGTATTCGAAGATGATCCGCTTATTCATTTTCGAAAAGCCCTCGAAACGATCGTTAAAAACTATCGGCACTTCGTGCACCCGCAGCTCATCGCCCCCCACGGCCAAGACCTCGAGACCAATCTTGAACCCGGGCACATCGGGCCGTGTCTGTCGCAGACGATCGGTGGCGGTGGCGAAAAAGCCGGCCAGGGGGTCGTTTACGTCAGTGAACAACCGGGCCGGCAGGGTCGCAAGTTTTGAGGCAATCCGGCGCGATCTGGGCCATTCCGGGGTGGCTCCTCCTTCAACGTAGCGACTGCCGATCACCATATCACCCACCCCGCCGAGCAGCGGTTTCACCAGTTCGGGAATTTTTTCAGGGGGATGGCTGAGGTCGGCGTCCATCACCAGTGCCGTATCAAAGGCGGCAATCGAAGCGCCGGCAACTACCGCACTGGCAAGTCCTTTGCCATTATCGCGCTCAACCAGGCGGACAGGCGCGCTGGTGGTCCATTTTCTGATCTTCTGCCGGGTCGCATCGGTGGAGCTGTCGTCGACGAATATAATTTCGTGGTCGACCGACTTGAGATACTCCACCGCGAAAATACGCTGCAGGAGAAGGTCTATATTATCTGCTTCGTTCCTGGTCGGAACGATAATGGAGACACCAGGCATAGTAAACCTCTGCACCCGGCAGCCGGGCACAGTCTTGATCGGGATCAGGCGAATGGGCGTCCGGAAAGCATGGATCAGACTGGTTCGCGGCAGTTATCAAGAGCCGAAAGTCAAGCGAACAAGAGCTGCACCTCGAAGCTTACCGTGTCAGATTCGACAAGGGATCAATACCAAAAAGGCATACAAGAATCAAGCGTCGCAATGGATTCATTCGATAATTTGCTTGTCTATTCTGCCTGCAGAAATTAAGATGGAGTTCTGCTTAATACCACAGAGTCGCTATGATTTTATCTCGTGGCACAACGTTCTGATGGTTTGCGCTGGCGAATAATCGGCTTTACCGCTGGCGCGCCGATCGGAGCTGTGAATAAAAGAACTCGGACTGGAGTAATTATTAATTCAACCGGAGGAGGTGATTAATGAAGAAATGTCTGATTCTGACGGTGTTGCTTGTGCTCGGCTGGGCTGTATCTAACGCCGCAGCGGCAGAAGCGACCTGTGAATCCTGCCACGAGGAAAACAACCCAGGACTCTACCTGCAATGGAAAAATTCAGCGCATGGGGAGAACGAGGTCGGCTGCCTCGATTGTCACGAAGCAGATGCAGATGATGTCGATGCGTTCGAGCACAATGGTGCCACCATCGCCACCCTGGTAACCCCAAACGACTGCGGCAACTGCCACGAGCAGCAAGCCCAGGAAACCATGGATTCCTACCACGCCCATGCCGGTGAGATCCTGGAGTCGAGCGATGCCTATCTCGCCCATGCGGCGGGTGGACACCCCATCGTTATTGTCGGCTGTGAATCCTGTCACGGCGCCAAGGTGAAAATCGACGAGAACGCCGCCAACAAACTGTCGCCTGAAACCTGGCCGAACAGCGGTATCGGACGCCTCAACCCGGACGGCTCGAAAGGGGCCTGCAACGCCTGCCATTCACGCCATTCTTTCTCCAAGTATCAGGCCCGGCAGCCGGAAAACTGCGGCAAATGCCACCTCGGCCCTGACCACCCGCAAAAAGAGATCTTTGAAGAATCCAAGCACGGTATCGCCTATTACGGCTACAAAGACCAGCTGAATCTCGACAAGGATGAGTGGGTCGTCGGCAAGGATTATTTCGAAGCACCCACCTGCTCCACCTGCCATATGTCGGCAACCGCCAAGCAGGCGGTAACCCACGACGTGGGCGACCGTATCTCCTGGACCCTGCGGCCACCTATTTCGAAATACAAGGATGACGCGGCAGTGAAAAGAAAGGCGATGGAGGATGTCTGTCTTAACTGCCACCAGCAGGGCTTCGTGGACGGGCACTATTTCCAGTATGACGCGCTGGTGAAGCTCTACAACGAGAAATTCGCCAAGCCGGCAACCGACATCATGAAGATGGTCAAAGCCAAGAACTTGCTGGAAAACAAGGCCGCTTTCTCGAACGATCTCGAGTGGGAATACTGGGAACTCTGGCATCATGAGGGCCGCCGCGCCCGCATGGGTGCAGCGATGATGGGTCCCGACTATGCCTGGTGGCACGGAATCTACGATGTGGCTCACAATTTTTACTTCAAGTTCATTCCCGAAGCACGCCACGTGGGTGATCAAGAGGTGAATGACTACATCAACGAGCTCTTTGCCAACGATCCGATGCACACCTGGTTCAATACCAACACGGCGGACATCAAGTCAGCAATCAAATCTGGGGAATTCCAGAAGATCTATTCGGAACTGTTTGCTCAGGACTTAGAATAGCCGTCCGCAGCAACGGCAGGGGGAGCGCACCTTAATGCTTCCCCTGCTCCATGCCTGCAAGCTAAACCTTAAGCCCCTGCTCGCTTACCAGACCACAGATATGCTCTGAAAACCCGGCACCGGCTTCAGAGTAGGCGCTGAACACGTAGGTTACACCCGCTTTTTTGAGCGCCGGAATCTGATCCTCATATTCGACGATGGCGCCGNNNNCGGACATTGGAGTTGTGGCACATGGCCAGCAGCACCAGATTAACCCGCTGGCCATCGACAAACCCGCGGCTCCAGAAATCCTCGTCGTTGGCGTCGCCGTGTATCACCTGTCTACCCGCTGCTTCGTGCCGCCCAATCCGGACTTCGTCGAAATCGAGCCCGACCACGGTTTTTCCATATTTTTGCCTGAGGTTGTCGTACGCTGCCGTGCCGATTCGGCCCATTCCCAGCACTGCAACCGTGGCCCCACCGAGATCGATTTCCCTATCTTCAGGCAACCGTTCGGCCGTCTCGAACCGTTTGAGACGTGGTTTGAAGCGAGCATAGATCACGGCTATCAGCGGTGCAATAAGCGAGGCCGCAATCATGGAAACCGAGAGGGTAAGAGCCAAGATCACCAGCCATTCACCGCTCAGCCATCCGTTCGCATATCCGACCGCTCCGACAATGAGGCCGAACTCAGAGTAATGGGCAAGGGTGGCCGAGGAGATCAGGGCAGTTCTGGCGCGCAGCTGCATTCTGGTCAACAGCAGAAAGAAAAGTATGGTTTTAAACGGGATCAGAAGGACCAGAAAGAGGGACACTCCGAGCATGGAAAGATGGGGCATTTCGGCCAGGCCAATGGTGAGGAAAAATCCAACCAGAAACAAATCCTTGAACCCCAGCATGGCTTTAGCCAATTCGTCCGTCTTGGATCCTCCAGCCAGCATCATTCCGAGCACCAGCGCACCGAGATCCGGTTTGAGACCGACTAATTCGAAAAGCTGCGCTCCTGCCAGAGGAAGGATGCAGGCCAGCAAGACCAGCAGTTCACCATGACCGCTGAGGTTCAGTATTTTCATCAGGGGTTTTCTGACAAATATCAGGAGCACCAACAGCAGGGCCCACGGCGATGGCAGCGTACCGCTGGAAAACGTAATAAAAATAACCGCAAAGAGATCCTGCATGATCAGGATGCCAATGGCAATGCGGCCCGGCTTTGAGGTCATTTCCTCTTTCTCCTCGAGGATCTTTACCGCAAAGACCGTGCTCGAGAAACTCAGGGCAAAGGCCAAAAGCAGAGCGGTGGCGCCGCTGACTCCGCCGAAATATGAAATCCCCAGCCAGCCCAGCGCCTTGAGCAGAATGCTTAATACTGCGGTGGTGATCACCATATGCAGGCTTGCGGGTCCCCAGATCTGCGCTTCAAAAAGCTTTTTGATCTGGACCTTCAAGCCGATGCTGAAGAGCAGCAGCAGGATGCCGACATTGGCCAACTCTTCAAGAAACTGGCTCGATCCGAAATCCAGCAGGTTGAGGGCGAAGCCGGCGCAGAGAAACCCCACCAGGGGCGGCAGGCCGAGCTGTTTGACCAGGAATCCAAAGACGAAGGCGACAGCGAGCAGAAATATTTCCATCAGCGTTCCCCAGGAAAATTTTAAAAAAACTTGTCAGAAACCGGCAACTGAGCAGATAACCGCCAGCGGCTCGGAAAATCCGTGGAAAGTGCAAATCTACCGGTGTGGAATCGGTTTTTCAACTCCCCGGACTTGATATTTAGGGAAATGATACAGATAGTTGGAGTTACTTTAGATTTCTGCAAACATTACCTTAAACCAAGGAATTATCATGTGTGCCTACTACAAAGACCCGGATCCCCAGGAAACCAGAGAATGGCTTGACGCACTCGACGGCGTGATCAAGCACGAGGGAGGAGAAAAGGCCGATTTCCTTCTGCGGGTCCTGACCGACCGGGCCCGTACCCAGGGCGTGGCAACCTCACCGGGTATTCTGACCCCTTACTGCAATACCATTCCGCCGGAGCAGGAGGAGAAGATCCCCGGAGATTCGTTTATCGCCAGAAACGTTGCCGCTTATGTGCGCTGGAATGCAATGGCGATGGTCGCCCGCGCCAATAAAGGCGGACTCGGTCTCGGCGGTCATATTGCCACCTACACTTCGGTGTCGGCCATCTACGAGGTTGGGTTCAACTGGTTCTTCAGAGGTCCAGACGCACCGGATGGTCCGGACATGGTTTTTTTCCAGGGGCACAGCTCACCGGGGATTTATGCCAGAGCCTTCGTCGAAGGCCGGCTGACCGAGGAGCAGCTCAGCAAATTCCGGCGCGAAGTCGACGGCAGGGGGCTATCCTCCTACCCCCACCCGTGGCTGATGTCCGATTTCTGGGAGTTCCCCACCGTCTCCATGGGATTGGGTCCGATGATGGCCATTTACCAGGCCCGGTTCATGAAATACATGGACAGCCGGGAGTTTAAAAAAGCCGGCGACCGCAAGGTCTGGTTTTTCATGGGTGACGGCGAATCAGACGAACCTGAATCGATGGGCGCACTTACCCTTGCCGCCCGGGAGCGGCTCGACAATCTGATTTTCGTGGTCAATTGCAACCTGCAGCGTCTCGACGGACCAGTCCGGGGAAACGGCAAGATCATTCAGGAGCTTGAAGGCCGGTTCAGGGGTGCGGGATGGAACGTCATCAAAGTGCTCTGGGGCAGCGAGTGGGACAAGATACTGGCACGCGATAAAGATGGGCTGCTGATCAAAAAATTTGGCGAGATGGTCGACGGCGACTTTCAAACCATACGGGCCCGGGGTCCCGAATATCTGCGCCAGAAAGTATTCGGCGACGACCCTGAACTGCTGGCACTGGTAGAGGACATTTCTGACCAGGAACTCTGGCAGATGACCCGGGGCGGCCATGATCCCCGCAAAGTTTACGCCGCCTTCTCCCAGGCCTCACGCTTCAAAGGCAAACCCACGGTGATTCTTATCAAGACCATCAAAGGTTTCGGCATGGGGCAGGCAGGTGAGTCGGTTATGGTTGCCCACAACGTCAAGAAGATGGATGTCGAATCCCTCAAATTCTTCAGGGATCGGTTCCATGTACCGCTTGAGGACGACGCCCTGGAAGCGCTGCCCTTCATCAAGCCGCCGGAAGGCAGTCCGGAACAGAAGTTTCTTGAGGAGCGCCGCCGGGCTCTCGGGGGACCGGTGCCGTTCAGGAACCAGGAGCAGACCGCGCTGGAGATTCCGCCGCTGGAAGCCTTCAAGGCGTTGCTCGAGTCATCGGGTAAACGAGAGATTTCAACCACCATGGCCTTCGTCAGAATGCTGAGCTCCCTGGTGAAGGATAAAAATATCGGCACCCATATCGTTCCCATCATACCCGACGAGGCCCGAACCTTCGGGATGGAAGGACTGTTCAGGCAGCTCGGCATCTATGCGCCCACCGGTCAGCTTTACGAACCGCAGGACTCGGAAACCATCGCCTGGTACCGCGAAGACCCCAAGGGGCAAATTCTCGAGGAAGGGATTACCGAGGCCGGCTCGATCTCCTCCTGGCTCGCTGCCGGAACGGCCCATGTCAACTACGGCATACCGATGATCCCCTTCTACACCTTCTACTCAATTTTTGGTTTCCAGCGCATCGGCGACCAGCTCTGGGCGGCCGGGGACAGCAAGGCCAAAGGTTTTCTGATGGGCGCCACCTCGGGCAGAACCACTTTGAACGGTGAAGGACTGCAGCATCAGGACGGTCACAGTCTGCTGTTTGCTTCGGCCTACCCATCCTGCCGGGCCTATGATCCGACCTTTGCCTACGAGGTGGCAGTGCTGGTGCAGAACGGCCTGGATCTGATGTATGGTCAGTGTGAAGATGTCTTCTACTACATTACGCTTCTCAACGAGAATTACAGCCAGCCGTCCATGCCCGAAGGAGTCGAAGAAGGCATCCACCGGGGTATGTACCTCTTTTCGGGTCCGGAGTCCGGGGATGCCGATATCCAGCTCATGGGCAGCGGTTCGATCCTGCGCGAAGTCATCGCCGCAGCCGAATTGCTCAAGGAGGAATATGACATTGGCGCCAATGTCTGGAGCGTGCTGGGGGTCAATCAGCTCCATCGGGACGGGATGCTGGTCTCCGAATGGAACAGGCTGCATCCGGACCAGCCAAAGAAACTGAGCTATGTCCAGACCCTTTTGCAAGACGCCCGGGGACCTGTGGTCATCAGTACCGATAATGTCTGCGCCTATGCCGAGCAGATCAGAAGCCAGATAGATCTTCCCCTGACCGTACTTGGCACCGACGGCTACGGCCGCAGCGATACCAGGGAGGTGCTCAGACATTTCTTCAGGGTCGATCGCTACCATATTGTCGTGTCCGCCCTGAAAGCCCTGGCCGACGAGGAAAAAATATCGTTAAATAGAGTTGCCGAAGCCATCGATAAGTTTGGCATCGATCCGGATTCACCCCATCCCCTCACTTGCTGACAGGAGATCGCTCTATGGCAATCGAACAGATCACCGTACCCGATTTTGGCGATGTACAGGAAATCACCGTTGTCGATGTCTACGTAAAGCCCGGCGACAAGGTCGAGGTGGAAGATCCGCTGGTCGCATTGGAGAGTGAAAAGGCGGTCATGGATATCCCCAGCCCGTTTGCAGGCACGATCACCGAGGTGAAACTGCAGGAAGGCGACACCGTCGGCAACGATGACATAATAGTTCTGCTGGAGACGTCAGGGGATGAGGCAGCACCGGCGGCAGAAGAACCGCAGGCCGTTCCGGAGCCGACCACAGCCGAGGAACCGGCGCCGGCAGAACCGGCTGAAAAACAGCCGGCCCCTGAAAAAGAGGAGCAGAAAGCCGCGGCGCCGGAAGAGCCGGAGAGCGATTTTCACGCCTCCCCTTCGGTGCGCAGCTACGCCAGAGAGCTCGGCGTCGATCTTGGGTTGATCAGCGCCACCGGCCCCAAGGGTCGAATCCTCAAGGAGGACGTGCAGAACTTTGTCAAGCAGAGGGTACGGGACGGTGGCGGCGGGCCGCCGGCGACCGGAGGCGTACCTCTGGCCGAGGCACCGCTCGAGGATTTTTCGAAATTTGGCCCGGTCGAGGAGCAGGAGCTGGGGCGAATCCAAAAAATTTCAGGACCGCATCTGCATCGAAGCTGGATCTCCATTCCCCACGTCACCCACTTTGACGAAGCCGATATCACCGAGCTTGAAAAGTTCAGGAAACAGATGAACCAGGAAGCCCAGCAGGACGATCTGAAATTCAGCCCGCTGGTCTTTGTCATCAAAGCGGTGGTGGCCACCCTGAAGGAGTATCCCCTGTTTAACAGTTCGCTCGACACCGCCAACGGAAAAATCGTCCTCAAGCACTATTACCATGTCGGCATCGCCGTTGATACCCCCAACGGTCTGGTGGTGCCGGTGGTTAAGGACACCGACCGCAAGGGCATCAAGGAGATTGCCGCTGAACTGTCCAGTCTGAGCGGAGCCGCCCGGGATGGTAAACTTACAATTGGCGATCTCCAGGGCGCCACCTTCACCATATCCAGCCTGGGGGGCATTGGCGGAACCGGTTTCACGCCCATCGTTAACGCCCCGCAGGTGGCTATTCTCGGTCTCTCGAGGAGTTATATGAAACCGGTCTGGAATGGCCAGGAATTCGAACCGAGGTTGACCTTGCCCTTTTCGCTGTCGTATGACCACCGTGTCATCGACGGCGCCGAAGCAGCCCGCTTCTGCCGATCGCTGGGCAGCAATATAGAGGATCTGCGACGGGCGCTCCTCTAATTTATGGATAGCTATCATGAGTGATGAAAAACGATACGATGTGGTTGTCATAGGCGGAGGCCCCGGCGGCTACACGGCGGCCTTCCGCGCCGCCGACCTTGGCCTTGCGGTGTGTCTGGTCGAGGCGCGAAAGCGACTTGGCGGCGTCTGCCTCAACGTCGGCTGTATTCCCTCGAAGACCCTGCTTCATGCAGCGGCGGTGATAGAGGAAGCAGCAGAGGCGGAGGAGTTCGGCATCACCTTTACCCGGCCCGATGTTGACCTTGACCGGTTAAAGGCCAAGAAAGCGTCGATAATAGAACAGCTTACCGGCGGCCTCGACAAACTTTGCAGCGCCCGAAAGGTGACGCGTCTCGAAGGAACTGGGGCTTTTGTCGACCACAACGCTCTGGCGGTTACCAACGACGGTGAGGAGACCGCCGTCACCTTTAAGCATGCAATAATCGCCACCGGATCACGACCATTTTCCCTGCCCTTTGCTCCCGAGGACAAAAGAATCTGGGATTCAACCGATGCACTGGCGCTGGAATCGATCCCCAAAAAGCTGTTGATCATCGGCGGCGGCATTATCGGACTGGAGATGGCCCAAGTGTATCATGCCCTGGGATCCCAGATTACCATCATCGAAATGGAGAGTCAGATTATTCCTCCGGCCGACAAGGATCTGGTACAACCGCTGTTTCTGAAACTGAAAAAATTGTTCACCATTCACACCGACACCACGGTAACCTCAATAGAGGCCAGCAAGAAGACGATCAAGGTTAGCTTTGAGGGTAAAAAAGAAAGCGGCAGCGAAGATTTTGACGCGGTACTGGTGGCTGTCGGCCGTCGTCCGAACAGTGAGTCCCTGGGCCTTGAAAACCTGGGCATTGCAGTCGATGAGCGAGGTTTTATCACGGTCGATGAACAGCAGCGCACCTCAGCCGACCACATATTTGCCATCGGCGACGTGGTCGGGGAGCCCATGCTGGCCCACAAAGCCACGCATCAGGCGAAAGTGGCAGCAGAAGTGATTGCCGGGCACAAGTCGGCCTTCACCCCGCTTACCATACCTTCCGTCGCCTATACCTACCCAGAGGTTGCCTGGATGGGAATCACCGAAAAAGAAGCCAAAGCCTCGGGAATAGAGTTGGAAAAAGGCAAATTCGCCTGGGGGGCAAGCGGCCGGGCGCTGACTTCAGGGACGGCGAGCGGGGCCAGTAAAGTGCTGTTTGACAAGCGCACGGGGCGAATCGCCGGGGCCGGAATCTGCGGAGCCAACGCCGGGGAACTGATTCATGAGGCGGTTCTGGCCCTGGAAATGGGCGCCGACGCCGAGGACATTGCCAAGACCATCCACGCCCATCCGACCCTGGCAGAAACCTTTGCCTTCGCCGCTGAAATAGTTGACGGGTCGATTACCGACGCCATGCCGGCCAAAAAGAAATAGCAAGATTCAGTGGCTTCAGCCACCATCATCCAGAGGACGCTCCCACTCAGCCAGAGATGGGCATCGTTGCCTCGATGCCCATCTTAAAAGGCTGCTTTATTTTGCCCCCACGCTGTTCACTACTTATCGTCATCTGTCCAGGGACACACCGGATGGAGGGGGTGGGTTCGCTCCCTTTCCTATTATCCCATATCGCAATTTTTTAGTCACTAATTCTTGACAATAATAATATAAGAGAATATTATTCTGTCCATTAAACTTTTAAAAGAATAATATAGGCTCATAATGGACCAAACCAATTTAAAGATATTGCGGATACTGCAGAAAAAAGCCCGTATACCCAATGTCGAAATTTCCCGCCTGATCAATCTGGCACCCTCCGCCGTCCTGGAGCGGATAAGGAAGATGGAGAAACAGGGGATCATAGACGGGTACGAGGTGCGCCTAAACCCAGAACGGTTCGGCTATGCGCTGGTTTCATTCATCCAGTTGCGCCTGAGGCCTGAAGCCAAGCGTCAGCAGGCAGCCGACTTCCTCAGCGCCAGGCCGGAAATTTTGGAGGTCCATTTCATCACCGGTGAGGATTGTTTCCTGGTCAAGACCAGGACTTCCGGCACCGATCAACTCAATGGACTGCTGCAGGAATTGGCGGCCTCCATCACCGGCTTCAGAGACAGCAAAACTTTCGTGGTTCTTGCAACCCATAAAGAAACAGCTCAAATCCCTCTTGACTGATCACAAGGAGTTCCCATGCCCCTCTCAGATTCTTTTAAAGCACGTCTCTATCCACTGCTGCCCGATTTGAAAGACCATTTCGGGACCCCATTTCACATCTATGATGAAGCCGGCATAAGAAAAACCGGCAATGAGTTGAACAAAGCCTTTTCCGGGATGCGCAGCTTCAAAGAATATTATGCTGTCAAGGCACTGCCCAACCCGGCAATCCTGAAGATTATGACGGAGCTCGATTTCGGTTTCGACTGCAGTTCCATAACCGAACTGATCCTCAGCAGGCAGGTTGGCGCCGGGCCGGAGGATTTGATGTTTACTTCGAACAACACAAGTGCTGAAGAATTCGCTGTCGCCTCGGCCGACGGAGGCTCGATTCTGAACCTTGACGACATAAATCTGATCGACAAGGTGGCGGCCATGCCGGAAACGATCTGCTTCAGATATAACCCGGGGGCCGAACGGGACGGCAACCACATCATTGGAACCCCGCTCGAGGCCAAATATGGTGTGGCCAAAAATCAGATTGTCGACGCCTATGCCAAAGCCCGGGCACGGGGAGCTAAGAAGTTCGGGTTGCACACCATGCTGGCTTCCAACGAATTGGACTATACCTATATGGTCGCCACCGCCGAGATGCTTCTCGAAATGGCCGAACTGCTGCACAACGAACTCTCGATAACTTTCGATTTTATCAACATCGGCGGCGGCCTCGGCATCCCCTACAGGCCGGATGAGGAGCCGCTGAACCTCGCAGCCATGGCGGATGAGATTACTTCATTGTTCAGAGAATTTGCTCAGAAGCACGGCTATATGCCCGCCCTGACCATGGAAAGCGGCCGCTACATCACCGGTCCGCACGGTGCGCTGGTAGTCTCGGCCATCAATCGCAAGGATATCTACCGCACCTATATCGGGGTTGACGCCTGCATGTCGGCGCTGATGCGCCCCGCCCTCTATGGCGCCTACCATCATATCGAGGTACTGGGTAAGAACGACAGCAACGGCGTGGAAACGGTCGATGTGGTCGGCTCTTTATGCGAAAACAACGACAAATTCGCCATCCAGCGGCAACTGCCAGTGATAGATGACGATGATGTGCTGATAATTCACGATACCGGCGCCCACGGCCAGGCGATGGGGTTCAACTACAACGGCAAGTTGCGTCCCCAGGAACTGCTGTTGAGAGAGGACGGCAACGTCGAGCTGATCAGGCGCGCCGAGACCAACGCGGACTACTTCGCTACCCTGAACTACGAACCCAAGGTGTTCAGGGCTTAGCGCTCAGCGCTCGGGCAGAGTGAAACGAGTGTGCTGCCCGGGGCGGGCGGCACACTATTATTCCACTGCGGCTTTTTCCTGGGCAAGCAGCTCGGGCGTCATGGTCCAGAAAGGAGTGCCGTCGCTGGTGAGCCGCACTTTGAAAGCGTATTCGTTGTCCTTGCGGATCTTGGCCGCCAGAAACACCGATTCATCGCCGATATCGGCCCACACGCCCTTCACCTTGACCCAGTCACCACGGCGCAGGCCTGTCTCTCGGCTCGAGGCGAAGGATTCGGGACAGACGTGCACGATCACCTGGTCGCCGCCGCCTTCATCCAGGATAAAGGCGGTACCAGGCGCCATGCCCTCCATCGGTGTTACGGTGATGAACTTAACGATGTCTCCCTTGATCGAATCGCGTTCTTTCGGGTCGTAGAGTTCGTTATATTCGGAATCGGCCTCCCAACCGGTGATATCGCCGGCCGCTGTCAGCGGCGCGGGGACAAGAAGCAGAAAACCGCCCAGAGCGATCAAGACCTTACGTCGAAAAGATTTCAGCATCATAATTCTCTCCCTGACTTAATGCGAAAAGTTGCAGTAGTGCAGACAACAGCTAAACTATAAAACAGCGCGGCTAGAGTTCAAGCATCATCGTCACCGCCTGCTGAGCATGAATCTCGGTGGTATCATAGAACTTAAGCTCAGTGTCTGCGGGCCCTAGGAGCAGCGCTATTTCGGTGCAGCCAAGAATTATTGCCTCACACCCCTGGGCGGCCAGGGAGTCGGCGATACGCAGGTACTGCTTTTTTGACCCCTCGGCGATCACCCCTCGACAGAGTTCAGCAAAGATCACCTCATCGACCAGCCGCCGGTCTTGTGCGGGAGGGACCACCACCCGAAGGCCGAAACGGGTCTCGAGAACCCCGCGGTAGAAATCTTCTTCCATGGTGAACCGCGTACCCAGCAAACCGACCCTTTCAATGTTGTCGGCGGCGACCCTTTCTCCGGTCGCTTCAGCGATATGGAGCAGGGGGATGGTGACCGCGGCGGACACCTGTTCGGCCACCTTGTGCATGGTATTGGTGCAGATCAGCAGCAGTTCGGCCCCACCTCTTTCGAGCCTGGTGGCGGCTTCGGCGAGCAGCAGACCGGCTTCCTGCCAGCGCCCGCTCGACTGGAGCTCTTCGATTTCGGCGAAGTCAACGCTGTAGAGCAGCATCTTGGCTGAATGCAGCCCGCCGCAGCGATTACGGATCCCCTGGTTGATCAATCGGTAATATGTCGCCGTGGACTCCCAGCTCATTCCCCCGATGAGGCCGACCGTTTTCATTCCCTACATCCGCTCGTAAAGTCCGCGGACCCGCCCGGGCGTCATCAGCTCCCGCCAGCTGCTGCCGAGACAGTTTTCCCAGAGCGGTTCCAGGGCCAGGGCGACGCCGATCATTCTCTCCATTTCGGCCTCGCTGAGCGCCGCGGTGATATTTCTGGGCAGGCTGATCTGATGGCGTTTCATCATCTTTTTGAACTCAGCGACTCCCTCGGGATAGAATTCCTCCAGTTGATCGAAAGCGATGCAGCAGCCGATACCGTGATGCACGTCGAGCACGAAGGACAGTCCGTAGGAGAGGGCATGACAGGCGCCGACCTGTGAATAGGCGATGGACATGCCGCCGAAATAGGAGGCCATCATCAGTTTATCGGCCGCATCGTCATGATCCTCCAGAAAAACCTGCCGGCACATCTCCAGCGATTTTTCTCCGTAAGCCCGGCTGAATTGATTGATAAAGGTGCCGGCCAGTGACTCTACGTCGTGAATGTAGCAGTCCATGCCGGTGTAAAACCACTGGTCCTTGGGAACTCCAGTGACCAGTTCGGGATCGAGCATGATTTGATCATAGAGGGTGTAGTCGGAGTTTATACCCAGTTTTTTCTCGGGACCGGTTAATATCGTCGTTCTGGAAATCTCGGCACCAGTGCCCGACAGCGTCGGGATACCGACCTTGTAGACTCCGGGAATTTCAATCAGGTCCCACCCCTGGTAGTCGGCCGCTGAACCCGGGTTGGTCAGCAGCAGCGATACCGCTTTGGCAATATCAAGGGTGGAGCCCCCGCCGATGCCGATAACACCATCCGGACTCTTCCCCGAAAAGCTTTGCACCTGCTCGACCAGGGCGTCGATATAGCTGGTTTTAGGCTCGTTGTCCACATTGACATGGATGAGCCGGTCATTACCCTGCAGCGGTATTCGCCCTTCCAGGGGCTGCCCCTTGAAGACGTCATCGAGGATGAAGACCACGAATCCGCCGGCTGTTCTTTTTTCCTGTAGAATACCATCCAGTTGATTAAAGCATCCCCGACCGAAAATAATGCGCGGTACAATGGCGAAATTGCGAAACATTGCTCGTTACTCCTCAGATTGACAATCCATCTTTGACAGCCATAGCCTGACCGTCGCAAGATTGATTGAGTTGTTTTCCACGTCTGCTTGTCAATAGCAGAAGAGTGGATAAATCTCAAGCGCTTTGCTGCCTGATGCATCCTTTGCGTGCACTATGATGCCGCTTACTGTATAACTGTTCGATCAGAAATTTGTGCACTCAATTGGCGATGTCAGTTCTCAACGAAAAATCGGTATTCACCTCGCTCAAGCAGAAGGGTCCGCTCGCCACTCCTGACCGGGTCGAGCTGGACCGGTGTTTCAGTTCTCAAAGCCGCGCCTGGGTGACCAATCTCAAGCTCAGCGAGCTCGACGTCACCAAATACCGGGCCTTGAGACGCCAGATATTTGAGTTCCTCAACATCGGCAGCTTCAAGGAAATCAGCCTTCTCCTGGCCAACGGCGAGGCCCGGCAGCACTGCAGCCGCCGGGCCTGTGCGCTGCTCGGCAACATGTTTGGCATCAGCGGCACCGAACAGGAGATCATCTTCAAGGTCAATGAGTACGCCCGCACCGCCGATTCTGTAATCAAATCGCTGCAGAACAAATTGTTCGCTCCCTATGCCTCCCACGTCGCCATCACCAATGAGGTGGAAATCGCCACCGACCCGGTGGATCTGCTGCTCATGATCTTTGATGACCGCTATCACAAGAAAGCCCGCTTCGAAGCCCACCGCAAGCTTTCGCTGATGAGTCTGGCAGGCAGCATCGACCAGCGTGAGCGGGAAACCCGGATAGAAGAAAAGTTCGCCCAGTTCCTGGTCTTTTTGAACGAATACGTGTGGAGCACCACCCAGAAAATCGGTGAACATGACATCGTCTATCTCCTCTCCCACCACAGCGACGTCGACTTCAGCTGTTCCGAGGTGCGGGTCATCAAGAAGGAAGAGGCCCCCGCCGTTGCCATCGGCCAGGGCATGAAGCTTACCCTGCTGAAGCGCCGCCGGTTTCGGGCCGGCAACCGGGAATTGCCGATTTACGTGTCGATCAGAAAGAAGCCGCCCGAGGCTAAGGTACTCAAGCTTCTGCGTAAAAATGAAAAGAACCCTGCCGTGGCGGTGGATGACGAGTTGGGACTGATGGCCGTACTCAACTCCGAGGCGGATGTGAAAATTTTTCAGAACCACCTGACCCAGAGTGCCAGCAAAGCCGATTCCTTCATGATTCTCGAGGATATTTCCGACACCCTGACCGGCGGAATCCACAAGGGCAGCTCCCAGGGATCCAGTACCAAAACGCCAATGCTGAAGTTTTTCGCCCGGCTTGGCGGGATGCGGGTCGAATTCATCATTCACACCAACCGGTCCTGGGTGAACTACATGTATCAGCGCGATGTTGCCCACGACGAATATGAAGTTAAGAGAATATTCGACTCAGGCGTGGCCGACCTGCTGTTTCCCCAGGAAATCTATTTTCTCAACCACCAGACGGTCAGGAACAATATGATCAGGTTGTTCAGAAAGCAGATCGAAGAGGCCTGGCTCTGGACGGAAAACGGCAGCGGCTGAGCACCATCAGGTCAAGCGCTCGGCCAGGCCGCTGGAACGCACGGTTTTTCTCTTTACCGCCGTTTTAAATATATCCTCTCTCGCCACCACGACCACCTTTTGCCGTGCCCTGGTGACTGCCGTATAGAGCAGTTCCCTGCACAATACCCGGTTGTCGCGTTCCGGCAGCACAACCATCACGTGCTGGAATTCAGATCCCTGGGATTTATGGATCGTCAGCGCCCAGGCCGGATCATAAAGGGGAATCTGAGCCGGCAGATACTTTTTCAATGTCCCATCGGCCGCCTCGAACCAGAGCCGCAGGGCGCCGCCTTCAGAATCCGGCAGACAGATGCCGATGTCGCCGTTGTAGAGCCCCAGGTTGTAGTCGTTTCTGGTGATCAGTACCGGTTTGCCCGGATACCAGTGCTCGCCATCCACGGTGGGCCGTATGCCGACCAGGGTGCGCTCGATCCGGCGGTTGATCTCCTCGCTTCCATGCGGTCCTTGTCGCAAGGCGCACAATATACGGAACTGATTATACTGTTCGAACACCGCTCCAAAGTGAGTTGGATCGGTTGTCTTCGCCGCCAGCTCCACAAATTCACGGTAACCGGCGGTACACCTGTCGAGCCAATCGGGGGGAGCGATTGATAACGCAGGCCCGCCTGAGCTGGAACTGAAGGACCAGGCCTCGTCCGCAGCGCCGGATTTTACCGTATCGGCAAGGTGGGCGATGGCTTCGTTGAAACGGTAGCTCTTGGTAAGTTCGGCCACGTTATCCGGCAAACTGTCAATGCAATCGGCCAGAACGGCGCCTGATTCAACCGAGGCGAGTTGATTCCGGTCACCCAGCAGTACAAGCCTGGCGTTCTTTTTCAGTGCTCGAACCAGTCGCCACATCATGGCCAGATCGACCATGGAGGCCTCATCGACGACCACCACGTCATAGTCGAGAGGGTCAGCGCTGCGGCTGCCGCTCCAGCCAGCCCGCCGGCCCAGTTCGAGAAGCCGATGCAGGGTCATGGACTGGGCCGGGAACCGGGCCGCCACAGATGGCTCCAGCTGCGTCTCACCGAGCTGCATCCTGATCGACTCCTGCATGCGCAGCGCCGCCTTGCCGGTGGGCGCCGCCAGGGCTATGCGCAGATCCGGGCCGTGGCGGACAAGCAGATCGGCAATGATGGCGACGATCAGTGTCGTTTTGCCGGTGCCCGGACCGCCGCTGATTATGCAGAAGCGGTTGTTCAAGGCGATGGTGACGGCTCGCTGCTGCTGGGCATCGGCCTTGGCCTTGGAGATCCGGCCCGTAACTGTGGTCAACGCCTCTGGTGATGGCCCGGCCGCCGTCGCCAGATTTTTCAGAGACTCTGCAAGTTCCGATTCGTAGCCGAAGTAGCGTCCGAAATAGAGGCGCCCGCCCGACAGTACCAGAGGAGCGCGGCGGTTTTCAGCAACCACGCGGCTTCGCCTCAGTAGGTGGCGCTGTTCCTCGTTCACTGCAATGCAAATGTGGCCCTGGAGAAGGGCCGCGGTCAGCTCCTCCACGAGCTGCTGAAAGAGCGGGGTTTCCTCATGGTCGAGTCCCGCATGCTTTCCCAGAGCGGCGGCCATGAAGCGGCTGATGGGAGGCGGCGCGGACTCTTGGGTCCTGTCAACCATGACTCCCTCCCCCGCCGAAGCCGAAATAACGGTCGAGTTCCATCAGGGTATGCTCCTGCGGCCGATCGAAAAATACTCCGCTTCCAGGCTTTTCCGGATGCATGCCCCGGACGAACAGATACATGACCCCACCGAAATGGTTGTCGTAATGATAGTCTTCATGCCAGTTTTGCAGAAAGCGATGGATCACCAGGGTATAGAGCCAGTACTGCAGCCCGTAGTTGTGCGCCCGCATCGCCTCGACCAGTCCCTCTGGCTGATAGGCCTGCTCCGGGCCCAGGTTGTTGGTCTTGTAATCGACGATATAGTAACGGTCCCGATAATTGAAAATAAGATCAACAAAGCCGCTTAAATATCCCTCAAGGGCTCGGCGACCCAGCACCGAAACGGCGGGCTCGTCGGCCAGAATTCGATTTATTCCCGTGGTGCTGACCGGATCGAGATGGAGGGTAAACTCCATCTCCTTGACCATCTGCTGACTGCCGACCATGGCCAGGGTGAAACTATCCCGGTTGACAGCGGCACGCTGCAGCGGGGTGGACACCGTACGGGTGAGGAGCGTGCGCACCAGCTCGGGATCGATCTCGTAACGGTACCTGCGAATCAGCATCTCAAGTTGCTCTGTGCTGACCAGACCGTTGTCCAGATCTTTGAAACTGAACATCTCGAGGGCATCGTGGATCATATTCCCGAAACGCACCCCTCCAGGCAGCAGCGCATCCCCGGGGGGCGTTGCACCGCCGCCCTCGTCGCCCGCCTTGTGATACTCATCGCCGTGACTCCTGGCCAGCAGGGTCAGGCCTGAGAAACTGGTGCGAATTCTGTTCGTCTGCAGGCGCTCAGGTGAATACTTCCTGGCCTCCAGAAAATCCGCCGTAGAGGCTTGAACCTCATAGCGCATTGGCGGCTGATCCGCTTCGATCACGCGATACAGGCAATGGTCAGCCGAACCAAGTTCCATCAGCTGCTCTTTCTGCTGGGTAAAAGAACACTCGCCGGCAGGAAAGAGCAGCCGGCCGAGCGGCGACTCAAACGAGGAAGGGATTGTCCCCTTCTTTTTCAGCTCAGCCCAGATGAGATAGGAGCGCAGCCGGGCCCGGGTCACCGCCACGTAGGCGAGACGTCTCTCCTCCTCGATCTCTTCCTGGCAGGATAACTGGGCATGCTGTTCGTATCGGTCGGAGCCGAGATCGCAGATTCTTCCTTGTTCGGGAACGGTGCAATTGACCGTCCCCGTTGGCGTCGCCGAAACCGCGGAGCGGAAAAGATAGGGACAGAAGACGATCTCATATTCCAGTCCTTTGGCGCTGTGCATGGTGACCACATTGACCGCATCGCGATCGCTTTCAAGCCGCAGTTCCGCTTCCTGGACGGCGGCTGTATCCGCCAGTCGTTCCTGGAGCCAGATCAGTATCTGGGAGAAACTGAGGCGGCGCTGGCTTTGCTGCTGCTGCACCAGCTCCACCAGATGCTGGATATTGGTGATTCGGCGCTCAGCCTGGGGTCTTCGACTGAGGTGAAGAAAAACGCCTTCGCCTTCCAGCAGATCGTTCATCATGACCAGCAACCCGGATTCGTTCCACTGACGGTGATAGCCATGGAATCGTTCCCGCACCTCATTAAAACGCTCTTCATCGCTGCAGACCTGAAAATAGCTGTCGCCGCTCAAACCAAACCAGTCAAGGCCCAGCACGGTCCGCAACAGGCCGCTGTCCGAGGGGGTGGACACACCCCTTAAAACGAGAAGAAGATCAGCGGCTTCCCGGGTCTGGAAGACGTCTTTGCGGCTCGACAGAAGTGCGGGAATACCCCGCCTGCTGAATTCTTGAAAAAAATCCTCCGCCTGACGGTTCGTCCTTACCAGGACACCGATGTCGCACGGTTTGACCGGCCTGTGATGCTCGTTGCCCGCCTCGTCTTGGTGCACGATAGTAAGAGCATCGGAGGACTCCACCAGGCGCACCACTTCGTTAACCACCCAGGCGCGTATCTGTTTTTCCGCCTCCTTCACGGACCAGCCTTTGTTTTCAGGTGTGGCGTCGAGCTGACAATAGATGAGCCCCGGCTGCTCACGTTCCGTTTTGGCCAGACGGCTGGGAGATATTGTATCAGGTGAGCGGACCGGCAGATAGGCAGTTCCGCCTATTTCGCTGCCCTGCAGGAGACGGTTCACCGCCCTCACCAGCCCCGGATGTGAGCGGTAATTGCAGTCCAGGGTCAATGTCCGGTCAACCAGCGTACGGGCCTGAAGATAGGAGTGGATATCGGCCCCGCGAAAGCGATAAATAGCCTGCTTGGGATCGCCAATCAGGTAGAGGTAATGACTGCCCTGACCGAATAGGCGCGAAAAGATCTCCCACTGAGCCGAATCGGTATCCTGAAACTCATCGATCAGCGCGACCCGGTACCTGGAGCCGACCTGACGGATCAGTGTTGTGCCGTTCGCCGATCTGATCGCCCGGAATAGAGCAATGATCAGTTCATCAAAACTCACCAGTCCCTGAATGTGAAGGCGCCTGGCAAGTTCGCTGCGCAGCTGGGCGGCTAACTCCAGGCGGACAGCCAGCAGCAGGGTCTCTACCGCCTCCAGGTAGCATGCGGCTGTTTCTCCGGGCAGGGTCCAGCCGGCTGCCAGCGCCCGCTTTTTTTCATCTCCCCTGACTCTTGTTCCATGTATGAGGCCAATCAGGTTCTCTTCCAGAAGCCTGCCCACCACCAGCGGATCAGGGGCGCGTTCAGCCTCGAAGCTTGACTGGATCTGAGCCAGCCATTCACGGTGGTTGTCAGCCGCCTCTTTCTTCAAATAACCTTTGTCGGCGGCGCTTGAAAGTTCTTCGGCCAGCAGCGTACCATTGTTGAAAAACCAGCTCCGCAGACGCGCCCAGGCATCGTCGAGTCGGGTACCGGCTTCCTCGACGGTAGGTCCCTGCGGCAGCAGTGCGCTCAGCGGATGTTCCGCTCCCCGGATACTTGCATAAAGATCGTTCGGACCGGGGTAGCGTCCAACGATCAGACTCACCTGGCGCTTATCGGCCGTATAGAGTCTCTGGCGCCAGAAATCGCGGATCAGATCGTTGCGGGCCGCGCTGGTGTCGGCAATCAGCTCGGTATCGAAAAAATGGTCGCTCTCCAGCACTTGTTCGGCCAGGATGCGCTGACAAAATCCGTGAATGGTGTGGATTGCCATCGAATCGATATCGAGCAGAGCCAGTTCGAGAGTGCGCCCGGCCTCATCCCGGTTGACAATTCGGGCACGCCACTCGGCGAGGACCGGATCGGACTCGTTTTCTGCCGCCCGCAGTAAATTTCTGGCCTCCACCAGGCGGCTGCGGATACGCGCCCGAAGCTCCTCGGTCGCGGCCACCGTGTAGGTTACCACGAGAATATCCTTGAGATCGACCCCAAGTTCGACCACAGCGCGCAGCACCAGCATGCTGATCGCAAAGGTCTTGCCGGTTCCCGCACTCGCTTCTATGAGCGTCACTCCCTGGTCGAGCGGGGTTGTCGCGCCAGCGAAAATGTCTGTTCTGGCAATCATTTTATCTATCGCTGTCAATCTCCACCTGCTCCATGATCGGTAAAAAGAATTCCCTGCACAGCCTGACAAATTCCCTGTCCAGTAAATCGGCCCCCCGGGGATCGGTAAACAGGATCGACAACTCCTCGAGATAGCCCCTCTCGATCTGGCGGTCCAGCCCTGCGATGGCTCTGACGAGCGGTTCTGTCCTGCCCTTGGAGCGGTTCAAAATAGTCTGGGCGCAATAGGCGTACGCAGCTTCCGTGTATAACCTCGACGGCTGCCGGCAGCCGTCGAGGTAGAGATCGATCATACCCCGCAGGTCAGCCTTGTCGCCGCTTTCCGCCATCATGGTTACGGTACTGTTTTTGAGCACGATACTGGTCGGCCCGGTTCTTTTCCCTGCCGCATCAGCTACCAGATGGACGAGCCAGCCCTGAAGAAGATCCCGCCCTCGCAGGTCACCATAGCGGTATATGAGCTGTCCCTTCTCGCAGCGATGGCCGAGAACCCCTGACAACTTGTTGGAATCTATATCGACTTCAAAGCTAAATTTATCCAGGCGGGGGCCAAGATCGACCATTTTCACCCTGGCTGCGAAATATTCCAGTTCGCTGTGCAGTTGCTCAAACTGCAGCCGCCCGGAGTATCCCAGGGGCCAGCCCCCCTTCTGCTGCAGCTCCTCGAACATCCCCTCTGCGTCGTTTCCGGCTATAAGCACTTCAGCCAGTTCCTGGCTGACCAGATAACGGTCCAGTGCTTCAAGGCTGAACGGTTCCGTATCTTCCAGCGGTTCCACCTCGTTGCGCAGCTTCATTTTCAGGATGTGACCAACGAAAAATCGCTGCGGGTTGGCCACAAAACTCAGCAGATCGGTATAATTAAGGTGATCGTCCATCCCCGGATCGATCTGCTCCTCGAACCACGGGCCGGCCAGTTGTTGCGGCGGCTCGCGAAAAGACTGCGCAGTGGTGCAATAGTAGCGATGGTGGCTGAACAGCTCGGTGTCGGAGGTGAAATAGGAGGCATCGAAGGGCTGCAGCGGATGGGCGCGTACCGCGATCGAAGTGCCACCCTGCTCCAGTGCCTCGATGAGTTCAGAAATAACCGGTGACGGCGGTATCGGCATATTGGTTCTAATCGATTGGCCGATGTAGCTTAGATAGAGACGCTGCCGGGCAGCCAGAAGCGCTTCGAGGAACTGGTAGCGGTCGTCGGCCCGCTGGGAACGGTCTCCTCTTTCATAACGCTCGGCCAGCAGGTTGAACGGCAGAAAGCGATCCTGTTTGGGAAACTCTCCATCATTGAGGCCCAGCAGGCAGATTATCTTGAATGGAATCGATCGCATGGGCAGCATCGAACAAAATGTCAGCCGGCCCCGTAAAAAATCAACCGAGGAAGTGGCCTCGGCCTCATATTCGAACCATTGATGGATCACTGCGAAACTGACCGGTTGGTCATGATACCCTTTGGGTTGCTCGGCCAGACCGGTCAGCATCTCCTGCAGGTTGAGAAGATCAGCAGAATCGGCGGTGCCGAAGAGACGGCTGCTCAGGTCGTGCAGTACCAGGGACCAGTTCTGCAGGGTCTGGAGCCTGGATGTTGTCCTGCGGCCCAGATCGATCAGCTCGATGAACGAACAGAGGCTGCCAAGCAGCTCAGCATCGCCGCCGTCGATGTCGATATAGGGCACCAGGGAATCAACAGGATCTTTTACCCCTGCGGCCAGGCCGAGCAGCATCCGCTCGAGACCGTCATGCCAGGTACCAACCTGGAATTCATGAAAGCCGTCCTGGCGTCGCTGTGTGCCGGACAACCCCCAGCGCACACCGACATCTTCAAGCCAGTGCCTGATTGTCTCCAGCTCAGAGGAGCCTATTGAACAAGTGGTTCTCACTTCCGGCTGGTCGAGCAGGCTGATTATCTCGGGTCCGCTGAACCTCCCCGAAAAGATATCCAGAAACTGGGCAAAGATTGCAATATAGCGATTGTCCCTCCGTTTTCGGCAGTCGCTGATATCATGCGCAACATCTTTGAACACCGCCGGGATCAACTCGGCGTAATGCTGGATATCGGGGGCCATGACCACAATATCGTGGAGCTGGAGTTCCGGGTCATCACTCAGCCATTTGAGGATATGGTCTTTGAGCACGGCTGTTTCCCGCATGCGGCTATGGCAGGAAACGATCACCACCGATTCATCCTCCGCAGGACCCGTGGCGGGGGCGCCGGTTTCGTCCCAAAATCCGTCGAGCAGATCGTTCTGGAGTCGAAACAGAACCGGCATATCAGGCGCCTCATCGTGGCGTGTAAACAGCTCAGGACCGTCTCTCATCTCCTCTACCTGGTCGAGAAGCAACTCCTGAAAATCGGCGCCCTGCCGACCAAGGCCGGCAAGCAGCGGGTGAAAGGTGCCCGAACCCGGCGGGGGGTGCTCTGCGGCTCCACTGCCGACCCTTGCCCTGCGGCTATCCATGTCTCCCCAATAGAAGGCGCAGGGCGCCAGCAGAAAGAAATGGACATCAACACTGTCCGCCAGGGCAGTGAGAATCCTCAGAAATTGGGGCGGCAGGGTATGCAGACCGAAGACGAACACCCGGCGAAGTTCCGGGGGAACATCCTGCGGCTGCTTCCTTAAGTGGTCAATCAGCGAACCGATCACCTCGCCGCGGTGGGTGCCGGCAGATGTCTGTCGTAACTCATTCCACAGATGCTGCTGCCAGCCCTCTGCACTGTTGCCGGTGAAGCGGCGGCCAGCGTCCCAGGCCCGGATCAGTTCCGGGCGCATGATCTGATACTGGTCGAAAAGATGGGCGATCTGCCGGGCGAATTGAAACCTTTTGAGATCGGCTTGATCTCCGGACAGATATGATTTGAGCGGCTGCAGAGCAGGCTCACTGGTCTCTCTGAGAAGCAGTTCCAGGCGCCAGGTGAGGATCGACCGGTCAAATGCGTCGCTGCGAAGTTCCGCTCCCGGGATCTGGCAGATATGCTCGATGAACTGCGTGGGCAACAGATAGCTGCTGTTGCCCCAGACCCCGAAACGGTCGGCCAGAAACTGACTGAGCATGCGCTCCATTTCCCGGCTCTGGACCAGAAAAAGGGTTTTAGTAAAGGGTGAATGACCGCCGCTTTCGCAGATCACCGACGCCAGTTGCTCAGCCAGTGCCTCTGTTCTATTTGAGGTATAGAGAGCAAACATGAGCTGCGGCCGTCTGGGTGGTGATATGAGGGAAATTGGTACTGACGTTCAAAATCTAAAGACCAGAGAATAACATAGGCGATTGACAACAACAATGACGGCCTTTACTATGTTGAGCCAGTGGATAAAGAGATGTTGACCAGCCTGCAGCGGGGCCCGATTGGGGCTGTGAAAATCCTGAAAAATCAGGAGAACGTCACCCCGCCGTATTCCCAGATAGCGAGGATCAGCCCGGCCAAGATGCCGATGGCGAAGAAGAGGCGAAGCCGCCGGTCCCAGGGTAGTTTCGAGCCGTCACCCATATACTGCAGCACCGAGACGATCAGATAGGTAAAACCAGCCACAAACGGCGCCGTCTGCAGAATTTGCCAGCCTGTTGCCTGGAGTGACGTTGACAGATCCGAACCGATGCGCAGATTGAACAGAAAGTAGAGCAGCGCAGAGGCCGTGAATCTAATTTTTTCCTTGATATCTTGCATATGAAGCCACTATACCCAACCCTCGTTTATCCGGACACCGATATTTTCAGCTACCGTCAATTTCCACTCCTGCTGTTCGGCAGCCCGGTTTATTTTCTGCAGCTGGTGGAACCAGCTGCCGATGCTCGCCCGAATGACACTGATATGTTCACCGACAGCGGCCTCTGCCAGGCCCATATCCCCGCACCTCTCGAGTCTGATCGTGAACGGTTCACCAGACTCGTGCGCGACCTCAGTGAACGAAAGGACGACTACGCCGCTCAACTGTCGGCGCTGACCGTGGCCGCCATGTCGGATAAAAAAGAGAAAACCAGCGGAGAAGAGCGTTACCAGATCATTTCTTCCCTGCTGGGCAGCCCCAAAGCCGCTGCAACCAAGAAAAATCTCGAACAAGTCGATCTCTGGCAGGCGCGGCTGGTACTTGCCATGGCCGAACTATTGAACAAAGAGAAAGATGAGCTCTACCAGGAACTGCAGCTTTTAGACGCCCAGGAGATAGAGATGTTTCGCTCGCTGCAGGGTGAGGATAGTCCTGAGGGTGAGGGCCCGTTCGCTGAACTGCAGCGCATCAAAGCAGGTCTGGACAGCTCCCGCCCCCGGGAGGTAAAGATGCGATTTCAGTCGTGGCTGCAGCTCATGCGACAGGCGCCGCTGCCGGCAACGCGGCTATGGCTGGCCTCCTCCCCTGAGGCAGGAGACGAACTCTTCACCGAGTTCGAAAAGCACAGCGATGCAGCGCCAGTGCCAATCCTTAAACTTACGGTTCCGGACCGTATCGAAGCCGGACCGCCCCACATCGTCTCCCGGGTATCTAAATTTCTTGATGACAGTGAGCCGATCAGGACGAAAATCATTGCCGAACTCGACACGCTGATCAACAAAGCTCACTGGTCGGCAGATTCGGCTGAGGACCTGCTTCCCTCTGGCGGATATCACCCGAATAACTGGTCGGAATTGATAGAAGACCACTTTCCGGCAGGGTCACACGGTACAGCAGCCCTGCTCTTCTACCTTCTGCCCGGCTGCAATATAGCCTCGCTTCTCGGACTCTTCACGGCAGCCGACAGCAGGCGGTCGGTCCATGGTCTGGTTGCGGTGCAGAAGAGGTAACAGGCCCAGTGATCGTGATCATAGAGCAAGCTTCTAAGGTTGTAGACCTGGCCCTTAATCCAGGCGCCCAGAGGCAAAACCGACTCCTCCAAGACAAGTAAGCGATAGATTCATCAGCCGGGCGGTCCTGATCCGCCCGTGTTGTCCCGAAATCAGTACCAGTTTCTCATCCCTGGTTTAGCTTGTTCCCGCCTGGTATTATTCTCCTTCCTGCTCCACCCCCTTGCTGAAATCAACCGGGATGGTCGCCGCCCGACCGGCCAGTTCCCTGTCCATCATCAACAGGGCATGGGGATCGTCTCCGATCATCTGCAGTTGGGCGATCATATCGCCAGCCGTATCTTCCTCTTCAACCTGTTCAGTCACATACCACTCCAGAAAGATTTTGGTGGCGTGATCCCGATGCTGGATGGCCAGGTCCATCAGATCGTTCATCGACTGGGTGACAATTTTCACGTGGGCAAGCGTTTTCTCGAAGGCATCCAGAGGTGAATCAAAGGAAGTGGGAGGGGCATCAACGGTCTTGAGAACCACCGACTCACCCTGACTCTGGATATACTCGTACATTTTCATGGCGTGGTACATTTCTTCGTGATACTGGACCATGAACCAGTTGGCAAACCCTTTTAAAACCAATTCATTGGTGTAGGCAGACATGGACATGTAGAGGAAGGCGGAGTAGATCTCCTTGTTAATTTGCTCGTTCAGGGCATCGGTAATCTCTTTTTTCAGCATGATATTCTCCTTTAGTAATCGCTAATGGTGTCTTTGGTGTGAGGTCGTTTCTATGCATGAAAGGTTTTGCAAGACCATCGAAAAATCTAGGGAGAGCAAGTAAAAAGTCAAGCTGAATTTGAGTGAAAGAGACCCATTAGAGCATGGGCTTAGGGACCGGTTGGGAACGCCTGCGAGGTTTCCAGACCAGGCCGCTCAGAAAGCGGCTGGCCGGGCGGATCAGGTCACTCCCGGGATGGGAAAAAGGGGTGAATCAGTTGTCCCAGTTGCAACAGGTGTATGGATTGATCGTGGTCACCGGGCACAGGGCGGAGCGGACAACCTTGTCGGCAACGCTGCCGAACATGATCTTTTCAAGCCCTTTGTAGCCATGCGTTCCCATGATGATCAAATCGGCTCTGATTTCAGTCGCATAATCGACAATCTGTTCGCCGACATCGCCCATCAGGACTTTATGGGTGATGTCTTTGACCCCGAGCCGGGTAATCACCTCGCTCATCTCCTCGAGAAATGACTCCATCCGCTCTTCTGCACCGGTCATCAACTCCTCCTCGAGATTGGGTACATGCATCTGGGGTACAAAAAAGCCGGAATAATCCTCGAAATTCTGTACCACAAAAACGAGGTGAACGGAGGCCCCATATTTACTGGCCATGAACATCGATGAATCGGCGATGAGGCGGGAATTATCAGAAAAGTCAATCGGGGTTACAATGCGTCTAATCTCTCGAATCTGTTTCATGTTCACCTCCGTATTTTTCTTATCCTGGCTGCGACATCAAACATGCTGCCTTTATTACTAATTTTCTCACATCACTGAGCCGCTTGCAAGGCTATTCGCTGCATCTCTGTGTGCGTTGCCAGCCTGGATTCACTGGAAAAGCTGGTTTATCCTCTGGCGGTAATTGCGTTCGATGATATGGCGCTTTTTCTTCAGCGTGTTGGTCAGTTCTTCCCCGCTTTTCAATCCTTTCTCCAGGAAGGTGATACCCATCAGTCTCTCGTGGGCTTTGAATCCCCTTTTGGGTTTGAGATGCAGGTTTATCTCTTTTCTGATCTGTTCGAGGATCCGGTTGTCGCTCAACAGCTCTTCGGTCTCCTTGCGAAGGTTGGAAAAGGTTTTCTCAGCCCACCCTTTGAACTCTTCATGATTGGGCACCAGCAATGCCGCCAGCCCCTTCCTGTCCTGGCCCACCAGAACCGCGTCTTCGATGAACGGAAACATGGTTATGGTACTTTCGATCCTGGTGGGATCTACGTTTTCCCCGCTGGCCAGCACTATTATGTCTTTGGCCCTGCCGGTGATCACCAGCTCGTCGTTGATGGTCATTCTGCCCAAATCCCCGGTCCTCAGATAACCGTCGGCGGTGAATGCACGGTTGGTTTCAACCTCATTATTGTGGTAGCCGATTGACACCTGGGGACCGCGGACTTCAATGAGTCCCTCCTCTCCGGCAGCACATTCGGTCCCGTCTTCTGCGACGACACGCAAATCGGTGTGCACTACCGCTCTACCGAGGGTGCCATAGGTCTTGCAGTCCAGCCCGCGGCCGGCAATTGCAGGTGAACATTCGGTCATGCCGTAGGCGTTGACAATGCGGATACCGACGGCATCGATCCAGTCTTCGAGAAAATCGGCCAGGCTGCCGCCGCCGCTCACTGCCAGCCGCAGCCTGCCTCCGAAGCGTTCCTGAACCAGCTTCAACTTGCGCTGGGCCAGTAGGTAAAAGGGCCCGAGAAACAAACAGTTAATCCCTGCTCCGGTCTTTCTCATGAGCCTGCTCAGCAGCGCAGGATGATGAAACTGGGGCAACTGATCATTGAGTATCCGCCTGTTGCGCCGGAATTTGACAGATACCTGCACCAGAAAATTGAAGATCGAGGAAGCCAGCGCACCTTTTTTTCTCAACGCCGTCAGCACCCTGTTGTGCAGCGACTCCCATATCCTGGGAACGGTGGCAACCACGGTGGGGCGGTATTCGACCAGATCCTGGGCAAATGTCTTCACTGAAGAATAGACCAGACAGCAGCCCCCGGCCAGCGCCACATATTCAGCGGTTCGTTCGAAGATGTGCCAGGTCGGCAGCACCGACAGCCATCGATCTTCCGGCGTCAAGGCGATGATACCGGGGATGCAGCGCACGTTGTGCATGATGTTGCTGTGGGTCAGCATCACCCCTTTGGGCATGCCGGTGGTGCCGGAGGTGTACATTACGGTGAGCAGATCATCCGGCATGATCTCCCGGCCGCGCTCCAGAAAACGTTCCACATCTCGGTCACTGTAGGTCCTGTCTTTGAGCAGATCCTGATAGCTGTATGTTTTGCCGAACATCGAGTGAATTGCCGGGCCGGTCATGATAAAAATATTCTTCAGCCCCCCCATCTTTTTCTGATTCGGCCGATGTTGTTCGAACAAGGCTTCGGTCTCAACCACCAGATGAGTGCACTTGCTGTTCTCCATAATGAACAGAAGTTCCTGGGCCGGAGTATCACTGCCCCTGGGTACGCCGATGGCGCCCAGCGACATGATTGCCAGATCAGTAACGATCCAGCTGTAGCGGTTGTCGGCCAGCAGCATGACCCGGTCCCCTTTGGTTACCCCTTTTTTGCTGAAGGCGCCGGCCAGCAGCAGCACGTCCTCGAAGAGCTTGTGGTAGCTGACTTCTATCTCCTGGGCACCGGCTCTGTAGATATAGGCGCACTGGTCGCCGTGAATCTTGCAGCTGCGACAGAACATCTCAAACAGGGTTCGCGGATCGCCAATGGCCGGTATCGGCAGGGCGTCAAGGCTCATTTAGTACCCCAGTGCACGGCGATGGTGCCGAACATGAATTTTTTATAGGAAACCCGGTTGAAGCCCGCCTCTTCAAAGAGGCTGGCCAGGGTATCAGCATCGTGAAAATCCATCGTCGAGCCGGTGAGATAAGCGTAGGCCGACTGATCTCGAGCGATAAGTCTGCCCAGCAGCGGAATTACAAGCGCCAGATACACATGGATAAAGGGATAGAGTAAGTTTCTGGCAGGCGGCGTTGTATCGAGGCAGATGACCCGCCCCCCCGTGCCCAGCACCCTGTACACCTCTTTGAGGACGGTCAGCGAATCGTCCACGTTGCGCAGCAGGTAGCCGAAGCTGACTGCCTGGAAGGTATTGTCACGGTAGGGCAGCTGGTTGGCGTCGCAGGCCTGAAACTGCAGGCCGACTGACGAGAGAGTATGGCGAGCCCGGCTCAGCATGTTGCGGGAAAAATCAGCCCCGACAACCCTGGCCATGGGGTTGCTTCGTTTGAACTGGGCGGCAATCTCCCCGGTACCGCAGGCAAGATCAAGCACCCAGCCGCGGCCCACCTCGCCGCCGCTGGCCACCACAAATTCACGCCACCGACGGTCCTGACCGAAGGTCATAACCCGGTTCATCAGGTCATAGCGATCGGCGATGGCGTCGAACATCTTTTCAACACCGGGCCCTTTGCTCAAGAACTCACCTCACTGGCTCATTTGGCGGCAACCGTATTTTCAGCCCTTCCAACTCAACAAGGGGCAAAGCCGGGCGTGCGTGGAAACGGGATAGTCTCCCTGATATTGTGCATGCCGGTGATGAACTGGACCAAGCGTTCGAAACCGAGGCCGAACCCGGAGTGGGGAGTTGATCCATATCTGCGCAAATCCAGGTACCACTGATACTCTTCTTCATCGATACCAACCTCCTGCATGCGGCCGAGCAGCACGTCATAGCGCTCTTCCCTCTGGCTGCCGCCCACTATTTCACCGATACCGGCGACCAGAATATCCATGGCTGCTACGGTGGTGGGGTCGTCATTCACCCGCATGTAAAACGGCTTGATTGAGGCAGGATAATCGGTAACGATCAACGGCAGTCGATAGGCTTCCTCGGTGAGATAGCGCTCGTGTTCCGACTGCAGGTCCACGCCCCAGCTTACCGGAAACTCGAAGCTGCGGCCGGATTTCAAAAGCTCTTCTACGGCTTGTGTATAGGAGATACGGACAAAATCATTGTCGATGACGTGGCGCAGCTTATCTATCAGTCCTTTTTCGATGAATCTGTCGAACAGGGCCATGTCCTCCCCGCAGTTTTCCAGCACGTCGTTGAGAAGGTATTTGAGCATTTCCTCGGCCAGATCCATATTGCAGTCGAGAGTGCAGAAGGCCATTTCCGGTTCAAGCATCCAGAACTCGGCCAGGTGTCTGCTGGTGTGCGAGTTCTCGGCTCTGAAAGTCGGACCGAAGGTATAGACTGAACCCAGCGCCTGGGCGAACACCTCCGCCTGCAGTTGGCCGCTGACCGTCAGCCCGGCGCGGTTGCCGAAAAATCTTTCGGGATGGTCCGTTTTTCGACTGGCCTCTTTGAGTTCCAGTTCCGTGACTACCTGGAACATCTCCCCTGCCCCCTCGCAGTCGCTGGTGGTGATCACCGGTGTGTGGATTTGGTGGAACCCTTTGTGATGGAAGAATTCATGCACGGCATAACTGAGTCGAGACCGAACCCTGGCAACTCCGCCCAGAGCGTTGGTCCGAGGCCTCAGATGGACGATCTCGCGCAGAAATTCAAAGGAATGTCGCTTCTTCTGCAGGGGGTAATGGTCGGGGTCGGCCCAGCCCACCACCTCGAGCGAGTCTGCCACTATCTCAACCCGCTGGCCTTGGGCCGGAGATTCTTTCAACTCTCCCCTTATCACCAGGCTGCACCCGGTGGTCAGCTTCTTTATTTCACTTTCGTAGTTGGTCAGGCCTTTGTCGGCAATTACCTGAATGTTGGCCAGGCAGGACCCATCGTTCACTTCGAGAAAGGAGAATCCCGAACTGTCCCTTCTGGTCCTGAGCCAGCCTGCAATCGTGACACTGCTTCCAACCGCAGTATCTTTCAACAGCGTTCTGATATGGTCTGATTTCATAGAGTTTCGCTTATTCCGTGGATATCATTTTCGCTTTTACGCACTCACCGCGATGATCATACGATAACAGCTTCTTGAATTCTATGGATGTACTACAAAATTAGGATTTTCGTACACGATCAAGGCATGGGAGCGATTTAACCCGGAGGCGTAGAGTAAAATACGTCGAGGATGCATATCGCCTCCATAACACAGAGATTGGACGAAAAGACAATTTTGCCAAGTACTCATAACATATATCCATCCCTCACATTGCCAAGAGCAGAAAAGATGGAATTTCTGGCATCCGGAATATGTTTACAGATAAGCTCGAGCAGCGAGCGAACCGTCTCCCGCCTCGAATCCTCACCGATGGGACAGTAACTGTCGACCGGTTCCAGGTCAACAAGTTTGCTGATTTCGATGATCTCCTTCTTGTCAAGGTAGGCCAGTACTCGAATCAGCGACAGCCGGCCATCGAAAAGATCCTGCCGTGGCACCATGGTCGAGACGTTGCCGCTGTAAAGCGCGTTGATCATGAAGGTCTCGACCAGATCATCTTTGTGGTGCCCCAAGGCGATCTTGTTGAAACCCTTTTGCCGGGCCAGCTCGAAGAGCTGACTGCGTCTGTTTCTGGAGCAGAGGAAACAGGTGCGCTCCCCTTTCACACTCCAGCCCCCGACCGCTGTGGAGCTCAGCCCGAATCGTTCGAGCTGGGCAGCGATCCTCTGCGCCGGCGGCAAGCCGCCGTGCTCGGGTGTCCAGAAACCGTTATCAACATAGACCGCTTCAAGGAGATAATCTATCGGAGCCTTGGCACGCCAGGTGTGCAGCACCCAGGCAGCCACCAGGCTGTCAACACCTCCGGATACGGCGACCAGCACCCGATCGCCATCGTCGAGCATGCGGTAATCCCCCATTGCTCTGCCGATCTTTCTGTTGTATTTCGGAGGCAGCGACGATGGCGCCATCTGCTTTACATCTCCCATCGGGTATGCCAAAACCACACACCCGCCTGGCAATGGGCCAGACGGGTGTGTGTTGTCAGTGAATATTCAGCTCTATAGATAGGGGCATTGCGCTATTTTTTCTTCGACGCCAAGGGTGGCAAGCTCCTCGACGGTGAGCCATTTGAGGCCGTACTTGTGGGCCGACATGATATTGCTCATCAATGACTGCTGGGTTTCATCGAAGGTAGCCGACCAGATAACCGACCCATCAGAGGTGTCGAAAAGCTTCATGGAAAAGGCCACCGAGGCGGGAGAATCGGCCCCGTAATTACCTCCGACACGCTCCACATAGCGGGACAGGGTGGTAACCAGAACGGCGTTGCATTTCAGTTCCGAATAGATGGATCTGAGCAGGGACGCCTGGGTCATTTCGGACTCTGGAAGCAGTGATGTCAATTGCCGATTGGACAAAAATCTCACCGTGTCATGCCCTCTCAACGCATCCTTGATTTGCTGGTCAAGAAAACCGGCGCCTTTTTCGAGTTTTGCTGCATTCTGATACGTTAGTGCATTATCTGACTGCGCTTCAGCCATGGCCGGAAACCCAGTGCTGTCAATCATCCTTATGGTTTCCTTCTGTTCACGTTCCATAGCCTGCGCCCCGGTTCCGCCTTTCGCACCAGCCTGGTCGAATGAACCTTTATCGGACCTCAAATCGGTCATCACCGGAAGGGCGATGATACAGGGCACCTGCATCCTGGCGGCCTGTTTCTCCTCTTCCGTAGGCAGCGGCTGTTTGCTGCTGCATGCGGCCAGCAGTATGGTGAAAGCCGTCACCATGAGCACCAACAACACGTTCCATCTATTCACCGTACACCTCGATCGCAAAGGTTTGGGTTTCTCCACTATAACGACCCCTTGGAGGACAATACTGCGGTGCTTCCTTCCCTCAGTGCCGTCGCTTCGTTGACCGCCCGCCCGAGCGCCTTGAATACCGCTTCGATGATATGATGCGCGTTTTCACCGTGGACCAGGTCGACGTGCAAAGTCATTCCACCATGCAGCGCCAGGGCTCTTAAAAACTCCTTGGCCAGAATGGTGTCAAAGGTTCCCACCTTTTGATCGGAAAGATCCACGCCGTAATGCAGATAGGGCCGGTTGGAGAAGTCAACCACTACCCTTACCAGGGTCTCGTCCATCGGTACATAGCTGAACCCGTAACGGTTGATGCCTCCCTTGTCGCCCAGGCCGTTGTAAAATGCCTGTCCAAGACAAATGCCGATGTCTTCAACGGTATGGTGATCATCGACCTCCAGGTCACCAGTGGCGCTGACGCTGAGGTCGAATGACCCGTGCACGGAGAAAAGGGTGAGCATATGATCGAGAAACCCCACCCCAGTGTTGATCGATGACTTTCCCGAACCGTCAATGGTCAGACTGAGTGATATATCGGTTTCGGCTGTGCTTCTTTCAATCGCGGCCGTGCGGGGTCGCTCTTCTCTTTTCATAAGGCTGCCTGGCTTCTTCAAT
>JARRLH010000003.1:0-33453 GCA_037387205.1 Desulfofustis sp.
CCGAATTTTACCCCAAATTTCATAAATGATGGCGGACGGAAGTCGTCATTTTTTATAATAGCGCTCCACCTTTTTTCAACTTCACACTCTTTGAGATCACCGATAGGGGTTAGAACCTCAGCTATCCATTTATC
The DNA here is from genome assembly GCA_037387205.1 of Desulfofustis sp. GTDB lineage: Bacteria > Desulfobacterota > Desulfobulbia > Desulfobulbales > Desulfocapsaceae > JABDQA01. Next base: position 135 of record JARRLH010000003.1, read on the forward strand.
CAGGGCATCTGCATAGGGGGGGCATTTAAAACAGAAACCACCTTCGCTCATATCAACCACCTGAAATACACCGTCGTGGTTGACCATTATCGAGTTTTGCAGGAGATGCCTCTGATGTCGCCTACGTTCTTTAATTGGTCGCTTCATAATAGTTGAAGTATGGCAGAAAGTTATTTTTACGTCAAACTTCAATCACTTGAAAACAAAAAAGCGGGGTTTATGGTTACTCCGCCTTTTCTAAATTGCTGGAAACCAGCCACTAAAACTTAACTAAGCGCACTACTGCTAGACCAGCAGGCCAAATACCGAAGAGGAACAATGTACCAGGCTCAATTCTGGGTTAAGTTACTATTAAAAAGCAAATCCTATGCCACTAGGGTCATAAATAATTTTTCTTGATATCATGGATAGTTAAAATGTTTATGAGAAATCGAGCGATGCTTTTTGAAAATATTTATCGATTTTGATTTTTTATTTCCAAATTTTCAGACAACAAGCTGGTAAACTAAGAAAAAAATCAAAGAGAAAATTACTGGTTGCCTAATAAACTGATATAGCAACATAATATTTTTCAAAAATATGGATCTGATATTGCATTGCCTTTCCTTAAGCCCAATAAAATATCGGTTTACTGGTCAATTAGATAACCTTTGAGAGTGGAGGTTATTATGAATGCTAAAGACTCGCTTATTGATCTTTGGAATTTCATGGGATTCTCTGAAAAGCAGCAATTAATGCAGCAGTTTCGCAAGACACATGGAAAGCACTACAACAAGGAAGATTTCGCTAAATTTCTGGTTGAGCGTTCCAAGGGGGTGCAAGAGACTTTTAAATCGGTTGATGGAGAACCACCGGATGAGCGTGATTCCTTGTGACTTAAAATCAAAATATATTAATAATAATCAGTAACTTATGAAGACACGAGGGGTGTTCTTGCAGGAATGAGATAATTTATTTCAGGAGATCACCAAGAGTGTCGGCTTCGGTTTTTCAGAGTAGTTGGTAACAAGCAACATCTCAGGTGTCTTTACCATTTCTGCCTGGTGCTGTGGCGGCACTGATAGAGTTTTTTATGAACCAAGACACAACCTTTGAACGACGCTCGGGACGAGATCGACGACAAGGCCAAATCAAGTGGTATAAATTCTTTCTATTTCCTGGCAATCGACGGATGGTTCGACGGGTCGATGATAGAAAGCGGGTCATTCTACTTGATCGCTACGAGCCTGCATTGCTGTTATCAGTTGTGATAGTATTATCCCTCAGCTTAATGGATGGGATGTTGACCCTATTTCTAGTGGAACGAGGAGCGGTAGAGTTAAACCCCGTAATGCGGTATTATCTTACCCTTGGGCCCACAACTTTTCTAATGGCAAAATACGGAATTACAGCATTGGCTTTATTTATCTTGGTTGGCCTTCATAATATCACCTTTTCAGAGCGCCGAATAGGCATTTTTCTGCTACCGTTTTGCAAACTCACCTTTGGCTCTGTGGTAATTTGGGAATTATTTTTGCTCTCCCGATGACTTGATATATCAGAAGTATCCCTCGATACCCTGATTAAGATATCTGCTTTTATTCTTTAATTTTCGTCGGCCGAGGAGTTTTATTTCTGCAGTCTGGAGATAGGCAGAAAGAAGGTTAATTTTTCTTAATTTCTTTGAATTAATAAATTTCACTAACTAAATTTTTAAACCATTCGGGTTTTTCTAACACCACGTAGATTAACATAAGAGAAGTAAAGGGTATTGGAATAATCATATCCAATAAGGCAAGAATTGACAGATATAACAGTATTTTTGTCTTGGTCTTCATAATCTCATTAAAATCTGATGAATTATTCAGTTTTCTGGCAACAGGTAACCATATCAAAAATCTTAAGTACATTTTCCAAGAAAAACAATGAAACATTTTGGTCACCTTGCGCTACTGCGGGGGCAGAGGCATAGACTGGTATGAGATTTTCTAAGGTGCTCCTGAAAGAAAGCTGGTGAAGACCGAAGGCTCGTATTGTCTCGGGTGATCTTGCTGAAGATCAACAGGGACCACGGTGGGGTTTGTGAAATAGTTAAGAGAACTAGATAGGGAGTTAATATTGTTTATTATTGCCGAACAATTGTTGCCAATTTTTCCTTAAGGACGATCTATCTGCAGCGCCAAGATACTCATATTCTCTTGATGCTAATATTTGATCCCAAGATACCCAAGGCTTCTTTCCATGGCTATATTGACTCGCAATGGCAATAAGATCGGGTCTTGCGATATATTTCCATCTTTCAATAGTCTTGTTCCCATCCTTTACAATCGCCACTCTGGCTTGCTGGTCTAGCGGGTAGAACTGTATGTACAGGTCATAAGCGCTGTCCACACTATCATTGATTTTGACCAACATAATACGTTTTTCTTTATTGATTTTAGAAACGGAGTATCTAAGAAATTTTATCTTATTACCATCAATCTGATGAGCATCACCATTAGACAGAAATTGATGTACAACCGGCGCTTCCTCGTTTTGCCATTTACCCAACAATCGCTCGTGGAGATTGTCAAGATCGGGCCATACTTCAATAGTCTCGGCAAAAAGTCGGTCTGACAATGACAACCACTCCGGATCAACATTTATGGTATCCCCCAATTCTGGTTCCTTGACGATTGTATCCTTTTTAGCAGCCTCCTCCCGGCAATCTTCATGGTTAATCATCAACGAGGCGATAATATTTCCGTCAACATCTCTATAATATAGACTCAAATTGACTTTATAATCTTTCAGGTGACTAACATAGCCACCTACGGTGCAGTAACCATCTAGAGCCTGAGTGTACAGGTAATAACCAATATTTGGGGGAGCGTTTTCTTTTGTATAGTTCAGTAGCGTAAAAACGTATGATACAGTAGGGCCGACTGCTGCAATTGCCTCCCACCTGGTTACTTTATCAACCATCTTGGGAAGCCCGTCATTGATCTTGGCGATTTCTTCAGCAATACCCAGTCCATTTCTTTCTGAGAGAGTCTCAGCAGCACCCGAATAGCCTGGTACAAGAATAACAGCTGCCAATAAGGCCATGTATCTTGATACCACGATCAACTTTTCCATAAAGGTAAATAATTTGTAGTAATTACAAATAATTAAAAGAATTATAAAGCAGCAAAATAACAAAGAAAAATTATGGGTGGGCAATAAGGGTATACTGCCCTGACCCACTGTCCCCCAAGAGTTTAAGTTGATCAATCCTGTTGGCAGGATACACCCTGGAAATTCTCATGTTCAGAGTGTCAGAAGACTGGACTATCAACTCGACATTACATATGAACCTTGATGTTTTCATTTAATTTTATCTGCAACATGATGAAAAAAATAATGATGTCTTCAAGTTTTCTCAGAGTTATATTCTTCCTGTCCTTCAGGTTGATCAATATGCCGAGGGTGCTTCCATAGTCATTATCCAGCACTTCAAAATCAGCGTTTAGGATTTCGCGATAATCAATTGCTGTTTTTTTATACAGATAGTGAAGGGTCAAACTCTTGTTGTCAAGTGTCGCCGAGATAGGCTGGTGTCGGAAAAATATTCCTAATGGGATGCAGAGCGTCAGCAAAACAAAAAACAAAACTTTACTCACCGGCAAACTGACAATAAGGGCCAGCACGAGCATCGAAACCACAATGCGCAATTGAAAAAGATGTTTTGAAGTGAGTCGAAAATTTTGATAACGGAAATCCTCTTTACGAATCTCAGAAAGTCTTAAACAGATAGTTTTTAAAAAAACCGGAAATTCGTTGGTGGTATATTTGACGGGTACTTCTTTTAAATTATTTAAAACTATAAAGATCCAGCCATATGAACGATCTTCTATGGATTCAACATTAGTCCACAAAAAGCAGGTTTTTTCGTCACTATCCGATCGGCAAACCATGCCATTTTCATGCACGTCATAATACGTTGTACCATCTTTGAATGATTCAGAAAAAAATGTTATAGGCTGGCTCATAGCAAATTTCCGAGCAAACCTGAATCCCATGTGGGTGAGTAACGGATTTCGTCACTGTCTCTAACAATGCCCTGGGGCAGTTTCCCCGATCGCTGACCCTTCTCCCTCACTATTGATACGTTAGCGCCGCCTTGCATATTGACTCGTTTGGCTCCGGCGCTCATCTGACTTCTCTTCTGGGTATTTTTTCTGTTAATCTTTTGATTGGCCATCTTGTCAGGAATTGTCAGAACTACACCGATTTATTTTTCACGAACAAAAACAGAACCTTCAATATTTAATCTGTCATTTCCCTCCAGCCTAAAGCTCATTGGGGGAAAATCACCAACTTCGTACAGAATTGAACCATTGCATGCACTAATTCCATTATTTGCGCTGATATTTATATCAAAACGATAATTGAACCCTTGAGAAATTATGGGGCCGTCATGTACTTTGAATTTTCCATGAGCTTCAGACTCCCCGGTTTTTATATATACGGCATCTGGATAACCAAACTGCAACACGGTGCCGCACACTTGACCCTGCTCATGCCATTCCCCCTGAATTTTGAGGAGAACCGATTCAAGCTCCTGGTCGGCATGAGCAAGTCCACTTACAAATACCAGAATCAATGTAATTAATGATTTCATTGTTCTCCCTTACAATAATATTTAATAGGGGCAGACGTTTCTGGGGAAATTTTTTCCAGCCGGCACAACAAACCCTACTCACAAGATTATAATTGGCAATCATAAGGGAGTGCTATTATTCCAGCTTGCTACTGTTTCTCTTTAATTTCTGCACGCGGATGAATTGGCATTGAGCAAACGGCAGAATTACTGAAATCTTTACTTCAGGGATCGCAGCTCGGTACTTAGATATGGAGTGGAAAAGATGCAAAAAAGACACCGACCATGCCAATATTCGACATGATCGGTGGGGTGGTGCGAGCGCTCAGGAGGATTTCAAGAAAGCGATCGCTTGGGGGTGTTGCTGTATGATAATTACCAGTTAGGTCCCATCACTAGACTGGTATCGAGACAATTCTCTTTTTCGTGTTCAGACACGTGATTCTTATTTTTCAAGTCCTTGGCGTAACAAACATATTCTCCACCATTATCGTCGCGTACAAAGACCATACTCTGATATTCCTTAGAAATTAATTTTCCTCGCATGCTCATGATAAACTCCCTTTTGGTATCATGTTCTAAAGTTGATTTGTTCCCAAACCACCGTGATCCCTTGGAACTATCACTTTGAGTTCATTGAATCAGTGGATTGCCTTAGACAATATGTCCGTCTCAACCAAAAACAATAGGAGTAAAACAATGGATAAATTATAGTATTTACTATCTTTTTATCGTGAAAGTGAATTGTCCGCCGGAGGCGCTTGGTTCAGTGGCAACAAGCCTGCGATATTTGTCACTCACCTGAATTGATCATGTCAGGACAGAAATTGTTTGCCTGCCAGTGGGTGTGCGGGGCCACAGGACAGGATACAGCTTGCTTGAAAATGACTGGAAAGGAGTTACATACTAGTTACGATATGGTCAAAAAGACGATACCACAAGAAAAGAACACATGAATCGGATGCAGGAACTGCACCTCTCACCAACGCCATTAATGGCAGACCCATTTAACCGCGGGTGTAATAAGGTGCTTGTTAAATGGCTCTTTGATGGAGGGGGATCAGAATGAAACAAGTAGACTATCGAGAACGGGCATTGAAGCTTTTTCCGTGGGTCTGTGGAAGTTGTGGGCGTGACTTTACCGGTAAAAACCTGCGAGAGTTGACTGTTCATCACAAAGACCACAATCACAATAACAATCCGCCCGACGGCAGTAATTGGGAACTGTTATGCCTCTACTGCCACGATAACGAGCATTCCCGTCTACTCGACGCCGAATGGCTGTCCACTCAAAACCCAGACAAAGAGGAGGGCGCGGCGGCTACACACTCCCCTTTTGCCGACCTCGAGAACTTGTTGAAAAAACCTAAAACTTGATTCGCCGACAGAGCCCGTTGTCACACCGATCATCAGTTTAATTTTGACCAAAGATGCCACAATGTGGTAGTGTTAAATGTATCCTAATGACAGTCCCGCCATTACGATCTGTCCCCCGTTTCCAAGGAGGTTCTTATGACCCATTCCAATATTGAGAAAGAAGTTGCCAAGCTTGATCCGAATGGTCCGAACCACGTTATATTTGTCAAGGCATTAGAGAGATTTGACGGTTTGACTGCCGAGAATCTCAAGGTATTTGTTGAGCGTCATGGTCTCCATGGTCCCCTCGTCCATCTCTTGCAGCCGAAAGGCGACCTCCCCACAGTATGAATCGGACCGGGTTTATGTTGTGTAGAAAGACCGATGAGCCTCACCGCGATCCTATGTGAACTACCCACGTCCTTTTGTTCTCGCCACCGCCTTCTGGACCACCATCTTTGCTGGCAATTTCAGAGCCTTTTCAGGTACGAGAGGAGTGAACCATTCCTCATTTGCTGGAATAAAACCAAGAAAGAGGAACGATGCTAGCTGGAAAATGGGCGTCATGTACAACGGTTTTGAGTACTAGCGGCCGAACTGTTCTCTATCCCTGACACTTATGACTGTTACTGGTGAATGTCGCAATACCTTTTCCGCAACGGAGCCCAGAAGGGTGCCTACAACATTACTTCTCCCCTTGTTGCCTATTATTACAAGATCAATCTTCTCTTCTTTTATGGTACTGAGTATTTCTTTAAAAGGGTTTCCTTCTTTGAGCATTAATTCCACCTGAACCGTTGCTGGGATCGTATGCTGCTGAATCAGCTCATTTAATCGCTGCTGACGATCGGCTTTGGTTTTTGTCAGAAAAAGCTCGACATTAGCCTCGTTGGGATAGTAATGACTTGCAAACTTCACGGCGTCTATATCTCTGCTGTTAATTACATTGAGCACTACAAGCTGTGCAACGTTCCCGCTCGTAAGCGATAAAGCATAATCCAAGGTCATTTTTGAATAATCTGACAAATCAACACAAACCAATGCTTTTTTCATCTTAATCATGTCAAACCCCTCTCCAGAAATATGGAAGTTAAAATAATCTGCTGTTTCCCTGTGATTGGGAAAACCGGTCGGACTCTATAGCAAAGCACCCCGTGAGATAAACCATTTTTTTATTAATTTCTGCACGGATAATATAAATTTACGCCAGCACAAGAGATTATAATACAGGCGAACATGAAATGACTTCTCTTTTTGATCAATCAATGCAGCTTGGCAATCCGATTCTTACCGTATTTCGGTAATCTAAATATAATCCTGAGCCTTGCACTACTGAGATGTTTCCTCTCGAGCTGGAATCTTGGGTTTCAAACCTGCGCCACATTGTTACATTTACTGGTCAGGTACAATGACTATTCTTAAGATTGGAGAATGTCCTTGTTCCTGCACAGACTTTGACAATCTCCAGCGGCAGAGTCCGGATGAGTATGGGTACCTCTGATGGACTCTGCTTTTTTTCCGGTGGCCGATACCAGACCTGAGCATTCGCTCCAGCAACCCAATAGAGATTCCTGCTTATCTTCGGGTTGGCGAGAGAAACCTCTTGTTCATTCTTGGGGATAACGTTGCTCCTTCCACGGGTCGGCGGAGTTACTGTAACCTCTACTTTCCCAGTACCCAGGTTCGTCTTGTGAGGTTACTTTGACCGCCTCCAGCCACTTGGCGCTCTTGAAGAAGTAGCGATCTGGGATCACGACACGCACAGGGGCGCCGTGCGCGCGCTGCAGTTTCTCACCAAAGAAACTGTGAGCAAGGAGCACATTCTCTTTTTGGGCATCGCTTATGGGGACATTGCTAGTGTAGCCTTCAGCTGCCTCAAAAATGATAAAACTTCCATTTTTTGAGGGCTTGACCAAATCCATGATTGTTCTCAAGCGCACACCAGTCCAATTGGAATCCAAAAGCGTCCAACCTGTAACACAGTGAACATCACAGACGATATGAACCTGATCCAGATTTAACAGCTCTCCATAAGAGAGGACTATCGGTTTTTCAACCTCACCATAGATGTGCAAGCTCCAGTTCGCCGCAGTGGCGGTTCCAGGCGTGCCGCCCATATCCAGAATCTTTTCTACCGCATGCTGCCCGGGAGGAAGACGAGGCCTGCCGTCCGGCCTGCCGCTGGCTGCGAGAGCGTGTTGCTTCGCGTCCGAGAGTTTAAGGAAAGTTCCAGGTAACCCAATGCTCACTATGGTGCCGCCTGCTGCAGCCAGGAATGCGCGCCTGGAGATTTTCAGGTCCTTTTGCATGCCCCCGCCTTTTCTTATTTGGTTGAACAAAGCCATACCTTTGAAAAGATGCGCAATGCCAATTCAACTCTTGGCAATTATCGCTATCGACTTAACCTTGGATGTTTCCTTTCTATCATGATGATATAGGCCTAACGCCCCGATTACCGATATGGTTAATTGAACTCCATCGCGTCGTCTGGGCCGAACCTGAATGCTTTAGCCTCACCTATTAGTTCGAGATTGGCATTCTGCATTATAAATTCTCGATAGGTTTCAGATACCCATATCGTTTCAAGCTCTTTGGTATTTTTAATTCGTACTATCAGGGGGGCTTGGGGGACGCCTTGGCGCAAGGTAGCCAACGCCGCTCTTAAGGCTTGTCGATCGTTTTCAGCCACAATCGGAATTTTTGCCGACTGCATGACATGAGCGGTAATTGCATTTGTATACGTAATTGATGGATCGATTTTTTCGGCACAGGTCCGTGTAGTAAAATCTGCGAGTCCAATGCCTGTGGCGTTACCTTTCGTCGCCGGCGTCAGATCCCGAACGATAATACGCTGGATTGGCGGAGCAACAAAGCCAGGAAGCCCCCACGAGGAACGACCGGTTACATTGGAGTCAAGTCCGGTACCGCTGATATCCTTGCCCATTTCGTCAACAATGAGAATGTCGATCTCATCCAGGAGTAGGCGACCCATGACCCGCTTGGCTTCTTTAAGCAATTCGATCTCACGACTCATTATCTGGCGCGCAGGAATCACTTCAACCTTGGCAAGCTCGTTATAGCCATTTTCGATTATGCCGATACCGCACACAACTGAGGTCTTGGAAAGCACCACTTCCGCTGCAGCCGGCACGATCTCATGAAAGCGGTCAAAGCCAAAATTGTGCGTCTCTATTGCCCCTTGGTGTTTACCCAGACCAATCACCAGCATTTTAACAATGCCGCTCTCATAATCTCCTTTGAACGTCGTGTGGGCTTTGATTCGGTTACAGACAACAATGCCGTCAGCTTGATACGCCAACTTATCGCAGAAGACGCTCAGGCCGTGAGTGGTGGTCCCCAGGGGCACAACCTCCATGCTGGAACGGATTGGAGCACCGATCTGAGCTTCGTTGATGCCTAAGCTCTCGAGCACCTTTGCTTGTCCTTCCGCAGTAGCCCCTCCATGACTTCCCATTGCCGGAATAATGAATGGTATAGCCTTACGGGCCTTGAGTTCCGTGACTGTGGCCCGGAGAATACTGGCTAATCCTTTTATCCCCCGACTTCCGGCTGTAATTGCGATGCGTTTACCCTCGAGATTGCAGTCATCAAGGCGTGAAAAACCAGAAGAAACAGTTGCCGCACTATCGCCAGCGGCGTAGCGGGGAAAAGACTGCCTGACAAGCAGCATTTTGGGAAGATGTAGTTCTTCACTTCCTGGCAGTGTTGGCTCAATACGAGAAAAAGTCAGTGACATCAGCTTATCGTAGAAGTTGTTAAGTGTTTGCAGCAGTTATTACTATTTTTTCCATGTTAATGGCACAATTCATTCTTGGTTGCCTATCCCCCCGCAGATACTCATGAGAATCATCGCCTTTAAGGAGATCATATATCGCCGAAGCTATATCGGATAAAATGGTAATCATTGGCAACCATACCTGCTTTGCAATCCAGGCAGGACCCAGGTTAATAGTTGGGTAAACAGGCCGTGCGAATTTAATACGCCAGGCCCGGGGCCATATGGAGATAGGTGTCATCGGTCAACTGTTTCAGCATGAAATCAGCGACATCAGCACGCGAGATTTCGAGTTTTTTCGTCTGGTCTGTACCAGGGAAACCATGACGATACTCTCCGGTACGACTCCCGTTCGTGAAAGCTCCTGAGCGTACGATTGTCCAGTCCAGAGGGCTATGCCTGACGTAGTCCTCCTGACGCACATGGTCTGCATAGGCCTGACGTAAGAGGCCGCTAAACATGATATACTTCCAGAAGAAGCTTAGATTGCCCCAACTATCTCCAACTCCAAGGGTTGATAAGCAAATAAAGCGCCTGACGCTCGCCTTTTCCATGGCGCGAATAATATTTCGCGTTCCCTCTGCCCGAACCGTTCCCTTACTGCCTGCCCCGAGAGAGCAAAGCACTGCATCCTGACCCAATACCGCCTTTTCGACTGCGGCCACATCCATCACATCGCCTTGCATCACCTTCAAGTTGGCGTGCGTGGTGGTTACTTTCGAGGGTTCGCGGACAAACACCGTAACTGTGTGTCCGTCTACAAGAGCTTGCTTGACAAGCTGAAGACCTATGGTTCCGGTTGAGCCGAATATTACTAGTTTCATTGTTTCCTCCTTGTTTGCTGGAAAAGATAACTAATTGCTTTTCATACAGGATATATTCTTAATAAAAGAGTGTAAATCGCAAAAAATCCAAATATCATGCTCAAACGTCCAGAAAGGTGGATTTGACAGCATAGTGACGCAATGGTATGTTTGACACTATGAACGACCTGGTTCCCGATATTGATCGTATAGATGATCCCTGGACTTCTGTAGACCCGCTTGGAGAAGCATTACATTTTCTTCATATGCGTGGTGTCTTTTACACTCGTTCAGAATTTACGGCCCCGTGGGCTCTGGATTTGCCTGCTTTTCCCGATTGCCTCATGTTCCACGCGGTGACGTTGGGACGCAGTTGGCTTGAGGTTGAAGGGGCCGACCCTCACTTACTGCACCCCGGCGATTTGGCCCTTGTGCCTCACGGTGAGGGGCATCGATTATCAAGTGAGCCCGGTGTGCCTGCAGCAAAGCTCTTTGATCTCCCACGGGAGCAGATTAGCGAACGCTATGAAATTCTGAGGCATGGCCAGGGAGGAACTCCCGCAACCCTTATATGCGGCACGGTTCGGTTTGACCACCCGGCGGCATGCCAGCTTGTTCGGCTCCTTCCCAAGTTAATCCGCATCGAGGTGTGGCAGTCGCCTCATATGGAGTGGATTCAAAGCACCTTGCGCTTGATGGCTGCCGAAGCAAGGGAGCTGAGGCCCGGCGGCGAGACTATCATCACTCGTCTGGCGGACATTTTAGTCATCCAGGCCATTCGTACTTGGATGGCAGAAGACCCCTCGGCGAAGACAGGCTGGCTCGGCGCTCTGCAAGATAAGCAGATTGGGTACTCGATCTTGCTTATTCAAAGGGATCCTTCCCGTGAGTGGACGGTCGCATCGTTGGCTGAAGAGGTCGCCATGTCGCGCTCGGCCTTTGCAGCCCGTTTCAAGGAACTCGTGGGAGAATCTCCTATGCAGTACATTACCCGCTGGAGAATGAACCTTGCCTTGACCTGGCTCAAAGAGGAGAATGCCTCTCTGGGTGAGCTGGCTAATCGTCTCGGCTACCGATCCGAAGCCGCGTTCAGCCGCGCCTTTAAGCGCTTCATTGGTGTTTCACCGGGAGCTGCTCGGCGGACGGCTCAGATTGCGCATAACTAGGTATCTGCCCGTGTTTTTCAGGTCACCCCACCCGGCTGGCGGTTCGGCGTTATGGTTTAGGATTTATGGAAGTATGCTTATGAACGCAATTGTCTATGATAAATATGGATCGCCCGATGTTCTTAGGCTGGAAGATATCCCAAAGCCGAATCCAGGCGCTGATGAAGTCCTGGTGAAAGTACATGCTGTATCGATAAACTCGTGGGACTGGGACATGTTGACAGGAAGACCACTTGAATATCGCCTTATCAGTGGTTTTTTAAATCCTAAAAGCAATAAACTGCATGGCTGTGACATAGCCGGGGAGATCGAATCTGCAGGGAAAAATGTCAGACATTTAAGGGTTGGGGATCAAGTGTTCGGCGACCTGTCCGAAGGAGGGTGGGGCGCTTTTGCCGAATTTACTTGTGCGAGTGAAAACGAATTGATTCTCAAACCCTCTAATATGACCTTTGAGGAAGCTGCCTGCCTCTCACATGGAGGCAATCTCGCTGTGCAAGGTCTTATAGATGTTGGAAAAATTGACTCCGGGCAAAAGGTCTTGATTAATGGCGGAGGCGGCAGCACTGGCACTTTAGCTATTCAGATAGCAAAATTATTCGATGTCGAGATTACCGCTGTGGATCATAGCGTGAAATTAGACATGATGCGTACACTTGGGGCAGACCATGTGATTGATTATACAAAAGAAGATTTCACTCGGAATGGACATAAATATGATCTGATTTTTGACGTAAAAACAGATCGTTCTGTTTTTGATTATCAGCGTGCATTAAGCCAAGATGGTATTTATGTAACCGTAGGAGGAAAAACTTCTCGTATCCTTCAGGTTGTCTGTTTCGGAAAACTATCAAAAAAATACCGGATGTACACTTTAGGGTATAAAGCAAATAAAGATTTGAACTATCTCGTCGAGCTTTTTGAGGCGGATAAACTAAAACCGGTTATAGATAAATGTTTTCCTCTAGAAAAGACGGCTGAAGCGTTTCGATATTTTGGTGAAGGACGCTGCCACGGGAAAGTAGTTGTAACTTCGTGAAAATAATACCTAACAAAGCAAATCAACTCGGATTAATTCCGCCCTGCTTATCCTGTTTCACCGTTATTGAGCTTCTGAACCCTGCCATGGGAGCCCACCGTTGGGGTCCAACTCACCACTTTCTCTGGAGATTCGGGAAATATCTTAGCTTTGTCCGTTCTTCAAAAAGTTAGCTTACCATCACTAATTCTTCGATATGACTTCAACTGAACCATGTTAGCGAGGAAGCGCCATCACTTTTTCATATGTCTCATTAATTATTTCAAGTCCACTTGCTATGTTTTGAGCCATCGTAAGTTTTAGTTTTTCAATATCTCGTTCTTTTACGGCTTCAATAATCAACCCATGCTCTTTGTTAAACTTTTTACAGTGCTCTTTGTTGCGTCGATGGATATTCAACACACTTTCAACCGAGAATCTCAACGATCTGACGATATTGCAGAGATGGGGAAGTTTGGATGCATCATAAATGACAAAGTGAAACCTGCTGTCTAATTCGTGGTGGTCAATGGGGAATTCCTGCATTTGTGAGTGACGCTTTTCAAGCTCGGCGATATCTTCATTCGTAAGATATTCCATCGCCTCTACTGCCAGCCTGACCTCTACTTCAATGCGCAAATCATAGATGTGGACGATCTCTTTTTTAGTAGGTGGCGTAGCGACAATGGCGCCTTTATAGGGTATATTTTTTACCAGCCCTGAACGTTCTAATTTCATCAGAGCCTCTCTGACAGGTCCCCTCCCAATGTTGAGTTCTTCTTCCAGATCAAACAAAATCAAACGGGAACCAGGAAGTTTTTCACCTCGCAGAATCATATCTCTTAGGATCTCGTAAGCCCTGAGAGACTTCATGGACGATTTATTTCTTTCCAATTGAGAAACCCTTTTAATCTGGTGAATGTATGGTAACTGAAAATCCACAAAAGGTTATCATATTCAACTTTGTAATCTGAACAACTGCCTGCGTATGATTATGACCAGTTGCAGAAATTTTAGTGCCTCTCTTAAGAAAAATTATTGCCACGATTGCCGTTCGATTTTCTTCATTAAGGTTTCGACTAATATTTAATCGGCACGAAGGACTTTACCCGCGCAGACGTTGGTCCGTCGCCCGCCGCGAAAACCAAATTCTCCATTGGCCATCACGTGGACGATACCGTCTGGATGAACCCGCGGTTCCTCGACCGTGCATTTGAATGCGACCTGATCAATGTCGAACACGGTAATGTCTGCATAAGCGCCGGCCCTCAGCGTGCCCCGATCCTTCAGGCCCACACGTGAAGCTGGCAAAAGGGTCAATCGCCGAATGCCCTCCTCTAATGACAAGAGACCGGTGTCTCGCACATAATGCTCAAGGAAGCGGGCAGCCCAGCCATATCCGGCCAGAGAACCGATGATGTCTCCTGTTGGTCCTCCCGGGGTCAGAGCGAAAGTGTCCGACATGACTCCGCAATAAGGCCGTTGCAGGATCATTCTTAGATCATCCTCGAAAAAGTTCAAGGATGTCCAATGTGCCTGGAGCATATCTTCTCCTTCCTCAACCAGAACGTCCATGATGGCATCGAAGGGATCCTTCTTCCTGCGTTTTCCGATCTCCTCGACTGTCATACCAATAAGGTCTCGATTTTTGTGTACATGGTAGAGGATGATCCGATCCCACTTCTCGTCGGTAACGAGGCGCCACATCTGGCCCGGGTTGACTTTCATCCGCTCACGAATCACCGGGTCTTTCAGCCTGCTTAGCAATGCCTGGACACCGCCATCGCGTGCCCATGACGGCAGTACCGCAACCAAGGATGTATGCGACCACTCATGAGGAATGATATCGCAGGCTACATCTACACCGATTTCACGAAAATGCTCGATCATGTCGATTGTGTGTTTCATCGCATGGGCAGGACGGCCGTATTTGGGTTGGATGTGGGAAATCTGGGTTCGCACGCCGGTGACACGACCTATGGCCATCACCTCGCCGAATCCAAGGTCGTAATAGATGTCCCGATTGCGAACGTGACTTGCATGCAATCGGTCGTATTTTGCTACCGGGCTGCATAGTTCAGCGAGTTCGGGGGGTGTTGCCCCGATGCCGGGCCAATATTCAAGGCCTGTCGACACGCCCCAGGCACCCTCTTCCATCGCCTGCTCAACATACCGGACCATCTTCTCCCTGTCATCATTGGTGCTGGGGCGCATTTCATCCCCTAAGACAGCGCCATGAACGGTTCCATGCCCAAGCATTCCCAACACGTTGACGCCGATATCACAGGTGGCAAGATGTTCAAGATATCCATCGAAGGTTTCCCAGGTCACATTGATGCCAGGCAGTCGGCCCGGCATCCAGGCCTCCATTCTTTTGGCGTCGGTAACCGGCGCAAAGCTGAACCCGCACTGGCCGATTACCTCACTGGTTACACCCTGGCAAACTTGGCTATCAGCGCGGCCATCTGCGAACAGGACGGCATCTGAATGGGTATGGATGTCGATGAATCCTGGCGTGACGCACAAGCCGGCAACATCAATTTTTTCTTCCGCATCAGCACCAGATAGGTCGCCAATCGCCTTAATTCGGTCACCTTCTACCCCGACGTCTGCTTGGTATGCCGGCGCTCCCGTTCCGTCAACGATCTTTCCGTTTTTTAGAACAATATCAAACATAGCTGAAATTACTCCGTTGGTTTACTCCAATCGCCCTCAAATCTGTTGCGGTGAGTAGAGATAATTCAAGGTTTGCCTCATTCGACATTCAAGGACGCGCTCCATAGAAGAAGTTGGGAAGATAGAGGACGAACTCCGGAACAAGGATCATGAAAAGAAGCCCAATGATATAGGGGACAATCAGAGGAAGCACCCCAATTGAAACTTCCTCCACACTGATTCCTGTGACACGGGCAGCTATGAATAGGTTTCCGCCCATCGGGGGTGTCAAAAAGCCAATCTCACATGTCATGACTGTAAAGACGCCGAACAGCACCGGGTCAACTCCAAGATTCACCACAACGGGAAGGAGGACCGGTGTGAATAAAATAATCTGGGCAAGAGACTCCATAAACGTCCCGATAAAGATATAGAAAACTCCAATGATACACATGACAATGATGGGGTTTTGCGTGAATTGCAAAATCGCATCCTCTACCAGCTGAGGCATGTCATAGAACGCAGCTAGTTGCCCGAATGCAATCGTCGGCGTGAGCATTAGAAGCAGCCCAGCCATCAATGCAGTGAACCTCAATGCACCATATATTTGGGTCCAGTTGAGTTCACGATAGACCACAACACCAACAAACAGAGCATAGAACACGGCCACCGAAGCCGCCTCGGTGGGTGTGAAAATACCACCGTAAATTCCACCGAGAATGAGGACTGGGGCTCCTATGGCCCACTTCCCTTCCCAGATAGCCTTTATGAGAGGACGCCAAGAGAAGCGCTCTCCCTTGCCGCCATATTCATTCATAACACAAATACCGCCGGCTACGACAAGCAGCAGCAGTCCAACGAAAATTCCGGGAATTATACCGGCAAGGAAAAGGCGCGGAATCGATTCCTCAGCCACAAGGGCATAAATAATCAGCAAATTGCTGGGAGGAATCATGCTGCCCAGCGCTCCGGCAGATGCAGCCACTGCCGCTGCGAAACGAGGAGAATAATCCTCGCGCAACATCGAAGGAATGGTGACACTGCCGATAGCTGCGGTAGTAGCAGGTCCTGAGCCGGATAGGGCGGCAAAGAACATGCAACCGAGAACCGTTACAAGTCCCAGGCTTCCCTTATATGCTCCTACAAGGGCGTTGGCAATTTGAATTAGCCGATTTGACATACCACCCTTTTCCATCAACTGACCGGCGAGGATGAATAGAGGAATGGTCAAGAGCGGAAACGGCTGAAGAGCCGTAAACCCTGTCTGCGACAAAAGGGTGAAGGGTATATCGATCAAAAAGAGTGCCACAGCCGTCGCAATGCCTACCGAGGCAATTAAGGGGACCCCCATCACCGTCAGTACGACGAACACTATGACAACCCACATCGTGTCACTCATTTGGGTACGTCCTTTATTGGCTGGGATTCCTTGGGGATGCCCGGCAGTTCGTGCCGCCCTTCCTTAAACCAGAGGTAGTAGATTTGGGCCAGCCGCACGGCCATGAGCGTGTAGCCAATGGCAACGATCATCTGCGGCCACTTCTGGTCTATATGAAGCGAAGGTGAGATATAGACTTTCTCCCACAACACAGTAAGGTACTCAATCCCGTACCAGACCATGAATATGTTGAAGGCCATCCAGCAGAGGTCGCTTAAGATGATCACGCCGATTGCAAGGGGCCTTGGCATTGAGACAACACCGATAACAATGCGAACATGGAAGCGTTCCCGGACGGCCAGCGAAGCCCCCATATAGACTGCCCACACCATGCTGAAACCTGACAGCTCCTCGGTCCAGGTGATGGCAGTATTGAAAACATACCGAGCAACAACCTGTGCGAAGACGCAGCATGCCATTACGGATAGAAAGAAGCAGCTAAGAGCCTCTTCAAACCGTTGTTCAACCAGAACCCATAACCTGGACATATGAGTCACTTCGTTCTTCCTGCCTCATTCAGATAAAGAACAAGACACGGGACACCCCTGAGGCTAGCACCGCCGGCGTATCCCGCATTATCAGCAGCAAATTATTGGGCTGCGGCACCAATTTTTTCAACGAACTCTGTGAACATCGGACCCTTTTTCTCAGCGAACATGGCCTGGACCTTTTTGGCAGCCTCTATGAAGGGCTTCTTGTCCGGATAGCTGATCTCCATTCCATGCTCTTTGACGAGGCGTTGGCGAATCTCCTCAGTTGCCTTTGCCTTGAACTCGGCCTGAAACGCGCCCGCCTCCTCCGCAGCCTTCCAAACAGCTGCCTTCTGCTCATCGTTAAGTTTGTTCATGAACCTTTCGCTCGCAAAGAGTGGAGCAACGCCACCGAAGTGTTCGAGGATCGTGAGATACTTGGCAAACTCATAGAATTTCATTTCCTCGATCACATTTGTACCGTTGTCACCGCCGTCAATTGTCCCGGTTTCCAAGGCTGTTGGGGTTTCCGACCACGCCAGCGGCACCGGCTCTGCTCCGAAAGCCCTAAAGGTTTCAATCATCACCTCATTTTTAGGCACTCGATATTTCAGGCCAGAAAAGTCCTCGAACTTTTCGATCGGCCGTTTGGTGTTGTAAAGGTCACGATAATCTGCACCACCAAAGGTCAACAGGTAGACCCCAGTATCCTTAAGCAGCAACTCCCGAATCTCATCGCCAACCGGGCCTGTGGTGACTTTCATCACATGTTCCTGGCTTTGGAAGATGTAAGGAAGGACAAAGACGTCCATCAGCGGAAAGTGCGGGGAAACATTGTTTTGGCTTACGAAATAACCGTCAACGGTTCCAAGTTGCATCGCCTTGAAAGCATTGTCTTCGGTGGCAATTTGGCCACAGCAGCGCAGTTTTACGTCAATGGTACCATTTGAGTACTGTTCAACCAGTTCCTTGAACTTCTTCGCCAGGATGCCGTAATGACTGTCAAGTGGCGTCTCCCATCCGATGTTCATGGTAACGGATTTGGCGTTTACCGAACACACGCCTAGAATCAGTGACGCAGTGACAAGAAAAACTCCGATAGCTCTTAAACGTTTCATGATCTCCTCCTTGTTAACTTCTCGTTTAGACCAATTTGGTCCTGACTGCTTACGATTGCTAAAAGCCCTACAGATTTTTTCAGCCTGATCGGTGTTATCAAGTCAGGCTTGGCTAGAATTCTGTGCAGGACTAGCAAATCAATTACGGCAATGTTTAAGCACAACAAATCGGACTAGCTTATCCATTCTTAATGGACTTTATATTACTTGAATCTTTTTTTCTGATAGTAGGGCAACTACTTCCAGTCACAAATGGACTCTTCGAGTTAAAATAAATTTTTTCGAATCACCTAAACAACACAATCTTGTTGTTAGTATTAAAACTATTCCAACAGTGCTGCAAAGCATATTATGAAATATTTTATAAAATAGCCCCGGGAAACATCACGCAATTACTCCAATAAGCTTAAATTATTAAGTATATCAATAATTACAATAAAACCAATGCTCGGATTTTATCCTGTTGGATTTAACGGCAAGTCGTGTGTATGGTTTTTCAAACGAAAATTTGGCACCTTTTTAAAATAGAATCAAAGTATGGGTCAATGGTACCCTAAGGGAGCGATAAAATCGTGCCCCAGAACTAACTCAGAATTTCGATGTGTATCACAAAATATGTTAGGAAGTTTATCAGGATAAATATTCATGGATACTTTGATGTGAAATAGGTCCTGTTCAAGGTTCAAGAACTGAATAAGGGACCTTGGCATGGATATCTATTTTGCAGTCCAGCCCCCGTCCACATAAATCGTCTGGCCGGTGATGTAATCAGAAGCAGGTGAAGCAAGGAAAATTGCTATACCTTTGAGGTCATCAAGTTCACCGTTTCGGCCAATAATAGTCTGACGGGCAAGAGCATTTATAACCTCCTCCTGGTTATAGAGACTTGAAGTCAAACCTGTTTTAAAAAAGCCTGGTCCGATTGCATTACAGGTGATTCCACTCCCATCAGCAGACCATGCTTCAGCCATAGCCCGGGTCAACTGCATTACTCCACCCTTGGATGCACCGTAGGGGAGACCGTTTGGGAAAGCCCGTTCTGATTGGAGTGAGGCGATATTGATAATTTTACCCCATCCCTTTGCCTTCATCGCCGGTACAAGATTTCGCGCCAGAAAGAAGGGTGCTTTCAAATTAATATCAATTTGCTTGTCCCAGCTGTGAGAGCTGATGTCTTCCCAGGGCTGGCGCAGGTTAATGCCGGCAGCATTGACTAAAATATCGGGCGTCCCAAAAAAAGAGGCCGATTTTTCTGCTGTTTCGGCTAGGGCATCCATATTGGACACATCACAGGTTAAATAAGCCGCCTTCCCATTTATATTCGCTACGTCCTTAACAGCATCCTTTAATGGTTCTTCTTTCCTTGCAACATGGATAACAGCTGCACCAGCCTCAGCAAGACAAAATGCAATTGCTCTGCCAATTCCTGAACTGCCTCCAGTAACAAGTGCAACGCGACCTTTGATACCAAATAATTGTTCTAAAACTTTCATTGTGCTACTACCCGGTTGAGAGCTTGTGGCGACCTTCGCACTGATCTCCAGAATGAGATCGTGGTCACAATATTGTATTCATTCAGTTGCTTACTTTGCTTTTTTGTTCTTTTTGTAAAAAATTCAAGGTGGAGCAATTGGGTCATCCCCTCACGAGGCAATCCTTTTACATCTGCAACCATCACGGCTTAGGTATCCATACAATATTCTGTAAGTTTTCGGCATAACTCCTTCATCAGCCGCGATCATCATAGAGTAAATCCACGCCTATTATCCGCTTGCTGGGATAAACCATTTTCATAACCTTACCACACGAATATTTTTTATAAAATATTTTATAAAATATTGACATGTGCCATTTTACCTACTAACTACTATTTCTTAATCGCATAATATCTCTAAGGCACCGAAGGTGAAATTGGCATACAGCAAATCACCAGCGCCAGGGCGAGAGAAAAATACCCATCTCTATCCAGACCGAATGCTGGTCTTATCTTGCCCACAAAGACAATTCGGAAAAAGAAAATGAATGCGAATACCCACCCGGCTCTTATTGGGTCACTCAACCCTCCCAACTCATCCCTAAAGCTTATCAATTTCAGTCCTGGGCCTTCATCATTGCCAAAGGTTGTTGAGGACGAGATAGCTGCTAGCTTCAAAAAACCTGGGCTCACCTCTCTGGCGTTATCGCACCGCTCGCCTGAGTTCATAAATATAATGGGCCACACCAAAGAGTCTGTCAGGCGGGTCATGGATATACCGGACGACTTCGAGGTCCTTTTCACGCATGGCGGTGGCCATGGACAGTTCGCCGCTGTACCGTTGAACCTCTGCCATAACACAACGGACGTTGCGACATATATTGTTAACGGCACCTGGACGGAGAGAGCCCGCGACGAAGCGCAGAGATACTGTACGGTTAACACGATTGATGGCAGGGACTCCGAGGGAGGCTATACGACGTTCCCCGAGCTGATCGAGGAGGAGATTGACCCGCAGAGCAAATATCTTTTTCTCTGCTCCAATGAGACCGTAAACGGCATCGAGAATCACAGACTCCCAAAACTTCCAGAGTCGCGCCGGCACATTCCTCTGGTCATTGATGCGAGTTCCGACTTCACCACTAAGCCTATCAATTGGCACGACGACTGTGTTGGAGTACTCTTTGCGTGCGCCTCTAAAAATATTGGCCATCCCGGTGTCACCCTGACGGTCGTGCGTAGAGACCTTCTTGGCAAAGACAAAGCATCCCCCCTCTGCCCCGGAGTTTTTAATTACACGACAAACGCTGAGGCTGACAACCTCTGGAATACCCCCGCGACCTTCAACATTGAAGTCATTGGTTTCCTAATGGAGTGGCTCGAACGAGAGGGTGGTGTAGCAGAGAACGAGCGCCGCTCAATTGCCAAAAGCCGTATCCTTTACGATGCCATTGATAGCTCAGGTGGTTTTTATGGCACCCCTGTGCAAGATAAGTCATTGAGAAGCAGGATGAATGTTCCCTTTCACATTAAAGGGGGAGAGGAAAAATTAACCGACGAATTTCTTATTCAGAGTTGGAACGAAGGTATGGTTGGGTTGCGCACCCTTACGCCCTTTGGAGTGGGAGAATATCTTAGAGCGAGTTTGTATAACTGTATCACGGTGGAGGACGCCGCGACCCTCGCTGATTTCATGCAACGGTTTGCTCGCAATAATTCAGCGTAGTGAAGCCCACAAACAGTCTGCCATATCAACCGACACGCAAGTGAAAGGCAAAAATGGTGAATAAAATATTTACTAAGGATTTCACCCAACAGGAGCCTATTTGTGATGAAGGGATAGAGAACGCACTTGAAGTTCTCAGGACCGGCAAACTCCACCGCTACAATGTCAGCAGCGGAGAAAAAGGCGATGCCGCTCTCTTGGAGGAAGAGTTCGCAGCGTACATGGGCAAGAAGTATTGTCTTGCCTGCGCATCCTGCGGCAGTGCCATGCATCTGGCTCTGAAAGCACTGGGTGTGAGCCGCGGGGATAAGGTTTTGTGCAATGCCTTTACGCTGGCGCCCGTCCCAGGTGCAATAGAAAACTCAGGGGCGGATGCAGAACTGGTTGAAATTATTGATGATTACACTATTGATCTTGATGATTTAGAAAGCAAGGCTGGGGAAGCGAAATGGTTTCTGCTCTCTCATATGAGGGGGCACATTACCAATATGGACCGGGTTATGGAGATCTGCAAGAACCATGACCTGACCCTCATTGAGGATTGTGCCCATACCATGGGGGCATCATGGAATGGCAAGAAATCCGGGTCGTTCGGCGAGGTGGCCTGCTTTTCCACCCAAACCTATAAGCATATCAACTCCGGAGAAGGTGGACTGCTTGTCACCGATGCACCCGATGTTATCAGCAGGGCCATCCTACATTCCGGCTCCTACATGCTTTACGAGCGGCATACAGCACGTCCTGCCATGGAAGTGTTTGAACCACTTAAAACCATGGTGCCCAGCTACTCCTACCGCATGGACAATCTCCGGGCCGCTTTACTGAGGCCTCAATTGCGGATGCTGGATGAACAGTGTGCGCGGTGGAATAGGCGCTATCAGATTCTCGAGAAGGGGCTCAATGGTATCGATGACATAAGCTGTCCGGACAGAGACCCAAGAGAATCGTATGTGGGAAGTTCCATCCAGTTTTCCTTGCATGACGGAGCTGAAGAGACCATTAAAGCGTTTCTCAAGGGCTGCATGGATCGGGGGGTTGAACTCAAATGGTTCGGCAACAAAGAGCCTGTCGGGTTTACCAGCGCCTATTCAAACTGGAAGTATTTTAGCAAACTCCCTTCTCTTCCTAATACAGATCGTATTCTCAGTACTATGTGTGATATGCGCGTTCCGCTCACGTTTAGTGAGGAGGATTGCAAAATAATAATCGATATTATCAAAAGTGTTGCCCATACCGTATTTTCGCAATGAGCCATCTGCCCATGATATCTATTGCAGCAGCTAAAGTACCTGCTGCCGATGTACTTGCTGCTACTCGCCTGCAACGAACTGTCTCTCATCAGCGGCAGTGTGCCTTACAAGATGTTTTTGGTGAACCCCATCGGGATATTGATCGAAGCCTCAATTGCTTTTTCTTGTGATGGTTCGGTTGGAAATGTCAAAATGGGAACGGCAAAGATCCCAAGATGTCTGCTTTTAATAGTGGCGATATTTTTTAGGAGTTTGGCTTGAGGCTCCAGGAGGAGCTTTTATAACACGCCGAAGCGGAAAAATTTACAAGCTTTCGGCCTTATAAACTAACAAACAATCAATGGAGGGAAACAATGAAAATTAAAGGTTTCAAGCTGTTTCTTAGTAGTCTTATTTTGTCTGGAACAATGGTGATGGCAGCGCACGCTGCGGACAAGGTGATCATAGGAACCTTTGGCGAATCCTTGCCTGTTCAGATGGCCGCGCATGATGGCAAGCTGGCGGAAGCTACCGGCTGGAATATCGATTGGCGCAAATTTGCATCAGGCACTGATGTAATCGCGGCGATGGCGTCCGGCGACGTAGCGCTGGCGGAACTCGGTTCCTCGCCGTTTGCCATTGGTGCAACCCAAGGAGTTGACTTCGAGGCATTCATGGTCGACTTTGTTATTGGTGAGTCCGAATCCCTGATCGTACGTAATGGCACCGGAATAAATTCATTAGAAGATTTGAAAGGCAAACGGGTCGCGACGCCAATCGGTTCGACGGCGCATTTCTCTCTTATGGGAGCTCTGAAGCATGCAGGTATTGGCGAAAAAGACCTAACGATCATGGGTATGCCGCCTGACCAGATCACCGCGGCTTGGCAGCAGGAAGCTATCGATGCGGCCTTCGTGTGGCCTCCCGCGCAAACTGAAATTCTGAAGACCGGCAAAAGGCTGGTCGGTGCAGATAAGGTCGCAGAATGGGGCTATCCAACCTTTAATGTCTGGGTAGTCAACAAGGAGTTCGCAGCCGCCAATAAAGATTCATTGATCGCCTTTATGAAGGCGGTTGATGCTGCAAATCTCGACTATCTCAAGGACATGGCGGCCTGGACTGCAGACAGCGATCAGGTCAAGGCGATTGCCGCCCAAACTGGCGCCGCCCCGGAAACTGTAGTTGTATCCCTGGAGGGCTATAAATTTCTCCCCTTGGCGGAACAACTGGAAGATGCATGGATGGGCGGCGGTATCGCTAAAGCAGTTAAGGATACGGCTGCTTTTCTAAAGTCCGCGGGTCGTATCGACCAGGTTGCAGATGATTACTCTAAATCAGTAAACACTGATTATTTGAAAGCTGCCGTCAAATAACCGTAAATCCTCAATTCGCGACAAGTCCCGTCCTCGCTGCAGGGGGCGGGACAATCGGACTATAAGGCGGAGCTCGATCGAGATGAGCCTGAATATCGAAAACGCAACGGTTGTCTATCCGGGTACGGATGGTAGGCCTCCGACGGAAGCATTGCAGCAGATCAATTTGACCATGGATGATGGTGATTTCGTTGTGTCCATTGGGGCGTCTGGCTGCGGCAAGTCAACACTTCTTAACCTGATTGCCGGGTTCCTGGCCCCGACAGAGGGTCGGATCATGCTGGATGGCGCCCCTATCGAAGGTCCCGGTGCCGATCGTTCTGTCGTTTTTCAGAAACATGCACTGTTGCCGTGGCTGAATGTCCGCGACAACATAGAGTTTGGTCTGATGCTGCAGGGGCACGCGAAGGAGGATCGTAACAAAGTAGCCAATCATTTTATTGGGCTGTTAGGCTTGAGCGGCTTTGAGGACTCTCCGGTGTATGCCCTCTCCGGTGGCATGCAGCAGCGAGTCGGCATTGCGCGTGCTCTCACCTGCGACCCCAAATTGCTTCTCATGGACGAACCCTTAGGGGCCCTGGACGCACTTACCCGCGAAAAGGCTCAGGAGCTCATACTTCAGCTCTGGCATGATACCGGTAAATCTGTATTCTTTATTACTCACAGCGTTGAGGAGGCCTTATTCATGGGAACCCGCTTGGTTGTTATGTCGCCTCGACCCGGACGAATCACTCATGAGTTTGACCTGCCCTTTTCTAAACGCTTTCTAGATGGAACGCGTGCTCGGACTGTCAAGGCATCGCCAGACTTCATCCAAATCCGCGAGGAAGTATTGGCAATTATCTTTGCAGATGAGGAGGCGGTATGAGCGATAAGAACAACGAGCAAAATAATAAAGTCCAGTCGACCACAGGTAATTTGCTCGCCAGGTTAGCGCGCGAACGGCCAACACGGCCGGGCGAGACCTATGGTGTTCCCGGTTCCGGAGACACGATGGTACTCAGCCTTGTTACGATAGTGATTCTGCTCTTTATTTGGTGGCTAATCACGGCAATGGGCTGGGTGAAGCCATTGTTTGTCCCGTCTCCGCAGAGCATCGTGATCAAATTCCTAAGTATCTGGAGAGATGGATTTACCGGCTCGCCGCTTTGGGAGCATATCCTGATTTCTGCCGGCAGGGTATTTAGCGCTTTCCTGCTGGCCTGTGCCATCGGCATTCCGCTCGGCCTTGCTATGGGCATGAGCCCAATGATAAGGGGCATTTTCGACCCGCCAATTGAATTTTACCGACCAATCCCGCCACTTGCCTATCTGCCCCTCATGATTATCTGGTTCGGCATCGGTGAGACCTCAAAAGTACTACTGATATTTCTTTCGGTGTTTGCCCCGGTCGCCCTGGGTGCACGAGCTGGTGTGCGCTCTGCCGCAATCGAGCAAATCCATGCAGCTTATTCCTTTGGAGCCACCCGCTGGCAGGTACTGCGTCATGTCATCCTGCCGTCGGCGATGCCTGAGATTCTCACCGCGATGCGAATCGGGATAGGTTTCGGTTGGACCACACTGGTGGCAGCTGAGATGGTTGCGGCTACAAAAGGCATCGGCTATATGGTTCTTTCCGCTTCGCAATTTTTACAGACCGCGGTAGTCATAATGGGGATTATCGTGATCGCAGGTATCGCCTACCTCTTCGATCTGTTAATGCGCTTTATAGAGCGCAGGGTCGTGCCTTGGAAAGGCAAGATGTGATTCAATACAACTAATTGGACTGAGGCGGAGAAATGCATCCTGGGTTGGAAAATTGCCGTTCGACTAGAACTGTGCTTGCTTGACTCAGTTTTTGAAGCATAAGCTTCCGGAGAGTGCCTCCTCCTGGGTAGCCTCTCGTTTGATCCAGCTTGCCTACTGCTCAAATGAACAGGAGCGATCTTTAGCTGCTGCAACTGATAATTGGCTCAAGCCTCATAGAAAAAAGGGTTTGATTTGGCACGCCGAATACCAGATCAAACCCTTTTAAAGTGCCGCTATCTCAGACACGGCGGATCAGGATTACTACTTCCTTATACCACATTGTCGTAATGTAATCAACAAGGCAAGATAACAATCTTCAGTAGTCCTGAAGCAGAAGGCTTACCAGTACCGGTTTTTTCAGATGCGAAGTCAACATGCCCAGGTTTTAATGAAGTTTTTACTGGAGTTGACAACTGCAAAAAGGATATCAGTTTTTAGCAATGATCAGATATGCTTCGCATCCAGAAGGAACCAATGCAGGAATCAATCAGCGATGTAAAAAGTTGTTTCCATTGCTGCAAGTGTATGGTCTCGTTCTCGCTTTCTGTTTTTTTGCCGGCTCCACCTCCGCCGAGGAAAACTATGCGCGCATTGGATCGGCAGGGGATGAATTTACGTTTATTCGCATTCAATTTGATTCAATGGAGCAAGGCTGGGGCCATGGTGGGTGGGCCCACGATTATCCGGAAGCAGAAACTAATTTTTTACGCGGCGTCACCCGGTTGTCGGCAATCCACATCCACCCGGAACCGGCTGTGTTAAGGCTGGACGATGATCGGATTTTCGAGTTTCCTTTTCTCTACCTGGTAGAAATTGGTCAGGATGGCGGCCCGGATTTTACAGAAAAGGAGGTGGAAAATTTACGGGAATATCTCCTGCGCGGCGGTTTCTTGTTAATCGATGATTTTAAAGGGGAGGCCGGATGGCAGGTCTTTCGTCAGGCCTTCGAACAAATCTTTCCAGATAACCGGTGGATAAAACTCAATCCAGACCACACGGTTTTCCATATTTTTTATGATATCGATGGCGCCCAGCGGATCCCCGGTATTTATTTCTTGCATGGCAACGCACCGTCTGACCACATGAATCCGGAAAACTGGGCGATTGTCGATGACAGAGGGCGGATTATGATTTTGATCAACTGGAATTCAGATATGGGCGATGGCTGGGAACATACCTACGATCCGCGATACCCTTCAAAATATGCGAACCTTGCCTACCGACTTGGGATCAATTATCTGCTTTATGCGCTGACGCATTAACCGCAATGGGGTGGCAGTTAGGTGACTGCCACTGGCCTGAGATTCAGAGGCAACATCTTGACTCAGGCGCTGAGACTCAAGATGTTGTAAGCCGGAATTCTACGGGAGAATCCTTTCAAGGATAACTCTCCCAGTGATGTTACTTCAACGAGATTGTCAATCCTGGAATAGGTCTTGCCGTCAATAACTATTTGGCCTCCTTGGGCTTCACCAGAGAGTCTAGCCGCCAGGTTGGGTACGTTGCCGATCACACCATATTCCAGTCGGCCCTCGAAGCCCAGAATACCGAGAGTGGCGAAACCCGTGGTAAGGCCTATCCCAACATCCAGATTGTACCCTTTTTTATGCCACTCAGGTCGAATTTGCCCCACACGCTTTTGGACCTCAAGACTCATTCTTACAGCCAACTCAATATGATTATTCTGCGGACGCGGATCATTAAAGAAGACCATGATCCCATCACCGGCAAAGTGTTCCAGGGTTCCTTCGTATTTGTCGATTAATTTGCCCACCGCTTCATGATATTCTCTGAGAACCAACATCACTTCTTCAGGTTCATGGCTATCCGAAAAATTGGTGAATCCCCTGAGGTCAATAAAAACAGAGGTTATTTCTTTCCTGTGCGTCTGGAATGGATCGACGACATCTGACTTTAAGATCGCTTCGGATACCGTTGGCGGCAGAAAGTGTTTGATCCGATTAATTCGTTCCAACTCACTTACCTGGCTTTTCACCTTATCTTCCAGGGATTGGTTCAATTCTTCCAGCTCTTTTCTGGCCTTTTCAAGTGCCAGATTGGATTCAGCGATCTCTTTAGTTCTTGATTCGACCTTTTTTTCGAGGTTGGCATGACTGTCCTGAACGGCTTGAGCCATGTTATTGAATTCATTTGAGACAAGTTCAAATTCGTCACCCGTCATTACCTCGAATCGATAGCTTAAATCACCAGCACCGATTGATTCAGCCCCTTGCCTCAATGTTTCTAGAGGACGCAAAACCTTACGAACCAGTAGAGCACTTGCAATAAATGTCATAGCAATGCCGAAAAGGAGCAGAGATGAAGTCCTGAACAGGGCGTCATACAACTTATCGAAAGCTTCCTGCATCGGTTGTTCTATAACCACCAACCAATCAAGTTCGGGGATCAGGGTGAAGGAACTCAAGACCTTTGCACCGTGCAAATTGGTAGTCACTGAGGTTGAAGTTTTGGGGGAGGTTTGAGCGTTATTGGAAAATCCCTTCTGCACGTGATCTAAAACTGAGAGATTTTGTCGTTGCAGTACCAGGCTGATGGTAGGGTGGGCTATCAGATCACCATACCGTGTTACGATATAAGCGTGGCCGCCGCGACCATATCGAATCGAGGAAACCAAATCCCAAATGTATCTGAGATTCACCTGAGCCTGAAGCACTCCTATAATTTTTCCGGCATAACGCTCGATCGGTATGGTGATAGTCATATAGGGTTCTGATTCATTGACAAAGAATACACTGCCATAGAAGGTTTCACCTTGTATGGCTGTCTCGAAAGCTTCCGTGCTGGAAATGCTTTGCCTGTCTCTCAGTACTATGGTCCTGACCCTGGAGACGTGTTTATAAATCACTCCATTTGCATCCGCTGCAAACACTTCGCTCACAGGAGCCGATATTTTGAGCAATTTATGTAATTGAAAATCAATATCAGGCGATAATCCGTGTGCGATAATTTCACGGCTCAAGGTCACCGACCTCATGCTGCCCTCTATCTCTTCTATGAACGTTTCAACTTTGTAGGCCGCGCTATTGGCGATTTCCTGCTGAAGAAGAGATGTTTGTTCCCTGATATCGGACAAATGGTAATAGATCTCGATTAGACCGCTTGCCAGGATGGCAAGGCCGACAAGAAGAAAGGAGACGAGAAAGTAGCTCCTGATTAAGCGGCGTTTTCCCTTGCCATTGATTAGATCTGATGAAGCCTGTGTTTTCGGCCGGCTGCTCATACACGCTGTAGTGGGTTATCCAGCAGAAAACAGCGAGGATTCCTCATAAGATTTTCATTGAATGGTTTTGGTTGTCTGGAGAAGTATCTCTGGCGGAATGGTGAGGTCAATCTTCTCGGCAGTTTTTAGATTGAGAACGAGATCAAATTCAGAGGGCCGCTCTACGGGCAGGTCTTCTGGCTTGGCCCCATCAAGGATTTTCCCTACATAGTTTCCCAAACGAACGAATAATTTTACAGGCTCAGGACCATAGGACATAAGGATGCCTGCATCAACAAAGCCTGCATGGTTGAAATTAGTCGGCAATTTATTGGCGATGGCATAGTTCGCTATTTGTTGTCGATTCGCTGTAAATACGGTGTCACCAAAGTTGATGAGAGCATCAGGTTTTTCTAAACTCATTGTCTCAAATGCTCTTTCAATGTCAGCTTTCGTTTGAGCATCCAGGGGCAGAATAGACAGCTCCATATTGGCCGCTGTATTTGTTAATTGCTTAAGAGAAAGTTGATGTGATTTGATAGTTGGATTCCAAAAGACGCCAATGAGCGAGGCAGAGGGTCTAATAAGTTTCAACAGCTCTAATCTCTTGCTGTGAAACTCGGAGCCTGTCATCAGGGTCATGCCGGTGATATTGCCCCCGGGATGGGCGAAACTTTTAACGAGTCCGGTCGCCACAGGGTTGGTCGTATACGCCACGATGGGTATCCGGTCGGCCGCCGTCTTGGCAGCATCTGCGGCCGGGCATCCTGCTGCAACAATGACATCAACATCGAGGTTTTTCAATTCATCAACCAAGCCGGGAAGGAGGTCATAATTGCCATCTGCAAAACGATACTCAAAGGTGACGTTTTTCCCCTCAATATAACCGTAGTCCCCCATCCCTTTTTTGAGAGATTCAAGTCGGGCGGCTAATGCTTTGTGAGAACCTTTGCCAATTATGCCTACTCGTTTAACCTCATCTGCCTGTACCTCGACCCTGGCCAGGGAGACAGCTAATAAACAGATGGTTATTACCAGGGATCTGAAAACTCTTTTACGCATCTTGGTCATGGCTCACCCCCGCTTGGAATATTATTGCCAGACAAACTAGGTAATTGAAAAAGATGGCATAATAATTACTAAATATTTGTGTAGTCGAATTTCCAGATCAGTCTAAATTATATCAAATTCTCTCGTTGTGGTTAAATCAGGATGAAAGCAATTCACGCCGCCTATCAAATAAACAGATTGATGTGGTTGGTCAGTTTGCTGAAGACGTTATCTGGCAGGGTTTATCTGGTGGTCGCGTCAAAAGATAAACAGGTTTTCTGCTCATCTTCGGTTTGATGGGGGCGCTTGCTTGGCTGGAGAAAAAGCAGGATAGAAGGGGACGCTCCTACTAAAATCGAATCAATCTGCTAATCACAAGCCCCTGGTTTCTCGGTGCAGATTATATCGAGATAGTGTTGCGCATCGTCATTCCCCTGCACAGAGGCCTTAGTCAGCCATTTTACAGCCTCCCGGTAGTCCTGGGATATACCTCTGCCTTCATAGTAAAGCAATCCCATGATCAGTTGCGACTCAGCATAACCTACTTCTGCGAATTTCTTAAAAAATCCGATAGCATATCTGTGTCCTCCCCGGGCGGCTTTTTGGAACCACAATATGGCCAACTGTCCGTTTCGGGAAACGCCGGTGCCGTAATAATAACATTTCCCTAAATAGTAATAGGCATCAACATCTCCTTGATCGGCAGCCCTCCTGAACCATTCCACTGCCGTCTCGAAATTCTGGGAAACGCCGTTTCCCTGAAAGTACATAAACCCCAAATTAATTTGAGCTCTGGCGTAACCTTGATCAGCGGCCTTGGTGTACCACCTTGCGGCCTCCTTGGGGTTGACCGGTACACCCATCCCTTTCTCGTACATCAGGCCTAAATTATTCTGAGCCAAGGTAATACCTTGTGCAGCCGCCGCTTTATACCATGTGAGTGCTTTCTGGTAATCTTGCAGATGTTCGTTGCCTCTGGCTCCTGAAAAGATCACCCCCAAATTAAACTGAGCATTGCCATATCCCTGTTCAGCGGCTTTTAGATACCACCTGACAGCTTCGAGCTTGTTTTGCACCATTCCTCGGCCAAAATCGTAGAGCACCCCGAGATTATATTGAGCCTGAACGCACCCTTGATCTGCAGCTTTCAGCCACCAGTCGATTGCTTTTTCATAGTCCTGCTCCACTCCCCTGCCTTCAAAATACATACGCCCCAGGTTGTATTGTGATTTAGGGCACCCCTGTTCTGCGGCCCGCAAATACCAGTTGACCGCTTCTTTCTGATCATGTACCGCGCCTTCGCCTTTTTCGTACATTGATCCCAGGCTGAACTGAGATTCTCTATGACCTTGTTCAGCGGCTTGTCTGTACCATTTTTCGGCTTGTCTGTAGCTCTGCTCAACGCCTTTTCCCTGGTCGTATAAACGCCCTAACCTGAATTGGGCATGAGCATCGCCCTGCTCGGCTGCCACCGTGTACCAATGCGCCGCTGCGGTATAATCTTGCGCAAGCCCCCCACAACCCAATTCGTAGGCCGTCCCGAGATTATATTGAGCGTGGGCATATCCTCCCTCGGCGCCTTGTCGAAACCATCTGACTGCTTCTTCGTAGTTCTGTGTGATGCCTTTGCCCTGAAAGTACATGAGGCCCAGATTATGTTGAGCTACTGCAAAACCTTGCTCAGCTGCCTTGGTGTACCACTTCACTGCCTTTTTATAATCTTGCTCGACGCCTTTGCTTTCTTGATACATCTTCCCCAAATAGTTCTGGGCGTCAGCAGCCCCCTGTTCGGCAGCTTTTAAAAAAAGTTGTAAGGCTTTCTCATAGTTTCTCGGTACGCCTTTTCCCTCGAAATAAAAAACTCCCAGGTACGTATAAGCCAATACATACTCTTGCTTTAATGCCTTCAGGTACCATTCTGCTGCCCGCTTGTAATTTTGTTGTACGCCTTCTCCTTCAGCGTACATGAACCCAATCATGACCTGGGCTTCAGGATGTCCTAGTTCTGCGACCTCTTGATATAACTTTGCAGCTGTTTGGAAATCTTGTGTGGCTCCTTCACCGCTGTAATGGGAATTCGCCAAATTAAACTGCTCCAGGGCTTTCAGTTCCGAATCCATGAATGCCTGTGTACCAGCCTCGGTTCGGAACTTATCAGCGGTTACTTTCGGGGATGATTTATTTGTCGCTTCACCGGAATTAGATAGAGCGACGAGATCATTTTCAATTTGTTCAATAAGGTTGCTGGCCAATCCTGTTTGACTGAAAGATAAGAAAAAGAGGAGTAAGAACGGCAGGAAAAGTATTGGACTATCTTGTTTGTTCATCACCACCTCCGCTGCAAAGAGGCGTGCTGAAAATATGCCTTGATTGGCTACCGATCGCCAATCAGATGTTCATACTAATAAACTAAACACCAATCCTAACGTGTAAATAGAACTTCGTGGCGGTTGTTTTCAAGCGAAAATGTCAATTACCACTCTTAGAAGACTATCAGAATAAAATGGCATGGCTTTTTCTATTGATTCCGCCGCATCACTCGTGCCACAGATTCCTTCCACACAAGATGTGGAGCAGAGTTGTACCGCCACATTGTTCCGTTAATCTGGTGGGCCCAGTGCTTACATTACCTATATATGGTTTGCCTTGACCGCCAGGAGTGTTCAGGCATTGCCGACCACTGGGCATAGTGCCGCTGCGCAGGAGGCAGAGATGCACGGTATCATGAAGAATGTACTCGCAGCCGTCATATCAATGACGTTCGTTATCTGCAATACCATTGCCTTTATGGGATTTAATACGACAACTGCTGCCGCTGAAGATGTCGATTATGGAACAAACAGAAATGAAAACAAAAAATTTGCAGCAAAGGCCAGGCTCGATATTGCTGCGAAATTTAATATCAATGTAGAGGACATTGATTGTGAAACTAGTTTCTCGAAACCATCTTTCGGCAAAGCATACCACAAGAGTGGCTCTGTGCAGGAGTATTGCGGAGCAATCAAACCAGATGTAGTGCCTGACTATCAGCTCCTGAGA
>JARRLH010000004.1:0-28943 GCA_037387205.1 Desulfofustis sp.
GCCAGGTAGCCCGCCGGTCGATGAAAGATTTTCCAGATTTTATAGGGCAGACGAATGGCCTGTCGAAAATAGGAAGAGCCAACCAGCAGGATGATGACGGTGAACAGGGCGCCACCCACCATTTCGGGCCAGAACTTCTTTCCCAATGGCAGGTTGGCCAACCCTTCCGGGACAAGGACCAGTAAAATGTGGCTGGCCGCCAGCACCAGAAGTGCCATGCCATTGAGCCGATGCCAGCGCAGCAGCTTGACCGGTCCAACAAGACGGTCGAGAAAATAGCCTCTGGCAGAGAGGATAATCTGCAGGTAAAGAAGGATGAGTCCGACCAGGCCCAGGTAGTGGGCGGCGAGCAGCATCGCCCTGTCCACTCCGGTCTTGTACCAGAGCGTGGTGGTCTGGTAGTAGGACGGAATCGCCAGGAATATCGAGAGCACCAGCAGAAATGCTGCTGCCAGGACGACCCTGTAGATCGCCAACCGAAATTCGGTTGATGACTGTGATGTTGTGGTGGTGCTCATAGCTGTCGTCTGCAAATACCATCTTCAGGGGGTGTTCCCCTCACAGGCAAGACTATTTTACCTGCCCTTCACCAAGTCAACGCCGGTGAGGTGAGTGAGCTGTCTATCACTCCTCGGGATTACCCGCGGTCCAGGCCCGCTCTATCTCCTCCATATCGACGTTGGTATCCATACGCATCAGCTCTTCCAGATCAGCGTTGTGCTTCTGATACATGGACACATAGCTGTCACGGTCACTTTTGAATATACGGTGGAGTTCGGGGAGCATCTCCTCGTCTTTTCTTCTGAACAGCCGCATGAGCCGGTGCGCCTCATAGGTCGGCATGCCGAGAAGCTGCAGGACATCGCAGCCCAGGGCCAGGGCGCTGTCGAAGGTCTCGCGTTTGATGACGCTGACACCCATATCCATGAATTCATAGGCTGCGGCTCGATCTGCAGCACTGACGGCAATCTGCAGATGGGGATAGTGCTTCTGGCACAGTCGCACCAGAGCCCGCGCTTTAGCAACATTGCCGATGGTGATGATCAGCAGCTCGGCCTCCCCGGCCCCGGCCGCCTCGAGCAGGTCAAGCCGGGTCACGTCGCCGTAATATACCTCGAAGCCGAATTTGCGGAGCACGTCCACGTTGGAGGCATCATGGTCGAGAATTACGGGCCTGATTCCGGCCGAAATCAACAGTCGGCCCAGGTCGGTTCCGAGCCTGCCGAACCCAGCCAGGATAACCTTGTGGCCTGAACGGTCGATGACATCGCTGTCTCTTTCCTCCTCTGCAGCTGAATCGCGGGCCAGGATTTTCTCATGCAGGATGAAGAACAGCGGGGCGAGAAACATCGAGATGGCAACCGCGGAGATCAGCGGGTCGATGAGCTCGTCCGTGAGCACCCCGTTGGTCTTGGAAAACTGAAAGAGGACGAAGGCGAACTCTCCTCCCTGCGCCAGTGCGACCGGGAGCAGTCGTCTCTCTTTTGGAGCCATTCTGAAGATCAGCCCGACCAGGTAGAGAATCATCCACTTGATGGCGATCAGGCCGATGACGAGTCCACTGATCAAAGCCATCTCGTCGCCGATGAGGCTGAAGTTAAGGCTGGCCCCGATGGAAATGAAAAAGATGCCGAGCAGCAGCCCCTTGAAGGGTTCTATGTCGCTTTCCAGTTCATGGCGATACTCGCTGTTGGCCAGGACCACTCCGGCAAGGAAGGTTCCCAGTGCCGGAGACAGGCCGACCATGGTCATCAGCAGGGAGATGCCGACGACCAGGGCCAGTGCGGCGGCGACGAAAATTTCCCTTACCCTGGTGGCGGCGATGGCCCGGAAGATCGGCCTGCTGCCGAATTTGCCGAGCACGAATATAAAGCCGATGGCCAGGAGGGTGACCAGGATGCGGAGATAGACCGGCAAGGCCTGAATATCGAACAGACCAGCACCATGATGTCCGCCGCCATGGGCCGCGCCCGCGGCCAGAAGCGGCAGCAGGGCGAGCATGGGGATGACCGCCAGGTCCTGGAACAGCAGTACTGAGAAAACCGAGCGCCCGGGAGGCGTGTCCATGAGGCCTTTTTCCCGCAGTGTTTGTAGAACTATGGCGGTTGACGAAAGTGCCAGGATCATGCCGACGGCAAGACTCTCCTGCCAGCTCAGAAAGAAAAGTGCCGGCGCACCTATGGCGATGGTGGAGAGAACGACCTGGGCCCCGCCCATGCCGATGATCGGTACCCGCATCTGCCAGAGCAGGGAGGGTTTGAGTTCCAGTCCGACCAGAAAGAGCATCATAACCACCCCGAATTCGGTGAAATGCATGACCTCTTCGATATCGCCGATCAGAGACAGCCCATAGGGACCGATGATGATGCCGGCAATCAGGTAGCCCAGTACCGAACCCAATCCCAATTTTTTTGCTGCGGGGACTGCGATTGCCGCGGCTGCTAAAAAGATGAAAAGTTGCAGAAGAAAATGTTCCATGGCTAAGGCTGCCTGATGACTCCGGTGAGGTTGCTGTTGAGATATGCGGAGTTGGTGACAGCCGCGAGATCGAGCTGTTCATCCCTGAGGGCCGTGACCAGCGCATGATAATCACGGGCATGGCTGCGGATAAGCCCGTCGGGCAGGCCCCGGTGAATGCCGAGTACGGCAAACGGCGGCAGCCACCGCAGACGGCAGAGGTTGGCTGTTGCCCGGAAGGGGGCCAGCAACTCGTCAATGGTGAACAAATTCGCGCCTTGACTGCGATAGGTCGTGTCGTCCCCACCGGCGGTCAGGGCATGGCAATAGTATTTCCCCTCCAGCGCCCTGCCTTCAGAACCATAGGCCCAGCCGTGCTGGAGGACGAGATCCAGCCATTCCTTTATGATGGAAGGGGTTGAATACCAGTAGAACGGATGCTGGAAGATAATGACGTCGTGTTCCTCACAGAGGCGCTGCTCGTGCTCGACATCGATGTAAAAATCGGGATAGCGGCGGTAGAGATCGTGCACTTTCACGCCGTCAAGACCGGTAACCGCCTCTTTCATGGCCCGATTCATGGTCGAGCGTGAGATGGCCGGGTGGGCGAATAGTATCAGAATTTTTTTCATCGGGTAAACTAGATAAAGCGCTGCATAATCGCTTGAATGATCTGGTCCATATTGTCCTCCGTGGCACCATGCTCATCGCACATCTGAGCTACCGGATCCCGCAGTTCCGGTTTGTTCAGGTCGGCAAGCCTGCTTAACCGGTGGGTTCTTCTGCCGATGCAGAAAATCATCTGCTCCCTGGCGTCGAGTGCCAGAAAACGGCGCAGAGGATCGATCATTTTCTGCTGATCTGCCGGCAGGGTACCGTTGACCTCGGAGAAGAGATTCAGCACGTGGTCGCTGCGAACCTTGCTGGTGATTCCCTGCAGCGACTCGAGAAGGAGCAGCAGTTCCCTGGCGGTGGCGACTTCGCCCATCTTGTCAAACTCTCCCGCCTCGAATTGGGTGGTAAGCGGCGCTGCGACAGGCAGCGCCAGGGCACGCATACGGATGAAATCGGGGTTGATCTGATTAAGCGCATCGGCCGACTCCAGGGCATGCTCGCGGGAGAGTGCGTCTCCCCCTAGTCCGGGCATAAAGTACTCTGAGAGTTCAATTCCGGCCCGCTTCACCTTCTGGCCCGCCTTGATCTGGGTGGCCTTGTCGACGCCTTTCCTGACCATTTTCAGCACCCGGTCGGAGCCCGATTCCATACCGATATGAATGCGGTTGAGCCCGGCCTGGGCCATCTTCTCGAGATTTTCGTCGCTGATCCGGGCGATGGTGCGGGAACGGGCGTAAGAAGTGATCCGCTCCACCATGGGGAAGGAGAGCTGCAGATGGCAAAGAATGGTGATGATATCCTCGGGCTTGATGATCAGGCTGTTGCCGTCCTGCAGGAAAATCGACCTCATTCCGCCGGCCACAAAATGATAGGCAGCATGCAGTGCCACCTCGTCCTCCAGCCCTTCTTTGAGAAAGTCACCGTAGTAGCGGGTGCCCGTGCGTTTGGCCTCGACTATTGCGTCGACATAGGACTTGACCGTGTCGATGTCGTTAAGCACATGCTCGACCGGACGCAGACTGAAGTTGTCATCCTTGTAGACCGGACAGAAGGTGCAGCGGTTCCACGGGCAATTACGGGTGATCCTGATAAGCAGGCTTTCGGACTCGCTGGGCGGGCGGATGGGGCCCTGCTCAAAGCCGTTGTAGGGGGGCGTCTTTTTCATTTGAGATGGTCCTGTACCGTCCGCTTTGCTGGGGGAGCCTCTCATCGGCAGCCCTGCGGCCGGTTGCTCTGGTCTTATCGATTGTGTTCCCCCATTGACTATTGCAATTGAAGACCAAATGACAAGGTCTGCGCGCCAGTTAATTGATATCGAAGGGTGAAGTGCAGCGGCGTTTAGGAAGGGGGTCAAAGAAAGTCATGCAGGAGTTGATTAAACCTGTCCCTGGCCTCGATGTGCACCAGGTGACCGCACTCGTCAACCGTGGTCAGCTGCGCCTGAGGGAATAGATTTTCGATCAACTGCAGGTCTTCATCATTTATATAGGCAGAAGCGGAGCCTCTGATGAAAAGGGTGTCGATCCGGGAGGCGGGACCGGACACCGCTGCGGAGATCTCGTGCTGGGCAGCAAGGATAGCGGCGAGATTCGGTCGCCAGCGGTAGCTGCCGCCATCATCGCTGACCAGATTGCTTAACAGAAACTGCCGATAGATCTGCGAGGGGATCTCCTTCTCCAGGGCTTCATCTGCTTCCTTTCTCGATTTCAACCCGGAGGCATCGACGGCCAGCATGGCATTGAGGTATCTCGTCCAGCTCGGATCTGTATACTCGCCGGGTGCGATATCGACCACCACCAGCTTGTCGACCCGGTCAGGGAAACTGAGTGCATACTGCATGGCGCATTTGCCGCCCATCGAATGGCCGACCAGTGATGCCGTTTCCAGGCCGTTGTCGTCCATGAAGCCGCCGATATCGGCGGCCATGATCCGGTAGTTCATCGAATTATGGTGAAATGATTCGCCGTGGTTCCGGAGGTCAACGGCCAGGGCATGGTGGCGGTCGGCCAAAAACCGGGCGGCGCCGGCCATGTTAATTTTCGATCCCAGCAGACCGTGGACCAGGATCACCGGGGAGCCCGAACCATATTCGATAAAGGAGAGCATGGATGTATCAGTGAGCTGCGGGGCCTGAGACGAAAGCAGTTAGGCCCGGCCCGCGCTGCCGAGCAGATCCATCCATTTTGCTATGACCCCGGAGACGGCCTCGAGGACGGCCCTGTCGACTTTGCCAGGATCATATCCACTTCGGTTGGCCGCTATATAGTCGTAGGTGGTATCCAGAAGGCAATGTTTCAACTCGGTGGAAACGTTGAACTTGGAGCCGCCCAGGGAGACCAGTTTCCTGACCGTATCATCGGAGAGGCCGGTTCCCCCATGGATCACCAGCGGTGTGTGCGGTCCGTTGCCGTTGATTTTCTGGGCAATTGTCGCCAGCCTATCGAAATCGAGTTTCGGTGTTGTGGTCTTGTAGACCCCATGGGCGGTGCCGATGGCAGGTGCCAGCAAGTCGATCCCGGTCTGCTCGACAAATTCCACAGCCAGGTCGGGATCGCACAGCTGGGCTTCGTCCTCGGCCACCACCACCTGGTCCTCGACGCCTGAAACGGTACCGAGCTCGCCTTCCACCGAGATATTTCGGGCATGGCAATAGTCGACCACCATTTTAGTCTGGCGGATGTTTTCAGCAAACTCATGGTGGGAAGCATCGATCATCACGTTGGTGTAGCCGGCGTCGGCGCATGCTTTGCAATAATCAACTTCGTTGCAGTGATCCACATGAAGGCAGACCGGCACCGGCGCCTCGCGGGCCATGGTTTTGAAAACGGCGGCGAACACGTCGGGACCGCGAAATTTTGACGGTGTTACCGAGGTCTGGATGATAACCGGCGACTGTTTATGTATTGCCGTCTCCACCACCGCTTTCATCTGAATGAAGTTGGTGACGTTAAAGGCACCGACCGCGTATTTTTCAGCAGTAGCGGTGAGCAGCATTTCCTTGGCATTTACTATCGGCATGATTCCTCCCTTCTTCGTTTTCCCAGGTTTTCGGCAGCCGGGGCTGCCTGGATGAGTGCTGAGCTAGGAGCGGAGCTATAGTAGCATATATTTGTAATTCAAGGTACCCCCGCGTCTCAAATCGTGCATCGCACACGAGCCGCTGCAAGCCAGTGCATCGATGACCCTGCTGCGCTTGGTGAGAAGCCGAAGAAGAGCAGACTGGACCTTGTTATTGCCTGGGCCGGGCCATGTTTCTATAATTCTAGAAATGTCGTTGACGAGTTTCGTGATCCGCGGTAAGATTGCTGCAATGACGCTGACATTCCACCATGGAGGGCTTCGATGGATTTAGAACACGCCGCCGGGCGCTGCGCCGAATTGGGTAACATTACCCGGCTGTCGATATTCAGATTATTGGTCAGAGCCGGCAAAGACGGCTTGCCGGTGGGCAAAATTCAGAGCAGCCTGGGAATTCCCGCATCGACCCTGACCCACCACCTTCAGCGCCTTGTCAGGGTCGGCCTGGTCAAACAGCGAAGACAGAGCAGGGTACTGCACTGCGAGCCGCAG
Organism: Desulfofustis sp.; assembly: GCA_037387205.1. GTDB lineage: Bacteria > Desulfobacterota > Desulfobulbia > Desulfobulbales > Desulfocapsaceae > JABDQA01. Next base: position 6,643 of record JARRLH010000004.1, read on the forward strand.
ATGTCGGCCATTCGTGAACTTGCCGAATACCTGCTGTCTGAGTGTTGTACGCTGCAGAGCCTGCCGCTTGCGGAGGATGCGCGCTGATGCTTGCAAATACAGGTAACCCGAAGGATAATTGCTGATATGCAACAGATGCTGCCCCAACTGGGGGAAACCCTCGTATTTTTTATGACCACTATGGCGGAGCTGGCCATCCTTTTTGTCGGGATAAGCTTTCTGGTCGGCGTCATCAACGAATTTCTACCCCAGGATAAAGTAAAGCGCTGGTTGTCGGGCCGTCACGGCAGGGGCTATCTGATCGGCTCGATTCTCGGCGGCTTGACTCCGTTCTGCAGCTGTTCGACCATTCCGGTCACCATCGGTCTGTTGCGGGCCGGAGCAGGCTTTGGGCCGACCATGGCATTTTTGTTTACCTCGCCTCTGGTCAATCCGGTCATTATCCCCTTGTTTATCACCCTGCTTGGCCTGAAAGTTACACTCATCTATGCGTTTGTGGCCATCGGCATGACCGTCATCATAAGCTTTCTGCTGGAAAAAGCCGGTTTTTCCAGGTTCCTGATTCAGGATGTCCTGCATCAGGGGGGAGCCGCCCCTGCTGCCGCCGGCATGCCATTGACCCAGACTGTTCCTGGAGCCGCAGCTGATTCAGGTACGCAGTTCATGGTCCAGCTGCAGCCGGCCGCACCGTGCTGCGAAGGTGCAGGATCAGGTGCGGAACAGGCGCCTGCCTTCACCATCCCCGTCTACCAGGAACAGCCGGGAAGGTGGCGGCGCATCTTCAACGAGGCGGTGCGTCAATTCAGGTCCCTGCTGCCCTTTGTCATACTCGGGGTGGCCATAGGTTCTGTCATTCATGGATTTCTGCCGGCTCAGCTGGTGGTCCGTCTGGCCGGGGCGGATAACCCGCTGGCAGTGCCCGTCGCGGCGGTGGTGGGCATTCCCCTTTATCTGCGGGTCAGCACCATGGTCCCGATTGCCGCCAGCCTGGTGGCCAAAGGTATGAGTCTCGGGGCGGTAATCGCCTTGATCATTGGCGGTGCCGGCGCCAGCCTGCCCGAACTGGCCATGCTCAAAGGCATGTTCAGGATGCCGCTGCTGATCGGCTTCATCTGCTCGGTGATGGTCATGGCGGTATCTGCCGGCTTTCTGGTAAATTTCCTGGTGGTGTAGGGACTCGGGGGCGCTTGATAATTTTTGATTTGGAAATAGTTTTTAATGGCTGCACGAAATTCACCTGGTGACAATGGAGTTGTCCAATGACCTATGAAATCGCCTTGATCCCCGGGGACGGGATAGGCCTGGAAGTAATACCTGAAGGCGTGAGGGTCCTCGAGGCTCTGGCCACACAGTTCGGTTTTCAGGTTGAGTGCACCGAATTCCCCTATTCCTGCTCCTACTACCTCGAGCATGGCGAGATGATGCCCGAAGACGGCATCGAGCAGCTCACCCCGTTTGACGCCATCCTGCTTGGTGCGGTGGGCGACCCGGCGGTGGCCGACCATGTTTCACTCTGGGGATTGTTGCTGCCCATCAGGCGCCGCTTTGATCAGTATGTGAACCTCCGGCCGGTGAGACTGTTGCAGGGGATAACTTCCCCTCTTTCGGGCCGGGGCCCTGAAGATATTGATTTTCTCGTGGTCCGTGAAAATACCGAGGGTGAATATTCAAATACCGGGGGACGCATGTTCGAGCACAGCGAGCGCGAGTGCGTATTCCAGGAGACTATTTTCACCCGCACCGGGGTGGACCGGATAATCAGATACGCCTGTGAACTGGCGCTGCAGCGGCCGGCCAAACATCTTACCTCGGCCACCAAGTCCAACGGCATAAGCTATACCATGCCCTATTGGGACGAGCGTTTTGCGGCAGTTGGCGCGGACTATCCGGAGCTGCGGCGCGACCAGTACCACATCGATATTCTCTGCGCCCATTTCGTCCAGCATCCGGACTGGTTCGACGTGGTGGTCGGCTCCAATCTGTTCGGCGATATTCTCAGCGATCTGGGTCCGGCGGTGGCCGGGGGAATCGGCATTGCCCCGTCGGCCAATCTCAACGTCGACAAGACCTTCCCTTCCATGTTCGAACCGGTGCATGGCTCGGCTCCAGACATTGCCGGGCAGGGGCTGGCGAATCCCATCGCCACCCTGTGGTCGGTGCAGATGATGCTTGATTTCCTGGGCGAGAAGGAAGCGGGAAAAGCTCTCATGGAGGCGGTGGAGCGGGTCACCGAGCAGAAAATATTCACTGCCGATCTGGGCGGCCGTGAAACCACCGTGTCGTTCACCGATCGGGTGCTTGACAATCTCGGCTAGAGATGAAGACGGCCCAGCCCGCAGGGTGCCGGGCCGCCATCAATAACGAGCAGACTGTCAACCTTCCAGGACCTGGCGCAGCTCTTCTTCCTTGTCTTTGGTCAGTGAGGTCTGTATCACCGTGCCCTTGAACTTTTTCAATCCTTCGAGCACTTTGTCCGGGGTGGCTTTGCGGACCAGCACGAAAAGGGCGGAGGTGCCGGGCGTGAAGGTTTGCCCCAGTTCTTTCATGAACTTGTCGTTGACGCCGATGTCGGCCATCTTACCGCTCAAGGCCCCGGCACCGGCCCCAACTGCGGCCCCGGCCAGCGGGTTGAGAAACAGAAAGCCGATGAGCATGCCCCAGAAGCTGCCGCCGACGGCGCCGCTGGCGGTCAGGTTGACCGCCTGATGCAGCTTGACTTTGTCATTCTCATCCTTGGTAACCACGACCACATCTTCCATCTCGATCAGGTACTCTTTCTGCATTTTGGCAAGCTCTGCCCGCATCTCGAATGCGGTGGTTTCATCATCAAAACCGATAACCACTAAGTTACTCATAACGGACTCCTCTCTGGTCAAATTATTGATCTTCTCCGGGTGGAGACCTACATGATAGATACGAATTAGAATAAGTACAGGACAGGGCGCCCGTTTTCCCTTGTGCTGCTGCCCTGGTCCAGCGAAACAGCAGCTAGCACCAACAGTTCACCTGTGAATCAGGAACCTGTATAACGGGGGACCACATACGGGCCTTCTGGAATAACTGCTATTTCAGGGTCGCCTTGATCTTTCACACTGCCCAGAATAGCCTGCTCGAGGTCGCTGACGTGGTCGACGAAGATATGGGTCAGATCGGCTTTACCGAGCCGTTCGGTGTACAGTTTGATAGTGCCCCGGCGCAAAGGCTTGAGCAGCATTTCCGTCTGCCATTCGTCAATCAGTGCTTCGCTGCGGCCGTCCAGGATATGCATGAATTCCTTCTGCCCATGGGTGCAGAGCATCTGCTGGGCGGCGGCAAACTCGGGGCTGCCCATGCCTTCGGAACACTCGCTGGCGATGATGATGGTACCCCCGGTTTCGAGAATATCCATCGGTCCAACCATGCCCTTGACCGTCTGATAATAGGTCTTGTCCAGCGGGTAGCCGCCGGCCGAGGTAACGATTGTTCTGAAGCGTCGGTCGATATCGACTTCGGCATATTTTCTCATGAAGGAGACCGCCGCCAGGTGACTTTCCTCGATGGCGCCGAAGGTTACCTTACCCAGTCGCCGCTTGTCGTCTATGGCCACATTGAGCGCATAGACAGGGCCGATCTTCCTGATTATTTCAAGCTGCGCCTCGTGCAGCGGGTTGCCCTCCAGTACGCAGCTGACGGCCCTGGGGTGCTCGAGAATATGGGCGGTGTGAAATTTCAGGATAGTATCCTGGTAAGCCACCCCGGGGGCAACCACTTTTCTGCCGCCCGAGTAGCCGGCCATGAAATGGGGTTCAACCAGCCCGGTGACGATTTTCAGGTCGGCCTCGTAAAAACGGCGGTCGATGCCGATGGGGATGCCCTGGGAGGTCATCCCCAGATCGACGTGGGCCTCGCGGTCCCTGGCGAAATGGTTTTCGATCCTGAACGAATCGAACACCTGGTCGTTGCCGACCAGCTCCCTGAGTTCCTCACCCTCGTTGGGTCGGTGCAGGCCGGTGGCCACCAGAATGAGGATATCCTCCTTTTCTATTCCCTGGGCCAGCAGCGTGTCAAGCAGCGGCGGCAGCAGCAGGCCGTTGGGCACCGGCCGGGTGATATCGCAGACGAGGATGCAGGCTGACTTCCTGCCCTTAGCCAACTGGGGCAGGGAAGGGCTGCCGATGGGCTCGAGCAGGGCCTGTCCGATGGCGCTGTCGTCATCTTCCAGCAGGGGCATCGGGTATTTGTTTATTTCGTGGATCTTTATGTCTTCGGGCAGATCAAGCTGCCGCTCACCTCTGCCGAACAGCAATGAAGTTTTCATCGTAATGGTACCTGGGATTTACTCGAAAAAGAATCTTTCCCTTTACCTCTTCGCGCGCCTCGCTTTAAGGAAAAAACTCTTGTTCTGGCGTGAACACCCCTGAGAAGATCGATTCTGTTTAAGGAAACCGGTCATACCGGTTTCCCACCTTCCTTATTTTTATTGACTTAAGGCCAAATGCGCAATAACCATTTGATATTCTGGTTTGTTAACTTACCTGTAATAAATATCTCTGTTTATTGATCGGACCATCATTAAAGATAATCCCCTCACCCGGAAGGAATGTTGTCATGCCTAAATTCAGTGCAAATCTTACCATGTTGTTCACCGAGGTCGACTTTCTCGACCGTTTCGCCAAGGCGGCCGCCAATGATTTTACCGCGGTCGAGTACATGTTTCCTTACGACTGGCCCGCCCAGCAGTTGAAAGAGAAGCTGCAGCAGCATAATCTCGAGCAGGTCCTGTTCAACCTGCCGGTTGACGGCTGGGCGGCGGGAGAACGCGGCATCGCCTGCATCCCCGGCCGTGAAGAGGAGTTCCAGGAAAATGTCGGCCGCGCTCTCGACTATGCCAAGGTGCTGGAATGTCCACGGCTCAACTGCCTGGCGGGCCTTACCCCGGATGGCGTCGAGCGGGAGCAGGTCCGGACAACCCTGGTGGAGAATCTTCGCTTTGCCGCCGACGAATTCGCCAAAGAAAACATTACCCTGTTGGTCGAAGCGCTGAACAGCCGCGATATGCCCGGGTTCCACCTGGTCGGATCGAAAGAGTCTGTTGATCTCATCAAAGAAGTCGATCGTCCCAACCTCAGGTTTCAATACGATATCTATCATATGCAGCGTATGGAAGGTGAGTTGATAAACACAATCACGGGACTTGGCGAGATAATTGGCCATATACAACTGGCAGATACCCCGGGCCGCCATGAACCCGGTACCGGCGAGATCAATTACGATAACCTATTCAAGGCTATCGATGCCTCGGGCTATGCAGGCTGGATCGGCTGTGAGTATATCCCCGCGGCGGACACCGAGGAGGGTCTCGGCTGGCTTTCCAAATATCGGTAACGGTACCGCCGGAAAAATCATTCAACGCAAAGGAGACAGATATGAAAGTTGGATTCATAGGACTTGGCATCATGGGTAAGCCGATGAGCAAAAATCTGCTCAAGGCAGGCTATGACCTGGTGGTCATGGATGTTAATCAAGAGGCGGTGGCGGAAGTCTCGGCCGCGGGCGCGGCAACCGCAGACTCCCCGAAAGCGGTGGCAGAGCAGACAGAAATCATAATTACCATGCTGCCCAATTCGCCCCACGTGAAGGAAGTGGTCCTGGGAAAAAACGGTGTCATTGAGGGGGCCAAGTCGGGAACGGTGGTGATCGACATGAGCTCGATCGCCCCGCTGGCCAGCAAGGAAATTTATGGTGAATTGGAAAAAATCGGGGTTGAGCTGCTCGATGCCCCGGTCAGCGGCGGAGAGCCCAAGGCTATCGACGGCACCATTTCGGTGATGGTCGGCGGCAAGAAAGAGGTGTTCGACAAGTGCTACGATCTGATGATGACCATGGCAGGCTCCGTAGTCTACACCGGCAGTATCGGCGCCGGCAACACCACCAAACTGGCCAACCAGATTATCGTGGCGCTCAACATCGCCGCCATGTCCGAGGCCCTTGTTCTGGCCACCAAGGCGGGGGTGGAGCCTGAACTCGTCTACCAGGCAATCAGGGGCGGGCTGGCCGGCAGCACGGTGCTCGACGCCAAGGCGCCGCTGGTCATGGACCGCAAATTCGATCCGGGGTTCCGCATCGAACTGCATATCAAGGATCTGGCCAACGTGCTGGAAACCGCCCACGAGATCGGCGTGCCGTTGCCGCTTACCGCCGGGGTCATGGAGATCATGCAGGCCCTCAAGGTCGACGGCAAGCAGGGCAACGATCATGGCGGTCTGATCCAGTATTATGAAAAAGCTGCCCAGGTGGAAGTGAAGAGATAAGCCTCTTCCACCAGCGAGCCTGCAGCCCCCTGCGGAACAGAGTTCCGGCAGGGGGCTTGTTATTCGTCATCTGCTCGGGGACGCAATACCGATTGCGTCCCCTTATCTACCAGGAGGATGTGTGAAAAACATAGGCAAGATTGCCTGGCAGCTGAGCCTGTTGCTGATGCTTCTCTTACCGGCATCCGTTTCGGCCCGCAGCGACTTTCAACAGTGGCTCGATGACTTCCGCCCGGGTGCCGGTCAGCAGGGGGTTCGAAATTCCACCTGGGAAAAGGCTTTCGAGGGGATAGCGGAGGTCGATGCCAAGGTGCTGGAAAAAGCCAACTACCAGCCGGAATTCACCACCAAGATCTGGGATTACCTGGACGGTCGGGTCAACCCCATTTCTATCTCCAGGGGGCAGCTGATGGATCGGGTCCATGACCAGACCCTGGCGGCTGTGGCCCAAAAGTTCGGGATAAAGCGCAGTATCCTGCTGGCCATCTGGTCCATGGAGTCGAATTACGGTGCGGTTCTGGAGCAGCCGGATCGTCTCCACTACGTCCCCCAGGCGCTGGCCACCCTGGCTTTCGCTGACCCGAAGCGAAAGAAGTTCGGCCGCGCCCAGCTTGTCGCCGCACTAAAAATTCTGCAGGCGGGCGATGTGGGCGTCGACCAGTTCAGCGGTTCCTGGGCCGGTGCCATGGGGCACACCCAGTTTATTCCCACCAGCTACCTGGCCTATGGGGTGGATATGGACGGCAACGGCAGACGCGACATCTGGAATTCAATCCCGGACGCCCTGGCAACCGCCGCCAATCTGCTGCACAAAAACGGCTGGCGCAGCGGTAAATCGTGGGGCTATGAAGTCACCCTGCCAGCGGACAGCGCGGCCCTGGAAGGCCAGACCAAGCTCCTTTCCGAGTGGCAGCAGCTCGGTTTCAGCCGACCGGGAGGCAGAGGCTTCCCCCGTCCCGGCGAGAAAGCGGTGCTGAAACTTCTGGCCGGGGAGGAAGGGCCGGGCTTTTTGGTGATGAGAAATTTTTTCGTTCTAAAGCGCTACAACAACGCCGATGCCTATGCCCTCGGAGTGGGTCTGCTGGCCGACCGATTGGCCGGCTTCCCCGGAATGGCGCAGCAGTGGCCGCGCCCGCCGGGATCTCTGAACGCCGAGGAGAAGATAGAACTTCAGCAATTGCTGCAGAAACGAGGATATTACCAGGGCGAGATTGACGGCAATCCCGGTAAGGGCACCCGGGCTGCGATAGCTCAGTTTCAGCAGCAAGAGGGCATGGCGCCCGATGGCGCCCCGAGTAAATCGGTCCTGCTTAAACTGCGGCAATAACTCGGTATAATGGTCACTCCCGTTGAATCGGCTCCCCCCATAAGGACTGGCGAAGATTGAATTCAGCCCCTGGCAGTGATGCACCAGGCGTCTAGAGGATGATCAGCATGGTAAGAAAATGGAAAAAACTGCCGGCGATGACGAACAGGTGCCAGATCCCGTGGGAGTGGGGGATCTTGTCCTTGGAGACATAAAAGTAGATACCGATGGTATAGAAAATCCCGCCGATGACAAGAAATATGAGTCCCAGACCTGGGAGTGAGATCCACAGGGGACGAATGGCAACCAGCACCAGCCAGCCCATGGTCGCATAGATTCCTAGGGTGATGGGTTTTTTATACCTGGTGAGTTGAAACTCCAGAATGATCCCCAAAAGTGCCAGCCCCCAGATTACTCCAAAGAGCGACCAGCCCCAGCCGCCGCGCAGGGTGACCAGGGTCAGCGGGGTGTAGGTCCCGGCAATCAGCAGATAAATCGAGAGATGGTCGAGTTTTTGAAAAACCGCTTTGGTGCGACCCTGACAGGAGTGATAAAAGGTCGAGTTGAGGTAGACCAGCAACAGGGTTGTCCCGTAGATGCTGAAACTGACTATTTTCCAGGGGTCACCCTGCAGGGACGACATGACGACCAGCAGCACCAATCCCGTCAAGGCAAAGATCGCCCCGACCAGGTGGCTTATGCTGTTGAACCTCTCGCCTCGATGCATGGTGAAGGCCTGCTTTCCACTGTTGGAATGGGTGATTGAGTCAGCTGCTACAAGTAAATTAACTTCTTTTCTTGGAAAGCATCAATAAGAATGTCTGCTGCACTCTTCCGGCCTGTGTCAGGCTACTACATTGTACCGGTGTGTCAAGTGGAACAAAATCTCAGATTATCCCTTGACAACCACAATGTGGTATAAGATAATATGTTCTAGATCGTCAGTTAGGCCCGACTCCACGGTCTCTTTCAGATATTAGAAAGGCGGTGCTTTCCCTGAGCCTGTAAGGTCAGGCACTTCATCTTTTCTTAACTGATGCGGGTTGAGCTGCTGTCGATATTCATTGATCTCGTATTTACCAGAATTTTCAGCCAACTATCTTCAGGTTGACTGACATACCTTTTTCGGAGGTAAGTCATGGAGCACAGAGCATCTCACGAAGTATTCGATCCCGGCGACTATGACCCAGCATTCAAATTTGAACTTGACCTGGGCCTCAACGATTATCTGCTTCTTTCGCTTTACCTGATCTTCATTGCCCCATTCGAACTGCTCGGCTGGCTAATCAAACGCAGCTATCGAGCGGTCAGCGGGGCCCTTGAATCCCTTCGCTCCCAGGCCGAGGCCGGACAGCAGCGGGGCCTGCTGTCGGTGCTCTCAAAATTGTTCTAACTTGGTGAGTCTTAGCCGGGAGCCGTGCTGCAGGAACCAGTTCCACGGTGAGAACCGCCTGGCGGGAGCCCCTGTCTTCGCTTGGTTCAGTGGCAAATAACAAGACTCTGAGGTCGGTCTGAACCAGGCCTCCACTCTCGCACCATGAGCCCGTAGTCCGCCTTGCTGGTCGGTTCACGAACCCGGTCGAGGGACTGGGTACCCGAACCGCTCTTTAGAGGAAATCTTGCGCGGCGAGAAGGTCTCCAGGCAGGTGGCTCGCTTCAGCCTGTCTGCCTGCTGGAGTATTCTCTCGACCAGGGCGCCGCCCCGGACTTCTAATCGTCTGCAATCACCAGTGCTCCTTAGCACTCAGCCTCGACCATCGACCAATCCATATAGCGGATCATCGCCTCCCGGGCGGAGCCATGGGTGACCGATTGCTCCATGGTGATGTAGAACGCATCCTCAGTCAGTGCTTCGTATAAGGCTTTGGCTGCGACGCGTATACTGAATGAGCAGTCCATTGCTGATGTCTCTTACGGGATGCAGAAAAGAAGCCTCATAGGTTTTTTTAGCCGAAAGCCAAGATAGGGCAGAAATGACTTAAAGGTAAACCGTCATGATCAGGGCGGCGTGCATCATAAATCAATCCATATGATGTGTGTAAAAAGTGTGTACATGTGCACAGTATCTCTGCCAATAAAGTTGTCAGCCTGAATAATTCGTCCCGGCCACGCGTACCTCGTATATTTATCGAACAAAGAAAAAGTGATATCAACTCAATATCTTAATTTTGAAAGAAAATCTTAGTTTTGCAAAAGGCTCGTCTGAAAATCTCAGTCGGCTCATTTTCTGTACCGTTTTCGCTTCAGCGCCCGCCTCTCGCTGGCCGCCCCCAAAAAACAAATTATCTCAAAACTTTTTCTCAATCGATATAAGGAGTTTGGCTGAGTGCAGGTAGACCGAGTTTCCATCTAGAGCATTCTGGCATGATTTTCGCCACAGAACCATCACAAGGGGGAACGTTTCGGATTCTCGGAATCCGAAAGACCGGGCATATACTTGGGTTATTCAGCCTGGCCAATCGTGCTCGTTCCTCTTCAACGGAAAAAGGGGGAAACGTCATGTGGGAAATCACAAACATGCTCCTGTCCTTCTGGTCGATACCGCTGGTACTCTATCTCCTCATGCCTGTATTGATTATCAGCGTACTTCTGATCATGGATCTCGGCAGGTAAGAAGAATCGCATTTACTACTGCGTATAACCTGCGCGCAGCATTGATAATGCGGATGCTGCGGCCCCGGTTTAACCTTCCTGGGGGTGGATGAACCGGTCCGATACTATGCCCTCGAGCCATTTGCACAACGATCTTTTCGCCCAAACTCTGCGTTATGCTCAAAATTATATCCTCGGAATATCAATCATATGCCTGTGGTAAAATTTCTCGCATGCCTTGATTTTGAACGAAAATCTTAGTTGTGCAAAAGGCTCCCTCTATTGTTAAATATCAACCACTGAGTAAAGAAATGTTTGCATTTCTCATGAAATTTATGTCCTGAATGTGGTAAAGTTAACGTTTAAAGTTTGACAGGTTTTCTGGCTGCTTCAGAAATCTTTCGGACCAATCGTGGTCCGCGTATTAACTACCGATCAGAAGAGGAACAGCGCCGTAGAGAAAAGACCGTAACGCCCATCGATTGAGACAGGGAGGGGAACATGAGGTATAGCTCGAGTATTGTTCTGATTGAAGGAATCATACTGCTTGTGCTCTTTAACCTTGCCTACGGTTCCGCCTTCGGGGCCCAACATTGCAGCGAGCCGGTCGGCACCCTGGTCTCCATCGAGGGCAGCGGCGAGTTTCAAGCTTACGGTCAGCAGAACTGGCAGCCGGTCAAGCTGAACGACCGGTTCTGCGCCGGCGACGTCCTGCGGGTCGGCCCGGGCGGCCGGGCGGCGGTCACCCTGACCAACGAGACAATCCTGCGCATCAACCAGAACTCGATCCTCAATTTCAGCGCCCCCGAGGAGCGGGTCTCGGTGCTCGAGCTGCTCAAGGGTATGCTCCACATCTTCAGCCACCGGCCGCGCGCCCTCAAGGTCTCCACCCCCTATGTGAACGGCACCGTCGAAGGCACCGAATTCCTGGTCAGCGCCGATGATCAGCAGGCGAAAATCATTGTCTTCGAGGGTTTGGTCAGGGCCGCCAACGCTCAGGGCAGTCTCGATATAGCCAGCGGGCAGTCCGTCACTGCGTCAAAAGGAGCCGCCCCCCAGTACAGTACCGTGGTCAACCCGCGCGATGCGGTGCAGTGGACCCTCTACTACCCGACGATCCTGGCACCCACTGTCGGCAGCACCGAAACCGAAGCCGATAGACTGGTCAGCCAGGCATCGGCCGCGCTGCAGACGGGACAGGTTGGCGTGGCCAGAGAAGCACTCGACAAAGCGCTTACGGCCGATCCTCAAAACAGCAATGCGCTGGCCCTGTTCGCCATCATCGACGTGGTGCAGAACAGGCAGGAGTCGGCCCTCGCGCAGGCCCGGAAAGCGGTTGAACTGGCTCCCGAATCGGCCGCCGCCGGGCTGGCCCTGAGCTATGCCCAGCAGGCAACCTTCGATGTCGACGGGGCACTCGAAACTCTGCTGAAAACTGCCGAAGCCAACCCTGACAATGCGGAGATTCTGGCTCGGCTGGCCGAACTGCAGCTCGCCGTCGGCCGCTTCGACCAGGCGCTGGCTGCGATTGATCAGGCCGCTGCCCTCACCCCTGACAATGCGAGGATCCAGGCAGTACAGGGCTTCGTCCACCTGACCAGGGTGGAGATCGACGAGGCCCAGGCCGCCTTCAACCGGGCCGTCGAACTTGATCAGGCCATGCCGCTGGCCCGTCTTGGTTTGGGCTTGAGCCGAATCCGCAAGGGCCAGGTGGCCCCGGGCAGGGCGGAGATAGAGATTGGCGCGGCCCTGGACACTTCCAACTCGCTGATCAGGAGCTACCTGGGCAAGGCCTTTTTTGAGGAAAAGCGCGACACGCTTGCCGGCCGCCAGTATCAGATTGCCAAGGAGCTCGATCCGGCCGATCCGACACCGTGGTTCTACGACGCAATCCGCAAGCAGACCGACAACCGTCCGGTGGAAGCGCTCAAAGATCTGCAGCAGTCGATTGCCTTAAACGACAATCGGGCCGTCTATCGCTCGCGCTTTCTGCTCGACGATGACCTGGCCGCCCGCAGTGCGAGCCTGGGCCGCATTTACCAGGATCTCGGTTTTCAGCAGCTGGCCCTGGCCGAGGGCTGGAAATCGGTGGCCGCCCAGCCGGGCAACTTCTCGGCCCACCGGTTCCTGTCCGACAGCTACCGGGTGCTGCCGCGCCACGAGATTGCCCGGGTCAGCGAGTTGCTCCAGGCCCAGCTTCTGCAGCCCTTGAATATCAACCCGGTCCAGCCGCAGCTTGGCAAAAGCGACCTGGCCGTACTCCAAGGGGCAGGACCGGGGCAGGCTTCGCTCAATGAATACAACTCGCTCTTTCTGCGCAACCGCTTTGCCCTGCAGGCCAGCGGCATCGCTGGCAGCAACGAAACGCTCGGGGACGAGCTGGTCCACTCCGCGGTCTACAATAAACTATCCTACAGCATCGGCCAGTACTACTATACAACCGACGGTATCCGGGAAAATAACGACCAGCGCTATGAGATCTACAACGGCTTCGTCCAGGGCATGGCGTCGCCCACAACGAGCTGGATGTTTGAATTGCGCTACGACGAGGACGAAACCGGTGATCTGACCATGATCATAGATCCGGCGGTCTACAATTATAGCCCCACACTAAGGCAGTCGTTCGAAGAGAAGAGCGCTCGCGCCGGTTTTCGCCACGATTTCAGGCCCAATTCAACCCTGCTGGGCACCATAGCCCTCGATTCTGGAAACTCTGATATTACAGGATGGGAGGGGATCGAAATCTTTAGCGACAGCGAGGCAGTCATCGGCGAGCTACAGCATCTCTATAACTCGGATAGATTCAGTCTGCAGAGCGGAGTGGGTTATTTCTACCTGGAAGGGGATGATAAAGTGGTTTTTAACGATCCGTTTCCTTTTGAGACTGCAGAAGATTTTGAGAGCGAGCACGCCAATATCTATGGCTATGCACAGTGTGAGCTTCCCCACAAGCTCACTGCCACCGTCGGCCTCAGTGGCGATCTGGTAGAAAGCACTGACCAGGACAGAGAAGAGATTAATCCTAAGCTGGGACTGGTCTGGCAGCCCGCTGAGAGCACGCTGGTTCGCGGGGCGATTTTCAAAACCGTGTCAAGAAGCCTGGTTAACTCACAGACCATAGAACCAACCAATGTGGCAGGCTTTAACCAGTTTTTTGACGATGTGACAGCCTCCCTCATTTGGAACTATGGTGTCGGGATAGATCAGAAGTTCTCTCACACGTTGTTCGCCGGTGCCAAATATCTGCAGCGAGATCTGGAAGTACCTTTTATTCAGCTTGATGAGATATCAGGCACGACATCTCCGGCAGAAGACGATTGGAGAGAGCAGATCGGCTCGGCCTACCTCTACTGGGCACCTGTCAAATGGATGTCGCTTGGGCTGGAATATTTTTACGAGGATTTTGAACAGGATGAGATGGAAGTAGGAGCGATATTCGGCGTCAATGGTGTAACCAATCACCGGCTGGTCCCCCAGATGAGTTTTTTTCATCCCTGTGGATTCAGTGCCCGGATATGGGCCAACTATGTCGACCAGAAGAGAAATTTTAAAGAGTATGTTCCCGAAGAGGCAGTGGCAAGCGATCAGTTCTGGCAGGTCGATGCCGCACTCAGCTATCGGCTGCCCAAGCGCTACGGCATCGTCAGCCTGGTGGCCAAGAACCTCTTCAACGAAGAGTTTAACTATATTGATACCGATCCGGCCAATCCAAGATTCCTGCCGGAGCAAAGGGTGTTTCTCAGCCTTACATTGCAATTTTAAAAACGACAGTCATTAATGGTAAGCTTCATTACCACACATGTGGGTCGAGCAGGCGGCTTCCCTTATTTAGGGAGGGGAAGGTAATCCATAAATTACAGAACAGAAGGAGGACGTGATGAGCACAAAGCATAAGTTCAAATTCAAGGGAAGTAATGAGGAAGATTTTATTTTTTCTGAAGAGAATGGTGAGCCATTTGAGGATGCCACGCCAGAGCAAATAGAAGAATTAAAAAACCACAAGCCCGTTCTGGAAGTGTTCAGTTGGAACCCTACCTGAGTAAGGATTGGCGGTAAGGTTTACTGCAGATAACTAAAATAGTTTTTTATCAGGGGCTATTTCCCCACCAGAATAACCCCCTGCCAGTCTACCGGAGGCGGTTTGCGCTGGAAGGCGCGGCACAGCTCCAGATAGAAGTGAGAGGGGCCGTCGTTAGGCTCCAGATCCAGGCAGCGGGCCAGAGTCGTTTCGGCCTGCTGCCATTGTCTCGCTTTGAAAAGCTCCAGGGCGGCGGGGAACAACTCTGTGTAGACAGGTGCGACTGAACTTGAGAACGCACCTTCTGCGAGTATCTGGCAGATGGTCACGGGGCGGCTCTTACCGCTGAGCAGGAAGGTGCCCATCAGCCGTTTCTGGAAGCCTTCTCCCTCGACAACTGTTTCCTCGGAGGCCAGCAGCCGGGTGCGGAGCCTCTTGTTCAGCCCCTCGATCCGCGAGGCGGTGTTGACGATGTCGCCCACCGGGGCATACTCATAGTGGCCCGCGGCGCCGATGTGGCCCATCAGCAGGTAGCCCGAATGGAGCCCGATCCGGGTGGGCAGGGCATGCTCCGGGTGGGCTTGATTAAACTCCTGCAGCACGTCGATGATGGCCAGGGCCGCCTGACAGGCTTTTGCCTTGAGTTCCGGTTTGGGTTCGGTGGACGGCCAGAGGGCGAACATGGAGTCGCCGATCATATTGGTCACCGTACCGCCGTGTTCCTTAACCTGGCCGAACAGGAGCCCATAGTAGTCCTTCATCACCCGGCTGAGCTCCTCGGGGGGTAATCGTTCCGAGAGCGTCGTATAATTCTCTGCATCGCTGAGCAGACAGGCGCCGTAGATCATCCGGTCGCCGCTGGTGACGAAATCGAGATCCTTTGATATCTCCTCGACCACGCTGTCGGGCAGGTAGAGCTCCAATGCCTTCTGCATATGTCTGCGTTTCCGCCTGGAGCGCAGGTACTTGAAGATGAGCGCAGTGAGATAACCGGCGGCCGGTATAAGTGCCAGGGGAACGACGACCGGGACCCAGACGGCGTGAGTGGCAAACAGGAACCAGGCTGCGGCCAGGCCTGCTCCGCCATAGACGATCAGCGCTGCCGCGGCCGGTAGCGGCGACAGCGGAAAAGTGAGCAGACAGACGACCAGGGAGCCAGCCAGCAGAGTTGCCGCGCTTGCGGGAAAGGGCAGCGGCTTCAGGTAGCTGTCGTCTCTGAGGTTGGCGTAGACGGTAGCGGCGATCTCCACCCCGCTGAGGTCGAGCCCGTCGGGCCTGGTGTAGACCGTGTGAAAACCGTCCTTCTGTTCGGACCAGGAGGTGCGGGCGGCACCGATAAAGACCATTCTGTCCTTTATCGCGGCGCTGAGAGAAGGCTCGTCGGCTGTATCCGAGAGCACGACTTTGTGCATCGGAATGGTCGGCAGGGTCGACGGCGGTCCGTAGAAATTCACATAGACGTGATGGTTGCCCCCGTAGACCTTGATCATGGCCTGCAGAAACTGCATGTCGGCGGTGGACATCAGATTGCACGATTCGGAGAGCAGCGACATGCCGGTGGGCACTGACAGTCTCTGCACAAGCTGCAGTCTGATCTGCCGCATGGCCTCGACCAGCCCCTTCTGCCCGGCTATCTGGGATAGCGGCGTGGCGGATGCACTGAATTCCTCTGGAAATGTGTGCTCCAGGCAGGTGAAAAAGTGTTTGTTGCGCTTGAGGGCGCCAGCCTGGAGCGCCACCACCGGCAGGGTCGGTATGGAACCCATGGAATTCTTGAAGGTCCAGGCCTGGTTGACCCTGACCGGCACCTTGGGCAGGGGAAAAGGGGCCATGGCCTGGCACGAATCACTCAGTACCGGGGTAGGGGAGACCAGCACTTCCAGGTCATAGGCGGGACCGAGTGCAGCCTCTTCTATGGTCACCTGTCGGCGCAGCAGCCGCTGGACCAGGATGACGTTGCCGGCTCTGCGGATGGCCTCGGCGAAGCGGCGGTCTTCATCCTTGGCGTCGGCGAAGTGGACATCGTAGGCAATCACGGCGGCTCCGTAGTCGACCAGCCTCTCGATCAGCTCGGCATGGACATCCCGGGGCCATTTGAAGGGATTTTCGGGATAACCGAAGCGCTCGGCCGACTCCTCGTCGACATTGACGATGACGACGCCCTCGGGCGGTTCTACCGGGCCGCGCAGCTTGAACAGCAGGGCCAGCCCCAGATTCTCCTCGAGGCGGACGCCGAGCGGCGAGGCCAGCAGGGCGATTCCGGCCAGGGCCAGGAGGAGTCCGAAAATAAATGGCGCCGCTGCCTGCTTCATGATGCTGACACTACTCTTTTTCGAAGGTGATGTGATAGGCGCTGATCTTGTTGAGCAATCCCTGCCGTGACAGCCCCAGTGCTTTGGCAGCCTGGGAGCGGTTGCCGTGGGCGTCGGCCAGGGCCTTTTCTATCATCTGGCGTTCAACCTTGCTGACCGCCTCTTTGAGAGAACCCGAGAGCCGCAGTTCCCTGCCACTATATTCGGTTCCTGATGGTCGAAGCTTGTCGGAAAGCAGCTCGGGGGCAATCAACTCCCCGCCGGCGGCCATGGTGAGGGCCCGCTCCATCTCGTTTTCCAGTTCCCGGACGTTGCCCGGCCAGTCATAGCGCATCAACAGATCCAGGGTCTGCGGAGTGACCTGGGGCACGGGCTTGTGATACCTGGTGCTGAATTTTTCCAGAAAATGGTTGGCCAGGGCGAGGATGTCGTCCTTGCGCTCGCGCAGCGGCGGCGGGGTAATCTGGAAGACGTTGATGCGGTAGTAGAGGTCCTCCCTGAACCTGCCCTTGCTGCTCTCCTCTGCCAGGTTTCGGTTGGTCGAGGCGATGAGCCGGACATCGACCTGCACGGTCTTGTGGCCGCCCACCGGTCGAAACTGCCCTTCCTGGAGCACGCGGAGGAGTTTGACCTGCATGGGCAGAGACATTTCCCCGATTTCATCGAGGAAGATCGTGCCCCCGTCGGCCAGCTCAAACAGCCCTTTCTTGTCAGCCACGGCGCCGGTAAAGGCGCCGCGGACATGGCCGAAGAGCTCGCTCTCCAGCAGGGTCTCGGGCAGTGCCGCACAATTTTCGGCAATAAACGGCCTGTCTTTCAGCGGTCCGTTGAAATGGATGATCTTGGCGATGAGTTCTTTGCCGGTCCCGGTTTCTCCCTGGATCAGCA
The DNA here is from genome assembly GCA_037387205.1 of Desulfofustis sp. Lineage (GTDB taxonomy): Bacteria > Desulfobacterota > Desulfobulbia > Desulfobulbales > Desulfocapsaceae > JABDQA01. Next base: position 24,049 of record JARRLH010000004.1, read on the forward strand.
CCGTGGTCGGTACATCGATCACCTTCTGCATGAGCCAGAACAGGCGGCGCATCGGCGGACTCGAGCCGATAATCTCCTTGAAGCCGGTTTCCGCCTGCACCTGCGAGAGCAGCATCTGTTTCTGGCGTTCGAGGGCTTCGAGATGATCGGACAACTCACCATAGAGCTGGGCGTTTTCCAGGCTGACGGAAATATTGTTGGAGAGGATCTCAAGAAGGGTACGGTCCTTGTCGGTGAAATCGCCGCTGGTTTTGTTCAGGGCATAGAACACGCCGAGGAATCCCTTTCTCGATTTGAGCGGCACGCAGATCATCGAGCGGGTGACAAAATCCGAACTGTCGGCCTGGATGTTGAAAACCCGTTCATCATTTTTCACGTCGTTTACCAGGACCGACTCGCCGAGCTCCCGCACCCTGCCAGCGATACCTTGGTCATCGGGGAAGCGGAAGGTGGGCGGCTGCGGTTGAACAGGCTGGGATTCGTGTTCGATGGTCCGGTAGAAATAGAACTCCTTGGCGGCGGGGTCGTGCAGGGCTATCGAGGCGCCCTCGATAGCGAAGATCGGTTTGATCTTGGTAAATATCACTCCCAGCATCTCACCGAGGTCCCTGGTACGGTGGAAAGAGGCGATCACATCGCCAAAGACCGACAGCTCTTGTTCTGTGAGAAAAAATTCGTTGACCATGGTGCCCCCCCGGCAGAACAGGTCAGCGTGCAGAAAGAAGGCAAAGTGTAAATATTATTTACACCATTTGGACGCAAATGTCCACGTCCTTTACACAGATCGACGTTTGTATCCTTTCTGCATCCGGACAAGAGTTTTGTAAATGTATTATTTAAAGTTAAAAAACAGATATATAGCTAATTTTTTAGTAAACAGCCCGAGGGGTAAGCGAACCTGGCATATTCCTGGCAATGCAGAGAGACAAGAAAGGTTGGGGGCAGCTCAATAGAGCATTCTTCTGAAATCGGTGATCGAAAATAACATTGGCAACCGCAACGGTGGTCGAAAATTATCGAAGGGGGTAGCGAAATGACTGGACTGGATCAATTTATTGTCGCCTTATGGTTTCTGCCTGTAGCGCTTTTTATCGTTCTTCCTCTGTGCATTGCCTGTGCCTGGGGACTCATCTCTTTTGTGGCCAGCCCGTTTCGTCAGGCGGCCACGCCACGGCAGCCCATGGCCGCAGCAGAGTCAGCCGCGGGATAACCCTTTAAAATGATGGAAGCTGTCGGCTTGGCGCCGACAGCTTCCTGGTCAGAGTACCTTTCCCTGCCGCTAGAAAACCTCTGGGTTATCGCCATATCAACCGTTTTCTAGCTTGTGAGAGGGTTGACTCCCTTCAGCCCTCTCATTATCTATAAAATTATTCAGACCTGTCGCCACTCTTGCCTGTTAATCCAAATCTCAGCAAAACAATCTCAATGGAAATTCCCAGTGACGTGTTGACTGCACGCAAAACTGATTCTCCGGCCTCGCCCCGGCTGGAGTGGACCATGATCAACGTCAACGACGGTGGACAGCAGGGCGACGCTCATGTGATCAGGGTTGGCAATGGGATCCATGTACTCATCGATGCCGGCCCGCAGGATCTGGCGGAAACCTCGCTTGTGCCTTTTCTGGCAGAGCGCGATATCACCTCTCTCGATCTGGTTTTTATCAGTCATGCCCACAGCGATCACTACGGGGGCCTCAATGCGCTGCTGGATCACGATGTCGGGATAAAATACCTTTATTTCAACCTTCCCGACCGGCAGAGGTGTGAGCGTGAAGTACCGTGGGGGTGCGACTACCAGGATGTGCAGCGCATCCGCGCGCGCCTGGAGTCCAGGGGAATCGAACTCAGAGAGGGAAAAACGGGGATGCACTGGCAGCTCGACGAAAACACCAGTCTGGAAATCCTTTATGCGTTCGATGGGGAGACTCCTCCAATTGACAGGGCCGACATCAACGATACGTCGCTGATCATGAAGCTTATCCATGGCGGCTTCACCTCTTTATTCACCGGTGATCTCAACGAGGATATCGGTGGCTACCTGGCTGCTCACTCGGACTATCTTGCAGCCGACCTGCTGAAGATACCGCATCACGGTATAGAGCCGGTGGCCTCCGAACTGTTCCTTGAAAAGGTTGCCCCCCGCTGGGGGCTGGTGTCGACACCCGAGAGTTTCTGGCGGGGCGAAGCAAGTGCCAGGATCAGAAACTGGTTCAGCCGGCATGACATTCCAGTCTTCGTCAGCGGAATTTCAGGCAATGTCAGCGTGCTCATCGACAATGGCGAACTGAAGATTCGGCCAGACCTTGCCGAAAGCGACCATCAGAATTAAAGAATGATAGAGCACGCTCTTTTGCTGTTACCATCCACTGTATCGGGCCCTGGCCTGGTACTCGCTAATGAGGGCTACCATGACCATACCAGCACTGACCCCTCAGGGGTGTGCCGAGCGGCGCACCCACCTTGCCCAGACGTTCGACGGCGATCTGATTATCATCTCCAACCCGAGAAATCTTTACTATTACACGGGGTTCCTCACACCTTTTCCCTCTCTGTCCCAATGGGGGCCTGTCTACCTTCTGTTCGAACCGAACGAGGGGGAGACCACGCTGCTGTGTCACAATTTCGCCGAAGAAGCGGCCAATAAAGCCTATACCGACGACCTGGAAATCTGGGGCTGGTACGACGGTCTCAAGAACCCGGATCAGGAAATTTTCTCCCAGGGGGCCAGAGTCCTTGGTGAGTTCATCGGTTCACGCTACCGATCGGCCCGCATCGGTATCGAGGTCGGTTCCTTTCCCCTGATTCCCGAGGTACATTCCAGCCAATGTACCGATCTGTCACCCTCTATCGGGCGGCAGCGGCGCGGCGGCGCGCCAAGTATCCGGACGAACTGGCCTGCATACGCGCCGTCCAGGAGGCGGCCCTGGCCGGTCATCAGGCGGCCCGCCGGGAGATCCGGCCCGGCCTCAGCGAGATCGAGCTGTTCAACCTGATCTGCGCAGCCGTGACCGAGGCGGCAGCAGCGCCGGCCATGCTTATCGGCGACATCATCAGTGGGCCCCGCACCCTCGAGATCTCGGGAGGTCCCACAAAAAGGGTTCTGGAGCAGGGCGATACGGTAATACTCGATCTCAGCCCGATGGTGGCAGGGTACCGGGCCGACTACACGGCGACGCTTCTGGTCGACACGGAACCCGATCAGCATCAGATAGATCTGGAAAAGGGCCTGCATGAGGCCCTGCAGGCTGGCAGGGAACTCCTGGGACCGGGCACGGGGGCAGCGGATGTCTATCGGGCCGTGAAAGCGTGCATGGACCGCCATGGTTTTGGTGACAGCTTCTCCCACCACGCCGGCCACGGCCTCGGGCTGGGTCATCCCGAGGCCCCTTTCTTCGTGCCGCACAGTGACGAAGAACTCATCAAAGGCGATGTGGTAACCCTGGAACCGGGGTGCTACGAGCCGGGTTGTGCCGGACGCATCGAACACGTTTTTCTGATCACCGAAAGCGGTGCCGAGCAGTTGACCCACCACGATACGCGCTTTACCCTTTAAGCGTTGTGACTTGTACCCTCAGAAGGCGTTTTGAGGGTGGCCGGATGAAAAACTTGTCGATGGATATAGAATGAAAATCAATGACCCATTCGGGCGTATGGAACGGCGGCATCAGGCGGGCTACGAAGCCCTGCGCGATTCCCTGACCCGCAACAATATCGACACGGTGGAAGGGGCCCGGAAAATCATCCGGGATACCAAGATGCGGGCGGTAAAATTTGTCATCGCCGCTGCTGGTGCACTTCTGCTGACCTATCTGCTGGCGCCCGGTTTCCTGATCGGCATCGGCGCCGTTGCCGTGCTGACCGGGGCCTGGGTGATATCCTGGACCATCAATGGCGAGCGCTACGTCAGGCGCTATATCGAAGAGGAACTCTCCGGCGGCAGGCCGCAATCTGACCAGACCGGGACAACCTGACCGCGAATGCCGCCGGAACTCACTGCCCCGCTTTGATCAGCCGCGGCGCCCAGAACATCATTCCTTCCCGCTCGTACTCCTCCTGAAACTGATCTCCTGACCACTTCTTGACCTGATCGAGATAGCCGTGTCGCATGACCTTGAAGGTGATGGTATCGGCTTGTTCAAAGGATGAGGAATTTATCTGGGTTACCCCCTGATACGGGGTGACGCCGAGGTAAATCCAGGGGGGATCGTCGGAGCGATAATCATCTGCGACTCGGTAGACGATGTGGGAGCCTTCCGGATCGGTGTGAATCTTGATTTTCACCGCCTCTTTTGAAGCGCAGGAGCTGAGCAGAAAGGCGGCTGCAGCAAACCATGCGAGAATTAGAACGTGTTTTTTCATGGGGCTACCATAGTCTTGAATTGGTGCTCGGAGCTACTCTTTTTCCAGTTCGCTGTGCACGTCGATGGCCTGGGCCCGGGCTTCGGCCTCGGTTTTGTGCCGTCGGTTGATCCAGAAGGAGGTGATGGAGTAATGATACCCGTCCTTCTGGAGCTGTACGGTGATCTTCTCTGATTCTTCTCCTCGCCAGACCACCTGCGCGGGTGTACGGCCCAGGTTGGTGTTGTCCTTGAGGTTGATAATTTCAGCTCCTTCCGGCGTGCTGTTGATATTGGCGGCCCCATATTTGGTACCACCGGCGCAGCCGGCGACCAGCAGCATCAGCGCAGCGGCCAGTAGGGCCGGCGTTAATGTTGCAGCGATTCCATTCGTTTTTCTTTTCATGGCAAAATCTTTCAATGGTGTGGGTTTGAGATACGCATTGGTTGGTCAGCGGCGGGGGTGCTTCCCGGGTCTGCTGGCGCGCCCGGAGGGATTCGAACCCCCGACACCCAGGTTCGAAGCCTGGTGCTCTATCCAGCTGAGCTACGGGCGGAC
>JARRLH010000005.1:0-1139 GCA_037387205.1 Desulfofustis sp.
GCGTAACTGAAGTCACCGAAGAACATATCAAGCTTGATGCCAATCCTCCGCTGGCGGGCCAGGATCTCACTTTTGATATTGAGCTGATAACCATCAATGCATGAGGTGCACCAGGGACAGGGCTGAGCAGGTTATTGCTTGTCCTGTGCCCTTCCTATCAGCTGCTGATGGAGCCACTCTAGAAGATCAGGTTGCTCCACCGGCTCCTCGCTCGCGCCTTGCCTGGTTGGGCGCCTTGATGAGCTTGTGTCGTCATGTATAATGTAAATAGGACGGCTAATTACCTTCTTCAACAGCTGCTCTTTTAACCGGGACGCTCCTGAATTAACCGTTTGAGAGGTCACGCCTGACCTCAGGCGTATGCCTTTTGCAGCCGGAGCTGACAGGGACGAGATGATCGATCTGGAATTAACGGTGGAACGTGTGCAGACCCATCTGCATGCCCTGACCAGAACCATTGGCGAGAGAAGTGTTTCCACCCCGTGGAATCTGAGAAAAGCGGCCGAATATATTGAGGACTTCTACCAGCAGATCGGCATCGCCAACAGGCGAGAGGATTATCGGTACAGAAAGGAGACGGTCTCCAACGTGGTGGGCGAGGTGGGCGGCGGGCAGGCGGATGCGAAAACCTTCCTGGTCGGGGCCCATTACGATTCCGTGAGCCGCACGGTGGGCGCCGACGACAACGCCAGCGGCGTCGCGGTCCAGCTCGAGGTGGCCAGGGCATTGGCAGAGTACTCGCAGACCAGATCACTCATGCATCAGGTGAGATTTGTTTCTTTTGCCCTGGAGGAGCCGCCGGTCTATGGGACCTCGGCCATGGGCAGCAGGGTCTATGCCCGCAAAGCCAGGCGGCAGGGTGAGCGGATAGACGGCATGATCTGCCTGGAGATGGTCGGCTACACCTGCCGCGAACCGAAGTGCCAGCGCTACCCCTTTCCCCTGATGTTTCGCAACTATCCTGAGCTCGGTGACTATATCGGCATCGTCGGCAATTATAAATCGAGAAAATTCACCAGGGCCCTGCACCAGGCCTTCAAAAAGAATGAGGCGCTGCCGGTGCTTACCTTAACGGTGCCATGGAGCGGCTACCTGCTGCCGGAAGTCCGGCTCAGCGATCACGCTTCATTCTGGGATCG
>JARRLH010000005.1:1182-27837 GCA_037387205.1 Desulfofustis sp.
CACCGACACCTCATTCTATCGCAATCCCCACTACCATACGCGTTCAGACACCATGGACACACTGGACTTCGGGTTCATGGCCCAGTTGGTGAACAGCCTGGTCATGTACTTCACCACTGCGCATCAGTGACCTGACGTGACCGCAGAGAGCCACCCATGGCGCTTTGAACTGGCGGGTGTCAACTACCGCAGTCGCTTCCACCGTTTAAGTTTAAAGAGAATTACGGTGAGCCCCGCCGTGACTGCGCCTATCGTCAGGGAGTGTGCAATAAACTGTTCCGGGTTATTGTGAAGCGCATTGTTGGCCACGGGAACGCCTATAGAAAAGGCCAGGTACCAGAACAGCGGGGCAAGAAGCACAGTGTGCCTGGAGATGGGACCATTAGAGGCCGGGGGGGCGCCGGCTGCGTTTTTGAAAAAATGGCTGATTGCGGAGGAATACGAGAAGAGGAGAAGATAGTAGATCACTATGCCCGCTACCCGGTGGAGCATCTCCGGCGTTACCCACGCGGAGTAGATATCAAATGAGAAGAGCAGCACCGACAGGGTGATTCGCGTGGCGTTGGCAATGAGTGTTATCAGGTACGAGGCGCTGGAGGCGATGATGACGCCGACAATCATTTCCTTTGGTGAGTCCTTTTTCCACAGTATCTGAAAGGATGACATGCAGAAGGCAATGATCAGGAAATTCACCCCCGCACAGACCGGGGCGATCACAGTGTGATGCTGCACATCCAGCCACCCGAACCCCGGCTCATGAACGAAAGCTAAACCGGAGAATATCTCCGTCAGCAGGGCAGTCGGCCCGATTATCCAGGCCAACTGCTCGCTTCCTGCTTGGCTGTAAAAGTCTTTCAACAGATAAGCGCCGGCCAGAACCACGGCGCTGCCTATCACTCTGCAGCTGGATGAGGACTTCATTCTGCGATCTGCCGGTCTACCTTCTTTTCCTGCGCAGCCGCTGCAGCAGCATGGATGCACAAACCAGTGCGGCCAGCAAAAAAAGACCCGGCTCCGGCACACGCCTGACCCCGCCGCCCACGGCCAGGTTGGAAACGCGCGCGGGCAGGGGCAGCGGCTGCTTTACATCCCTGCTGTCCAGGTTCGGGTGTCTAATGATCTCGTCAACCGCAATGAAAGAGGTGAAAGGCGTCAGCAGGTTGTATTTGAGACCAAGTGCGACGATCACCTCCCGGTGCTGGGTGCTGCCCTGTCGGCTATTGAAATCCGAGATGCGGGAGATGCGGGTCCGGGCCCAGAGGTAGTGCAAGGCGCCGTCGCGGCTGTGGTCGACCGCCCCGCCGGCCGGGATCTTTCTCGTGTAGGGTCCTGTGCCGCTGGTGCCGGATACGGTCACCAGCCCCGTCGGTTCACCGCGCCATTTTCCCATGACAATCAGGGGACGTTCGGCAAAGAGGTCCGGCACCACCGGCGGTTCAACGTCGTAGACATCGATGCCGGAAAAGGCGACATCGATATCCGTCAGCACCGGCTGGGAGATGTAGCGGGCAAAATTACTTGCCGCCGCCTCGGCCTCGTCGGCCCTGGTGACCACAAATGGCTCCCCCTGGCCCGCCTTGGCCATTCCCTCGACCAGGTAGCGGTTGACGCTGCTGCCGATGCCAAAGGCGAACACGTTGGTGTGGCCGAGGTTTTGCCGAATCAGCTCAAAGACTTCCTTTTCCGCGTGGATATACCCGTCGGTGAGCACCACCATGGTTCTCGAGACACCCTCCTGCTTGGGGAGCTTCATGGCCCGGTTCATGGCCTTCTTCAGCTCGGTGCCGCCCCCGCCGCTGCTCTTGCCTATCATGGCCAGGGCCCTCTGGATATTGGCCTGGGTGGCGGGAAGAGGACCTTTTGACAGCACCTCCGAGTCGCCGGCAAAAAACATCACATTGAAGGTATCGGTGGGACGCAGATCGCCAAGGAGGTCCTTGACCAGCAGTTTGGCGGTATCCAGGGGATAGCCGGACATGGACCCCGAGACGTCGATGACGAACAGATACTCCCTGGCGGGAATGTGATCCGGCTGCACCCGCTTGGGGGGCTGGGTCATCAGCAGGAAAAAATTTTCATCTTCTCCCTGCTGCAGGATGAGTCCCGTGGAAATGTTCGTGCCCGCAAGCCGATAGTCAAGGATGAAGTCTCGATCCCCGCCAAAGCCATCTTCTTTGGCGAGGGTGACAAGCGCCTGGGACTGCTCTCTGAAACTGACGTCGATATCATGGGAGCCGGAACCGATTTCCTGGATCGGCAGGCCGGCCGCGAGCGCCACTTTGATGGAGAAATTCGTGCGGGGGGCGCGGCCCTTCTTCAGGTAGGGGTTCCGCACCCAGCGCTCGGAGGGGGAGGCCTCTTCAGGAGTCACTGAGGTGTAGCGGGGACCGACCACGGCGGGGTAGACGAAGGCATAGGTTCCGTCTTCCGGAACCAGGAGCTCGGTGTAGCTGAGTTCGATCTCGATGGTGTCGCCGGGCATGATGTTTGCCACTTCCATGCTGAAGACATTGGCCCGCTTCCGTTCCAGAAGAGACGCGTTTTTGCCATGCTGCTTGGCGGCTGCAAACGTTTTGCGGGCCTCTTCTTTCTCCTTTATTTTGGCTTTTACCACCCGGTCTCCGATGGTCATCTTCATGCCGTGCACCGCGGCCCTGGTCGAGCCGGGGAAGATATAGCTGCCGTTGATCGGCTCGCCGCCCATGTTGGAGTAAACCTGGCGTACCGTTACCGCGGCAAATACGCCGCTGATGACAACATCCACAGCGGTGTCTTTCAAGGGGAAATGCTCCAGCGACGATTCCCCGCCTTCGACGAAGAAATAGGGTGAAATCGAGTGTTCTTCAGACGAGGCGACCCGCGAAAAAAACACCAGGTTGATGATTCCCAAAAGCAGAAAAAACAGGACCACTATGCGCTTCATGACTCCCTCCGGGTTTGTGCGTCGAGCCGGCGCCCTATCGGGCTGTGACCAGACGGTTTAGCGTTGAGATCAAGACATCATAGGGTCATGATAGGGGGTGAAAGTGACGAGCGCATGATGGGAAAATGACAGATCATCCATCAACCGTGACGAATCATGACAATCGGGCATGACCACTGGTAACAGTAGAGATTCTGTGGTATCTGGAGCCTTGAGGTCAATTATCCGTTGCGGATGAGGAATTATTGTTTACGAGGACCGGACCCCTATGAGTTATCGCATTGCTCTTGTTGAAGATGATCCCCAACTCCAGGAAAATTACGTGAAAGCCCTGGAGCGTGAGGGGTACGCGGTCACTGCCTACGCGGGCAAAGCGGAAGCCGTCGAGGCCTTTGCAGACCGTCTTCCCGACCTGGTCATTCTCGACATAATGCTTGGCGAGGAAAAGGATGCGGGCTTTGAGCTCTGCAGGCATCTGCGTACCCTGTCTCCGACCATACCGGTGATTTTCCTCACGGCCCGCAACTCCGACATCGACCGGGTCTCAGGCCTGCGTCTGGGCGCCTGGGATTATCTGACCAAGGATGTGACCACGCTTGATTTTCTGCCGGCGCGCATTGCGGCGATGTTTCGGACCGTTGAAATACTGCGCTCCGGAGACAATGGGAACGAGAACGTCATCGAGCACACCTATCTGCGCATCGCTGAGGCCCGCAAAGAAGTGTACTGGCGGAACAGGCCGGTAATGCTGACCCTCACCGAGTTCTGGATCCTGTATTCCATAGCGCAGCGGCCGGGCCATTTAAAATCGCACGAACAATTGATGGATGCCGCCAGCGTGGTGGTGACCAACAACGCCATAAGCGCGCATATCAAGAGGATCAGAGACAAGTTCAGGGAAATCGATCCGACTTTCAACCACATCCGCTCCGAGTACGGAATGGGCTACCGCTGGCAAACACCATAAATGGCCTTACCGATGCGTGTGTCTCTCAGAGTAAAACTGCTGCTCATCTCCCTGCTGCTGCTGATTATCCCGCTGCTGGGCATGCGTTTGAACAACAGCTTGAAGGGCAGTCTCATCGCCAGCCAGGAAGATACGCTCAGGCTGACCGCCACCGCCGTCTCAACCGCCCTCAACAACCGCTCCGAGCTGTTCATCAAGGAAGGATTCCACTTCCTGCAGCAGGATCGGGATCTCTATCTTTTTCAGTTGTCGAACAATATCCGAATTGAAGACAATCAGATCAGCGACTGGCTGCCGGAAATCGCCAAAGCCCAGAGATTCGGGCAGGAACACCTGCTCGAGAAAACCCCTGATTTCAATCCCGAGAGCTTGAGCTTTCGCTATATTGCCGGCAAACAGGGAGACTACCTCTATGCCCTGTTTGATGTCGAGGATGACAAACTGGTATACCAGGGCGACAATCTGCTCAATTTTGAAGGGTCCGATCATCTGCAGGTCGTTATTGAAAAAGACACCATTCCGCACACCTATATTTTGGCCCCCCGGGGGCCGGGACTGGTTATCGGCGTGCTGAAACCGGTCTACGCCATTATGGATCCCCCCGTTGAGAGCCGCATTATCGGGATGTGGAATGAGACGGACCAAGGCTACATGCTCGAGGTTCGCATCAATGCGGAAATGCTGGGCGACAGGCTTGCCTTTGCCGTCGCCGACGTGGATGACGCCGAGACGGGCGAGATCGATGCGGTGATATCCACCGCCGGCGCCGGGTTAGGCTGGCTGCTTACCACCTCCCAGGCCACCGAAGAAATACTGAAGTCGCTGGATCGTCCTCAGGCCCGGATCCGGGTCGTCGACCGAAATCGGAGGGTCAGAGCCGAAGTAGGCGGTCTGCGGGAAACGAGACGTCAGCCGCCCGTCTCGGAGAAACTGCTGGATCGGCTGCTGGTCCGGGTGCACAGCCTCTTCCAGCCCCTGTTCAGGTTTTTTACCAATTCATTTTCCACCGACATAGAAGATTCGGCCTCGCAGCCAACCGAGATTGACTTGCAGGGGCTCAAGGAGGGGTTCGAAGGCGCATCCTCCCTGGTCAGATACCGGATCGAGGGCGGCCAGGTCGAGGTCCTGGCCGCCATCACCCCTGTCTACGACAAGAATGAAGTGGTGGCCGTAGTGGTGGTGGAGCAGACGACCAATTCCATCCTGTCGTTGAGCAACCAGTTGATCGAGGAGACGGTGTCTCTCTCTATTCTGGCCTTTCTGGTCGGCGGCGGCGCTCTCTTTGTGTTTGCGCTGGTGATATCCACCCGGATCAGAACCTTGCGTGATCAGGCCGACGCCTCGCTCACCGAGAACGGTCAGATTCTCAATGCCATCACCAAGACCGAGGCCAGAGACGAGATCGGCGACCTGGGACGCACCCTGGAGCGCATGCTCAATCAGCTTCAGGAGCAGATCGACTACCGGGAAAAGATGGCGGACAATCTCGAGCACGAGATGCGCACTCCGCTGGCCGGGGTCGCCGCTTCACTGAAAAATATCGAGGAAGAACTGGGCGGGCAGCATCCCGGAATCCACGAGTATCTCGATGGGGCCAAACATAATTCCCAGCGTCTCCATGAGCTGCTCACTGCCATTCGCGAGGGCGTGACGCTGAAAGCCTCACTCTCCCACGAAAATATGGAGACTATCGACTTTGGCGACGCGCTCTCTAAATGGCTGGACTTCGTCTGGCGCAAAGCCTTTCCCGAGGTGGAGTTTGTCTATCAGCCGCCGGAGCAGACGGCGGAAATCAGAGGCGATGTCGATCGCCTCCTCCAGGCGCTTGATAAACTGATCGAGAACGCGGTTTCCTATCACCGGCCCGGAACACCGATTGAGCTTGCAGTAGACAAGGGATTTGAGAGCATCACTTTAGAGATTATCAACCAGGGAAGCACGATTGACCCGGCCCTTGGTCACCAGATTTTCGAATACATGGTCTCCAGCCGCGTCTCGAAGGATGACCGCCCCCACCTGGGATTGGGACTCTATATCGCCAAAACCATCATTGACTACCATGGCGGCAGATTGACGGGAAGCAATCTGCAGGACGGCAGAGAGGGGGTGGTATTTACCGTGAGATTACCTGTCAAGTTGTAAGACTATTGGTCAGCCTGCTGGTTCTGGGAGAATAGGTGCAGTGCAGTTACGGCAGCAGGAAATCGAGCTGCGGCGGGGGCTGGCAAAGAAGGGTAAGAGGGGCTCTTAGAGATGGACGTTTTCTGCTTTTATCTTCTGCCCCATAAACAGGGCGGCCTTGGACTCGAACACATCCGGATATTCGGTGGTGTGAAATAGTGTCTCGCCGTTTCTGGAGATGCGTTGCTCCAGCTCGGGATGTTTTTGCAGATAGCCGACCAGCTTCTCGGCTACGATCCGGCCCTGCTCCAGGATGGTGATATGGGGCGGCAGATATTTTTTTATCACATCAATGAGCAACGGGTAGTGGGTGCAGCCCAGGATCAGGGTATCCAGCTCGCTGTCCTTGCGCAGAATATTGTCGATGTTCTTGCTGATAAAATACTCCGCTCCTGCCGAGCCGATTTCGTTGTTTTCGACAATGGGAACCCACATGGGGCAGGCTTCCTGGACGGTGGAGACAATTCTGCCCCCGGACCATTTCTGCAATTCCATCGGGTAGGATTCCGACACCACCGTTCCCACGGTGGCCAGCACCCCGACCTGCCCGTTTCTGGTGATTTCAGCCGCTTTTTCCACACTCGGGCGAATCACGCCCAAAACCCGACGGTCGGGCCCGATATGAGGCAAATGCAGCACCTGAATATTCTTCAGTGCTTTGGCAGAAGCCGTGTTGCAGGCGATAATCACCAGGGGGCAGTGACGCTCAATGAGGTATTTCACCGCCTGCAGCGAATACTCGTAGACCACGTTGAACGAGCGGGTGCCGTACGGCGTCCTGGCGTTGTCTCCCAGATAGAGGAAGTCATACCCGGACATTGCCTTGAGCAGTTCTTTGAGAACCGTCAAACCACCGTATCCCGAATCAAACACACCTATTGGACCCATCAGCATAATATTTTTATCACCCGCTTAGTTGCACACGACAGCTCCAGCGCACCATGTCAGCCAATCCTTTACGCCTATTTTACACTACTTTGGCTCGGTATATTCATGAAAAACAGGCGCGCTGTGTAACTTCAGATTATTGAAGACTGATATCAGCCCAGTAGCCGATATGGTCCGACACCCTGCGATGGGGCTCTGCGACGAGGCCGGCCTCGCGCACGGAAAAGCAGCGCGGGGGCACCCAGATATAGTCTTTGCGCCCGCCTTTTCCCACCAACGTTCCGGTAGTAAGAGCCTCCCTCGAGGACTCCGTGTCCGCCAGCAGGCAGGTGTCTGCGACACGGCTCGCCAAGGGGGTGAGGTGGGGATCGTCCGGTGCGCAGTTGAAATCGCCAAGTAGACAGACGGGCGGCGGCAACTCTTCGATTATCCGCAGGAGATTTTCCATCTGCGACTTCTTTTTGTCATGATCGAAATGAACGTTTATGAAAGTGATCATGGCACCGCTGCTGGAAATTCTGCACAACAAGCCGGTTCTCCCCACCCCCGTGCGCCGATCGATCAGCATGGATCGGCCGGCGGTTTCAGCCAGCTCCAGGCGATAGAGAAAGGCCAGGCCCCACTCGAAAAAGAACAAACGGTAGCCGAGGGGATGAGATGCGTAGACGCAGTTCAAGCCCGTCAGTCGGGCGAGGTTTTCCGCCTGGAGCTGGTTCCTCACTTCCTGCAGGGCGACAATGTCGGGATCGACACTGCGGATGGCTTCGGCAATGGCCTGCAGCTTCCGCGGCGAGGTCGGCAGGTCGTAGCCGGGGTCGCCGATCTTGTCGCTGCCTGAGCCGTAGCGCATATTGAGGGTCATGACTCGCATTACTTGTTAACCAAGGCCTAAAGCTGGAGCGTTGTAGAGCCCCCTGGCGATCAGGCGGGATCTTTCAGCCGCTCTATACCGAGAGGTTTTACACCCCCTTCAACATTAAATGCATCTGCCATTGCGGTTTCCTCCTTTTTGAGATGGGCTGCGGTGAATCCTGCAGATGCTGAATACCATAAGCAGCAGACTGGTTCTGACCCAGAAAAAAAGTCCTTTCCATCAGGCTGTACCAGGTCTCAAACAGCCAAGTACCCCGGGCGCCGTTTTTCTCCCCACATCTGTCGAGCCATTTGCAAAACTATCTTTTCGCTCAAACTCTGGGTTATGCTCAAAATTTTATCCTCGGAATATCAATCATATGCCTGTGGTAAAATTTCTCGCATGGATTGATTTTGCACGAAAATCTTAGTTTTGCAACAGGCTCCTGTCTGTAAAAATAAACAAATTCAAACTGTTGAGTTCACAGCCGTCCGGTGCCCATTGCCGTTAAGGACCCACGCTAAAGACGGGTCGAGCTCACCTGCTGCGAGAAAGATACCAGTGGCAAATATTCGCTTGATGAGCATTGTAAGATTTTCGAAGCGTTGCAAAAGGGCGACCTGCATCAGACCCAGAGCATGATCCGGCGCAACTGGCAGAACAGCCTGCGGGGTCTGCAGCAGCTGGCTGCCAAAAGAAATAAATCCATAATAGTGAGGGGAGACCTTTGATGAGTATAGATTTTCAGAAGGTGTTGGAAAAATCAGAAGACTACCAGTCCCAGATGTCCGCTTTTCTGCGGGACATGATCGCCATTCCGAGTGAAAGCTGTGAGGAAGAGAAGGTGATCCAGCGGATCAGACAGGAGATGGAAACGGTCGGTTTTGACCGGGTTGAAATAGACCCGATGGGCAACGTGCTGGGCTATATCGGTAACGGATCACACCTGATCGCCATGGATGCCCATATCGATACGGTGGGCATCGGCAACCGGGAAAACTGGAGCCACGATCCCTATACGGGCTACGAGGATGACAAGGTCATCTACGGGCGCGGCGCCAGCGACCAGGAAGGCGGCATGGCCGCCATGGTCTACGCGGGGAAAGTGATCAAGGATCTCGGCCTGGCCGACGACTACACGCTGCTGGTAACGGGAACGGTCCAGGAGGAGGACTGCGACGGCCTCTGCTGGCAATACATAATTGAAGAGAGCAAAATCCGGCCCGAGTTTGTCGTCTCGACCGAACCGACGTCGCTCGGCGTCTACCGCGGACAGCGCGGCAGAATGGAAATTCGCGTCGCAGTCGAAGGGGTCAGCGCCCACGGTTCCGCGCCGGAGCGCGGCGACAACGCCATTTTCAAGATGGCTCCCATTCTCATCGATCTCCAGGAGCTCCATCACCGCTTGAAAGACGATGACTTTCTCGGCAAAGGCTCGCTCACCGTCTCGGAGGTCTTTTACACATCTCCCTCGCGGTGCGCGGTTGCCGACGGCTGCTCGATTTCCATTGACAGGCGGCTGACCTGGGGAGAGACCTGGGAAGGGGCGCTGGAGGAGATTCGCCGGCTGCCATCCGTTCAGCAGGCGGGAGCAACGGTGTCGATGTACAGTTACGAGCGACCTTCCTACACCGGACTGGTCTATCCGACCGAATGCTACTTTCCCGCCTGGGTGCTGGATGAGAATCACGCCGCCTGTAAAACGCTGGTCGATTCGTTCACCTCGCTGTTTGACGAGCAGCCGGTTGTAGACAAGTGGACGTTTTCCACCAACGGCGTCTCCATAATGGGGCGTTACAATATTCCCTGTGTTGGGTTCGGCCCCGGCCACGAGGATCAGGCCCACGCCCCCAACGAGGTAACCTGGAAGGATGAACTGGTCAGGGCCTGTGCCATGTACGCCGTCATACCCTCCGTCTACGTGGAGAAGTATGCCAACTAAGATCAACCAGCAGCCGTCGCTTCCGGCGGCCTGAACGGGATAAAGTTATGCAGCAGCGCGCAGTCATAGCCCTGGGCGGCAATGCCCTGATCAAGGATGAGAGCCGTTGCTCGATCGACGACCAGCTGGCCGCAGTGCAGGAGATGGCGGGCCATATCAGTGATTTCATCGAGCTCGGCTATGAGGTCGTTCTGACCCATGGCAACGGTCCTCAGGTTGGATTCATCCTGCGCCGGTCCGAGCTTGCCTTCGAAGCCGGCGAGCTGCATTTTGTGCCGCTCAAAAATTGCGTGGCCAATACCCAGGGGGCCATCGGCTATCAGATACAGGAATCACTGGTAAACGCTTTTGGCCGGCGGAAGATAGATAAAACGCCTGTCAGTCTGGTAACTCTGGTGGAAGTCGATCGCAACGACCCTTCCTTTGCCCGGCCGGTAAAACCGATCGGCGTCTATTACCAGAGGGAAAAAGCCGAGTCGCTGGCGCAGGAGCACCCCGACTGGCACCTGGTGCACCAGGCCGGCAAGGGCTATCGACGGGTAGTGCCCTCCCCGCGGCCGCTGCGCATTATTGAGATGGACGCCATTGGCGCCTTGGCGGATGCTGGATTCGTCGTGGTCGCCGCGGGCGGCGGCGGCATTCCGGTAATCAGGGATGACGACGGTGAGCTGCAGGGCGTCAACGCGGTGGTCGACAAGGACCTGACCGCGTCTCTGCTGGCCACCGGGTGGGGGGCGCAGGTGCTCATCATCACCACCACGGTTGAGAATGTCTGCCTCGATTTCGGGAGCCCGGCAGCCCGGCCTCTCACTCAGATAAGCGTAGAAGAGGCAAAAGAATATATCGCCCAGGGGCAGTTCGAAAAGGGCAGCATGCTGCCTAAAATCGAAGCCGCGGTTGATTTTCTCAGTCGGGGCGGAGAGCGGGTAGTCATCACCAGCCCGGAGAACCTCATGCGCGCGCTGGAGGACGGCAGCGGAACCCAGATCGTCCCCTGACCGCATCACCCTAGCAGGAAAAGCCGGGGCTCACCCGAGGGTAAGAATTTTACTCTTGTGCCGGTTGATACCGATACTTTTTATTTCTGATTATTCTCGCGCAGAGCGGTAATAATCTAGATTATTACCGAATCTCATAGCAGACTTTGGTGCCATTTTTATCTTGTCTACGTGGTTGGTCGTTGACATTAAGTTGATCTTTTTTGATTATATTGTTTACAATAAAGACAAAAAAAGATGACGAAAATGGCCCAAGATTGTATTGTAAAGACAGATCAGGACTAACACCATAATATCAGGAGGAAACAATGCCGTATCCCAAGGGTTTTTTAGAAAGTAGAGCAGTGATCAAGCCGGGCCTTTACACGGTGATACCGCCTGAAGGCAGGGTCATTAACTCCCTGCCTGGTTTTGAGGAATGTACACTCTCCATAATCGCCTCCCCTAAACATGGTGCCAGTTTTGTTCAATACGTCGGTACCGTTGAGCCTGGCGGTAAAACCACCCGGCCTTTTGTCGATGAAGACGGACTCGAGTCTTTTCTTTTTGTCATGGATGGCGACGGCAGTCTGACGGTTACCATCAAAGATCAGACAGAGACTCTTGCTCCCGGCGGCTATGCATTCGCTCCTCCCGAGTCCGGCATCTTATTCGACAATACTTCGGCAAAGCCGGTGCGCATTCTTCTTTATAAACAGCGGTTCGTTCCCCTGGAAGACTTGCGGCCGTGGGCTGTGTTCGGTGATATAAACGACATTGAAGAGGTCATCTATGATGAGATGGCGAACGTATTCCTGCGTGACCTGCTGCCCAATGATCCGGCCTTTGACATGAACATGCACACCCTGAAGTTTCTCCCGGATGGGTCGCATCCATTTGTGGAAACACACGTCCAGGAGCATGGTGCCTACATTCTCGGGGGACAGGGAATGTATCTACTGGGAGAGGACTGGCTGCAGGTCAAAAAGGAAGACTTTATCTGGTTTGGACCATTCACCCAACAGGGCACCTATACTACCGGACGCGAACCTTTCTGGTACATCTACAGCAAGGATATGAACCGCGACGCGATAATCTAGTTTACCCCCTTTCTTCTAATGCTGAGGAGATACAGTTATGGCTTTGACAAATGACTTCGCACCGATGGATATTTATGCCCAGGTTGAAAAAACCGGTATAAAAGGGCGCCACTTCACCTTCATTGACGATCTTTCAACGGAAGAACTGGAGAATGTTTTTAAAACGGCACTGATGATGGAGCCATTCTGGCGGAGCCGCATTCCCTTGCTTCAGGGAAAGGTGATGTGCCTGCAGTTTTTCCAGCCGAGTACCCGCACCAGGTTCAGTATGGAAACCGCGATGCACAGGCTCGGCGGCGACGTTATTACAGAGTCCAACCCACTTGTCAGTTCATCCGCGGCCAAGGGCGAGTCTTTGTATGACTCTCTCAGGGTAACCTCCCAATATGCAAATGTTATCGTTCTTCGGCATCCGGATGAGGGCGTAATTGATGTTATCGCGGAGCTGGGCGCTGACTCTGCTCCGATTATCAGCGGCGGCTACGGTGATGTCACTCACCCAACTCAGGGGCTGCTGGACATGTACGCCGTGTATCGGGCGCTCGGAGGCGATTTCACCACAATGACGGTCATGATCGCCACCCCCGATCTGTCCCGAGCACGGTCGGGACAGTCGTTCGGCCTTGGCTTGGCCAAGATGGGCGCCAGGGTAATATATTCCGGAACCACTGGACTGGAAACGCCGCAGGTGGTGCGTGATAAACTCATTGCCATGAAGGCGAATTTCACCGAGGTCAACGATCTGACTCTCAGTGAGCAGGAGGAGTTGATCGTTGATGAGGGCGTAGATTATGTCTATCTACCCGGTTGTTCAGTTAAGAAGGGGGATCCGGGACGCGATGACTTTTTAAAGAAGATGGCAGAGTATTATTTTACCGCCGAAGGACTAGAAAGAATCCAAGAAAAGACTGGGAGAACAGTCGGCATCTCTCATTCTTTGCCCAGAAATGCAGGCGAATTCGACTTTGCTATCGATAACACAGCTCACCAGGTGTATTTCAAAGCTATCGGATTTTCGATACCGCTGCGCATGTCTCTACTGGCAAATATTTGCGGAATTTAGACAACGATACTTCGGCAGTCGTTGTATGAGTCTTCCTGACTAAATAATTGTTGTCACAGCTCCCAGGGGAGTTTTTCAATGACCTTACCAAGAGCGATCCCCGATCGTTTAATAGTGGCAATCGGGGGCAACGCGATACATCCCAGCGGCATTCGAGGTACGTCTGAAGAGCAGGTTGCCATTGCCGGTGAAACTGCCAGGGTATTATTACCAATTCTGGAGGGTGTGAATGAATTGATCATTACTCACGGCAACGGGCCCGGGGTTGGGAAGGTACTCATGCGTCAGGCTTTGTCGCGTGACAAGGTAGCGCCCATGTCCCTGGATATATGCGTTGCCAATACCCAAGGGGTCACCGCCTATCTCCTGGTTCAGGCATTTGAGAATGCTTTGCGTGAAGTTGGTAATCAGCGGCATGTAGTTGGTTTGGTAACCCAGGTGGAAGTTGATCCTGACGATCCCAGTTTCTCGAATCCGACCAAACCCGTCGGCTATTTTTATTCCGAAAAAGAAGCAAATCAGTTGGCTGAAACGCTCGGCTGGACCATGCGTGAAGATGCCGGTCGCGGCTGGCGCATGGTTGTCGGCTCACCCAGGCCCAAACATATTTGTGATATATCCCTGGTGGAAGTGCTGGCTTCCAGGGGAACTGTGGTGATCGCCGGAGGAGGCGGGGGGGTGCCGGTTGTTCGCGATGCAAGAGGCGTTCGTAAAGGCGTGGAAGCAGTCATTGATAAAGATTTGACCACCGCACATATGGCCAACGTCCTTGGAATAGAAGAGATGATAATCCTGACTGCAGTCTCACGAGTGGCGATAAATTTCGGCAGAGCAGACCAGCAGGAACTGGACACGGTGAGTGTTTCGCAAATGAGAAGGTACCTGGAAGAAGGGCATTTTCCCGCAGGCAGCATGGGGCCAAAAATCGAGGCGGTAATAAAGTTTATCGACGGTGGGGGCAGGCGGGCAATTATTGGCCACCTGAATGAGGCCCTTCCGGCAATTAAAGGGGAAACGGGCACTCATATCCTTCCCGATTGATCTGCAGTTCATAAGGACCTGCAGTGAACGCCCCTGGCCTCAAGCAGTGCAGAGGGAACAGCCGTCAACCAAAAACTGGATGAATGTCAGGAAAAGTCGGGGCAGATAATGAATGAATTACTGGCAAGGCCGCTTAAGCGCGAAGAGTTTGAACCTTTTGGGGATGTAATCGAAACAGATGCAACGGTCGAGACCATAGCTATCAACGATGGTTATGCAATTCGTTATAATGATTTGGCCACTGTGGATGTGCTTGGTTCAGGAGGGCGTCCTCTGATTAATATATTCCGCAGTAAGCCGCGCCCACTTCCGATCGCCATCCACATGTTGGAGCGTCATCCGCTGGGAAGTCAGGCCTTTATTTCATTGCAGAAGAAAAAATTTTTAGTAGTGGTGGCGCCTTCGGGCACATCTGTAGGTCCTGAAGATCTGTCGGCTTTTATAACAAATGGCCTGCAGGGGGTTAACTATGCTCGGGGAGTCTGGCATTTTCCCCTGATCAGTTTAGACGAGGAGCAAGATTTTCTGGTAATTGACCGAGGTGGTCCAGAAAACAATTGTGATGAAATATTCTTCAATGAGTCTGAAACAAGAATTTTGAAATATTAGGCAACCACCTGAGCCATTTATTAAACCTGCACATCCGGAGGCATTAACTGTGAATCCATCGGCAGTATATCCGCGGGATCTGATAGGATATGGCCCAAATCCTCCACAGGCAAACTGGCCTGGCGGCGCACGGTTAGCTGTTCAATTTGTTCTCAATTATGAAGAGGGTGGAGAAAACTGCATTCTTCATGGTGATGAGGCTTCTGAGAGCTTGCTGTCGGAAATAATAGGTGCAGTGCCGTTTAAGAATCAACGTCATATGAGTATGGAGTCGCTCTATGAATACGGAAGCCGAGTTGGTGTCTGGCGACTGTTCAGGCTCTTTCAGAAAAAAGGAATCCCGCTGACCATGTTTGCGGTGGCCATGGCACTGGAAAGAAATCCGTCGGTTGCCGAGGCGGCGATGGCAGCCGGCTATGAAATATGTGCACACGGATATCGCTGGATTGACTATAAAGATGTCCCGGTGGATATCGAACGAGAACATCTGGAAAAAGCAGTTGAAATAATCAGCAGATTGACAGGTGAAGCACCCCTGGGATGGTACACCGGCAGAACGTCAGTTAACACCCGAGCCCTGGTGGTCGAGCATGGCGGCTTTCTCTATGATGCTGACGATTATAATGACGATCTCCCCTTCTGGACTAAAGTGGGGGACAAGCCCCATCTGGTGGTGCCTTATACGCTCGATGTCAACGATATGCGTTTTGCCACTTGTCAGGGGTTTAATTGCGGTGATCAGTATTTCACCTATTTAAAGGATTCTTTTGATGCGTTGTATGAAGAAGGAGAAGAAATACCGCGAATGATGTCGGTCGGTCTGCATTGCCGTCTCGTTGGCAAAGGCGGCAGAATCAAAGCGCTGGAGCGATTTCTGGACTATGTCTTGTCGCATGATGATGTGTGGTGCTGCCGACGTATCGACATTGCCCGCCACTGGCTGGAGCATCATCCCTACAGCGGTTGATTTTCACCTTAGGAGAGGTTCATTGAGGCAAACACATCTTGCAGATCATCAGGCTTAATGCTTGGCTTGAAATTAAGATTTTGTTCGATAGATTCTAGGTGATTAGTGAGCAGCGCCAGGGCTTTTTTTCGGTCACCCTCGGCAATAAGTTGTACGAGTTTCGAATGGTCCTCGTCTGCACAATTATTTTTGCCTTGAATTTCGTATTTCTCCAAGATCAGTGAACTGCGGGCAATCAACTGATTTAGAAAGTCGATAAAGACCTGGTTTGCAGCTATCTCAGCGAGCAATAAATGGAACTTTCCGGTCAGATAAATAAGGGTATGACGCTGCTGTTCTTCCCGGGCTTGTTTTTCTTTTTTAAGATGGGACCTAAGTTTTCTTAAATCTTTAGCTTTTATCTTTTCAATTACGATATCAAGGATTTTTGATTCAATGCAGAGACGGGCGGCGAACACTTCAGCAGCATCTTGTTGTGAAGGTTCGGCAATGACTGCCCCCTTATTGGGAATAATCTGAACTAAATTTCTCTGTTCCAGCACTAACAGTGCTTGTCTGACATTGGACCGGCTTGATGACAAAGCTTTCGCCAGTTCATTTTCAATCAATCGAGTGTTGGGCTCTAATCGCCTTTCGAAAATTGCCTGAAAAATTGCTTTGCAAACCCTATCTATTTCTACATGTGCTGTTATCGACATAGCTTAACCGGTTCTCTATAATGACTGATTGACAATTAGAGTACAAAATGTCTCAAAAAATGTACAGATAGTTCGCAATTATTTGAGTAATTGTTTACTTTCATGTCACTGCTGATGCATATTATCATATAAAGCTGCATTGTCGCAGGCAATTGGGTGAGTATTTTGTTAGAATGTGCCTCGGGTCGTATGTCATCGTACTCATAATTTCTTACAGGTCTCACATCACACTAGAAATTCGCTGTACCCCTATGAAGCAGTGCTGGCATCCCCAAGCCGCACGATCAACAAGTTAAATAAAGTTGTTGACAGTAATTGTTGACAACACTTTAATGCCAGCTATGGAAGCATCTGGAATTTCAACTAAAGCGATCAAGGCCAGCAGGCGTCTTAACTGGGTAGTGGAACGATTTTGTGTCCTATTGCTGGCGCTGCTTGTGCTGGATGTCTGGTTAGGGGTGCTGGCCCGCTATGTCCTGCCATTTCAGGCAACTTTCACTGAAGAGCTGGCACGTTACCTGATGATCTGGATGGCTCTGCTGGCTGTTTCCAGTGGTATCAGTCACCGCGAGCATATTGGCGTGTTGGTGCTGTTCGAGCGCTTTCCGCCGTCGGTGCGCAAAGGGCTTGCGGTGATATTTGATCTGATCGCGCTGGTGTTTTTTGCGCTCATTTTTTTGTACGGGCTTGGTTTGGTCGAGCGTGGATTCAGCCGTTATACCATGATTGAGGCGATTCCCAAGGCCTATCCTTTCATGGGGGTTCCGCTTGCCGCTGCAATGGCATGTATTCAGTTGGTACTGGTCGCTATTCACGATTTTTTTACGGTCGACGATGTTATCGGCGCAAATCGGATGGAGAACTAACAAATGTTTATGGTAGCCGCTATCTTCTTTGGGCTTCTCGTACTGGGCATGCCGGTTGGTTTCGTGCTCGGCATCGCCGGTATGGTCGGTATCTTCGATATGGGCGGGGGGCGGTTTCTGGCCATGGCGCCGGATCGAATGTTTGCCGGGCTGGACCTGTTTCCTTTTCTTGCCATGCCTTTTTTCATTCTTGCGGGTGAGATCATGAATCGTTCCGGCATCACCACTCACCTCGTTGAATTTGCCGATTCCCTGGTGGGGTGGTTGCGCGGCGGCATGGCACATTCCAATATGGTGGCATCGGTTATGTTTGCAGGAATAACCGGAGCGGCAACTGCTGATGCGGCAGCTTTCGGCAACACCCTGGTACCGGCTATGGTCAAACAGGGGTATACCAAACCATTCGCCTGCGCGGTGACCGCAGCTGGCTCCATCATTGGGCCGACCATACCTCCATCGACGCTGATGGTTATTTACGGGTCTATCATGGGGGTTTCTATTGCCGGGTTGTTTGCGGCGGGAATAATACCCGGATTATTGATCTGTTTGATTTGTATGGCGGTAATCGCTGCGTTGGGCAGGAGGTTGAATCTACCCAAGGCAGATAAAAGACCGAGCCTGCGAAGTATTTTTATTGCCTTCAGAAAGAGCTTCCTCGCTCTGGTATTGCCTGTATTTATCCTGGGGTCCATATTATTCGGGATCGCAACCCCCACCGAAGCGGCATCGATTGCGGTTTTTTATGCGCTGGTGGTTGGCGGTCTCGTGTACCGCGGCATTACGATGAGAGATCTCTACGAGATGCTGGTTCGCACCACCCGCATTACCGGGGTAATCTTCCTGATTATCGCTTCCGCTTCGATCTTAGGCTGGTGGATGACCTTTAACCAGATTCCTCAGCTGATAGCAGCAGGTTTTCTGGCCCTCTCAGATAACCCCAAGGTCATCATTGCGATGATTATTGGGCTCTTACTGTTTATCGGTCTTTTCATGGATATCAATGCCACGCTGATCATCCTGGCTCCGGTGCTGGCGCCGTTGACCATGAAAATAGGGATGGACCCGGTGCATGCCGGTATCATGATTATTCTGGCACTGAATATTTCATTGATGACGCCTCCCGTGGGGGCCTGCCTCTTCGTCCTGGCGTCAGTAACCAAAACCAAAGTCGAAGCCATAACAAAATCCCTGTGGCCTTTCTTACTTGCAGAAACCGTTATCCTATTTATCGTTGCATATTGGGAGAACATGACTCTGGCCATTCCTCGACTTCTCGGGTTGTAGATGTCGATGGATTATCATTCAAAACAACCACTTTATGGGGGAGGTTCTTCATGAAAAACTTCAACAAAATCATCCAATTAATGGTAGCAGTCACAGTGGCCGTTATGATATCAGGTACAGCTTTTGCCGCTGATGTGACTATACGTGTTGCGCACCTTAATCCGGAAGGAGCATTTGAAAGTCACTCCGGGGCGATGACGACGATCTTCAAGTCGCTGGTGGAAAGCGCCAGCGGCGGAGCGATCGAGGTCAAACTGTTCCCCAATGGACAACTCGGAAAAGACAACGAGGTCATCCAGCAGGTTCGTGAAGGTATCGTTGAGTCGGCGATCTCTTCGGCAGGCGGTATCGCCCAGCACTATCCTCTCGTCGGCGTATTCGATATTCCCTTTGCCTTTCCGAATATTGCGGTAGCCAATCGGGTCATCGATCAACGCAGTGAATTCGGTATGAAATTCTCTGCAGATCTAGAGAAGAAGACTGGTCTGAAAGTGCTGGGCCTGATCGATTCTGGTGGTTTTTTTGCCTTTACGAACTCCAAGCGTCCGATCACCAGTGTCGAGGATATGGAGGGGCTCAGAATCCGTACTATGACCCTGCCTACTCACCAGGCTATGGTAAGTTCTTTGGGTGGTAAACCTACTCCTTTACCCTGGGCCGAGGTTTACACCGCACTGCAAACCGGTGTCGCAGACGGTCAGATGAATCCTATTCCGATCATTGCCTTCGCCAAGTTCAATGAAGTCCAGAAATACCTGTCGATTACCAACCATGTCATAACCCCATACATCTGGACGATGAATAAGGATTTTTACAACGGCCTGTCGGCAGAGCACCGTGACCTTATTGACTGGGCATCCGAGGTGGCAACCGAGGCCGGCCGCGGGGTTTCACGAGTTATAGAGGCATCGGAGAAAGGCCTGCCGGCGCTTGCCAATGGCATGGAGGTCAATGTCGTTTCTCCCGATGAGTTGAAGAAATTTGCGGCAGCAGCCCAACCGGCTGTGCGTAAACTCATTGATGAGAAACTCGGAAGTGAAGGAACGGAGATGCTGGATGCGATGCTGAGTGCCATTGACGCAGCACAGTAACGGGTCGCAAGTTAACGCATGGCGTTACTTCCCGGCGAAGCCTGGGACAAAGAGTGCGTAGCTCGATCCTGTCAGTCTAATAATGCAGGCCTGCCCCCTATGGTCAGGTCTGCTTCCTTTTTCAGCTATTGCTCTTTTGCCAGAAGGCACGTGATCCAGCTTCCAGCTCGCCAATCTTGTGAGCCAAGAAGGCGGGGATGAACCGTTGATCGATTATACCTACCGCTGCACCATCTGCAGTGCAGCTTACGAAATCCGGCCTGAGTATACGGTCTGCCCGCAGTGTGCGCCGGCCCAGCAGGCCGATCAGCCCCTGCACGGGATCCTGGAGGTGGAGCTGCACGGCTCAGCCGGCGGCCGGTTCAACATTGGTGAGCTGCTGCCGATCGAACCCGAGTATTTTCCACCCATGCCGGTGGGCAACACCCCGCTGTGGGAGCCGCGCAGACTGCGTGATCTCACCGGATTGAGACAATTGTTCATCAAGGATGACGGCGCCAACCCCACCTCTTCGTTCAAGGACCGGGCTTCGTTTCTGGTCTCGGCGGCGGCGAACAAGTTCGGTATCAAGGAGATCACCCTGGCCTCGACCGGCAATGCAGGCTCTTCGATGGCCGGCATCGGCGCCGCGGCCGGACAGCATATCAACCTTTTTCTGCCCGAGTCGGCTCCTCCGGCTAAACTCGTGCAGGCCCTGCAGTACGGCGCCCGGGTATTCAGGGTGAACGGCAACTACGACAAGGCCTACGATCTGTCCCTGGACTATACCGGCAGGAAAGGCGGCATGAACCGGAACACGGCCTACAACCCGCTGACCATAGAGGGCAAGAAGACCGTCTCCCTGGAACTGTTCGGGCAGCTGGGCCGGGCGCCGGACGTGGTATTTGTCTCGGTCGGCGACGGCTGCATTCTGGCGGGCGTCTACAAGGGGTTCAGAGATCTGGTGCAGCTCGGCTACATCGACGAGGTGCCTAAGATCGTGGGCGTCCAGGCCGAAACTTCGGACGCGCTGTGCCGCGCCTTTCGCTCCGGAGTGTTTGAGAATATCCCCACTTCCACGGTGGCCGACTCCATCTGCGTGGATGTGCCGCGCAACGGCGCCCATGCCCTGTCCATGCTGAAGAGTTATGGCGGCCAGATGATGACGGTGTCGGACCGGGAGATCAT
Organism: Desulfofustis sp.; assembly: GCA_037387205.1. GTDB lineage: Bacteria > Desulfobacterota > Desulfobulbia > Desulfobulbales > Desulfocapsaceae > JABDQA01. Next base: position 21,800 of record JARRLH010000005.1, read on the forward strand.
TGAGGCCCAGTCCGAGCTTTCCCGCACCGCCGGACTGTTTACCGAACCGGCCGGGGCGGCGGCCTATGCCGGTTTGAAAACTGTGGCTCCTGGGCTGGAGCCCGAGTCGGTGGTGGTTGTTCTGGCCACCGGAAATGGCCTCAAGGACACTGGCTCCGCGGCGCTCGGCCTCGAGGTGCCGGAGCACTGCATCGATACTGTTGAAGATATAGAATAGAAAAAGGATGGATCCGTGATAGACCTGACAATTCACTCCGACACGCTGGAGAAAAACATCGACTACTGCCGGGCTAAGAACATTACCCTGCCTACCTTTTCAATGATGAAAAACCCGGCTGAAATTCCCCAGTCGATCAAGGAGCAGCTGCGCACCATCGGACTCTGGGATCTGCACTCGGCCAATCTCTACCGCATAAGCTGGCACAACGAGCCGCAGGACCACGGCGGGCTTTTCGGCGGGGTGAACCACATCGTGCTGCCGCCGCAGCTCACCGGCTGCAGGGCGACGATCATCATGCTTGCCGGCCGCTGGTTCCCCACCGGCGCCCACAAGGTCGGTGCCACCTTCGGTTGCCTGGTTCCCGCCCTGGTGACCGGCCAGTTTGATCCGCAGCAGACCAAAGCGGTCTGGCCGTCCACCGGCAATTACTGCCGGGGCGGAGCCTACATATCGGCCCTGCTGGCCTGCAATGCCGTCGCCATTCTGCCCGAAGAGATGTCGCGTGAACGCTTTGAGTGGCTGCAGTCGATTGCCGGCGAAGTAATCGCCACGCCCGGCTGCGAATCAAATGTAAAGGAGATTTTCGATAAATGCTGGGAGCTCAGAAACAGCGGTGAAGATCTCAGAATTTTCAATCAGTTCGACGAAATGGGCAACCCGCTGTGGCACTATACGGTTACCGGTCACGCCGTTGCCACCCTGCTGCAGGACTATCTGGCGGACGGCCGCCGGTTTGCCGGCTATGTGTCGTCATCGGGATCGGGAGGCACCCTCGGTGCGGGCTATTATCTCAAGCGCACGTTTCCAGGCTCGAAGCTGGTCGTGGCCGAGGCTCTGCAATGCCCGACCTTGTTGATGAACGGGTTCGGGGGCCACCGTATAGAGGGCATCGGCGACAAGCATGTGCCCTGGGTGCACGACTGCAAAGATACCGATATGGTCGTCGCTGTCGACGATGAAGTGCCCATGCGGGTATTGCGGCTCTTCAACGAGCCGGTCGGCAGGCAGGCGCTGCTGAGCAGCGGTGTCGACGGCGAGCTGGTCAGCCAGCTGGATCTGCTCGGCATTTCGGGGATAGGCAACATGGCGGCCGCCATAAAATTCGCCAAATATTACGAACTCGGCGACCAGGATATCGTGGTTTCCATAGCCACCGATTCCATGCAGCTCTACGGCTCCCGGCTCGGAGAACTGGAGCAGGAGCGCGGCGTTTACAATGAGCCCCAGGCGCAGCGCGATATCGAGCTGATCCGCTCGATCACCATGGATCACACCAAGGAACTCAGATATTACGAGAAAAAGGCGCTGCACAACCTCAAGTATTACACCTGGATAGAGCAGCAGGGGCGTGAAGTCGAAGAGCTCAACGAGCAGTGGGCCAACCACGACGCCTACTGGTACGACATGTTTGAGCAGGTCGATGAGATCGATCGGCTGATCATCGATTTTAACAGCCGGGTCGGCGTACTTTAGGCAGTCGGCGAACACCCATACTGCTGGAAACCGCACCCTGGCGTTCACTAGCCAGCGACATTACAACCAACAGATTTTAGTTTTGCAAGGATGGGAGAACAATGAGCGAAACAGAACAGATTAAGAAGCAGCTGGAAAAACTCGCTGCCTGCAATACGGCCGGTATCTTCAACAATGATTTTCTGCTCACCTGGGATCATGATGGCGAGCAGATCAAGGCTGTTTTCGAAACGGCCCAGGTTCTGCGGGCCCTGCGCCAAGAGAATATATCATGTAAAGCCTTCGACAGCGGCCTGGCGGTCTCCCTGTTTCGCGACAATTCCACCAGGACCCGCTTCAGCTTTTCGAGTGCGGCCAATCTGCTGGGACTCGCCATCCAGGACCTGGACGAGGGAAAATCGCAGATCGCCCATGGCGAGACCGTGCGCGAGACGGCCAACATGATATCCTTCATGGCCGATGTTATCGGCATCCGCGACGACATGTATATCGGTAAGGGCAACACCTATATGCGCCAGGTGGCCGAGGCCGTTCAGCAGGGCTATGAAGCCTCTATTCTCGAGCAGCGGCCAACCCTGGTTAATCTCCAGTGTGATATCGATCACCCCACCCAGTCAATGGCCGATGCCCTGCATCTGATCGATGAGTTTGGCGGCCTGAAAAATCTCAGAGGCAAAAAGATCGCCATGTCCTGGGCCTACTCTCCCTCCTATGGAAAACCGCTGTCGGTGCCCCAGGGCATCGTCGGGCTGATGACCCGCTTCGGGATGGATGTGGTCCTGAGTCATCCCGAAGGCTATTCCATAATGCCCGAAGTCGAGGAAGTGGCGCTGCGCAATGCCGAAGCCAGCGGCGGCTCGTTTACCAGAACCGATTCGATGCGGGAAGCCTTCGCGGACGCCGATATCGTCTACCCCAAAAGCTGGGCGCCGTTCAAGGCCATGGAGGAGCGTACGGAACTCTATGCCCAGAACGACATGGAGGGGATCGCCGCTCTGGAGAAAGAACTCCTGGCCCAGAATGCCCGCCACCAGGACTGGGAATGCGATGAATCGTTGATGAAGCTGACCAGGAACGGGAAAGCGCTCTACATGCACTGTCTGCCGGCCGATATAACCGGCGTCAGCTGTGAGCAGGGCGAGGTGGAGGCCTCTGTATTCGACCGTTATCGCGACCCGTTGTACCGGGAGGCGAGCTATAAACCGTATATTATCGCGGCCATTATCTTCCTGTGCAAATTCGCTGATCCGGCCCCAAAATTGGCGCAGCTTCTGGACCGCAACGCCAGACGAATCCTCTAGGCAGCAGCTGTCTTGAAGAAAAACCGTTCTCCGCTGCACCGAGCGCAATCAATGCTCTTCATCCCAGGCGGGCGGCGCGGCAGCGCGCAGGAATTCGATCACTTCCGAAGGGCAAGCGGATGGTCTTCCGGCTGAGGCCTGTTCAGGGCCGGGACGGGGTCAGCTCGTCTCGTACTGCATTTTCGACTCTTCGGGCGAAAAACTCACCGGCACCCCTTCAAAGGGCGTCATTCTGGTTTTTCTCCGGGTCTCTGCCTCCCGCATATCTCTTAAGACATCGATACTGGCCAGCAGTCCCTTCGAATATCTGGCCAGCCGAATGGACATGCCGGAGATCTGGGCCAGGGCATAGACGAAGTTTATGTCATTCAAGGTAAACTCCCGCGGCTCGGAGGTGTAGACGCGCAGCGCCCCCATGGTGGACTGATTGACCTGATTCGGCACTGATAAAATCGAGGCGATTCCCTCCTTCCGGGCTGCTTCAGGGTACTGCAGCCTGGCGTCGTTGGCGGCATCGTTGATGGCCACCGGACCTTCCTGCAGGGTCTCGGCAATGGACTGCAGAGCGCTCAAAGGCCCCTTGTTGAGATACTCGTCACTGAGCCCGTAAGAAGCGGCCACGCTGAGTTCGTCGGTCTTCTTGTTAAGCAGAAACAGGGCGCAGCCTTTGATGTCCAGGGCGGTCTTAATCCCTTCAACCGTCATCAAGGCTACTTCTTCGGGTTCTTTGGAGTGAGAGATGGCATTGGCGACTTTCAGAAAAATCTCGTAATTCAATTGTTCTTTCATGGTGCCCCCCCTGTGCTTGAATTGTGCATCACCCAGTACTGATTGATGCTCTACAAAATACAATTGAAAGCGTTGTCCGGGGAGTCAATACAACAGGGTAGTAGTGCTACATCTGCCCAGCTCGACTCGTGAGCCTCAGGCTCGATTTTTGATGATGGAGACAGTTCTGTTTACATCCTTCCGGGACGGACCCAGATCCAGCTCAAAAGAACCAGGGCGCCGAACAATGAATAGACTATGGCGAAAACCCACAGGGGAGCCTCGTAGTAGATCAGCCTGCCGATCCACTCCTGGACGAAGGTCCCCTGATAAGCCTGCTCTCCCGCCGCCCGTCTGAGGTTGCTCTCCCAGATGGTCAGCGGGCAATACTGATTGAGCCAGGCCTGGGCCACGACCAGGACAATGGCCAGGAGATGGCAGACCCGGAAGGTGAGGTTACGCACCCAGCGCCAGTCAAGGAAGCAGCCGATAATCACCAGGGCCTGCCCGCCCACGACAAAGACAACAAAGGCGAGATGGATGACCAGGATGGCGTCCGCGGCCAGCGAGTAGAACGATTCCATGAATTGACTCCAGGAACCTAGCCGATCTTCCCGACGCTCAGGATATAGAAGGGCTCCACCTCCTCACCGACAAAGCGGCGGACTTCCGCGTCGGAAAAAGCCCCGATCGGCACCACGCCAATTCCCAGACTCGGGGCCTGCAGACAGAGGTTCTGGGCGGCATGTCCCACCTCCAGAACGACGTAGAGCCTCGCCCTGCGCCCGTACTTGACGGCCATCCGCCCAACCACGCCGCCAATGATGAGGTTCGCCGCGGCCTCGGTGATGAAACGCTGCCCCAGCGCCGCCTCGGCCAGGTCCGCGGAGCGTTCGCCTGCCTGCAGTAGTTCGATGGCATGGTCCTCTTTACCAGGACCGGGGAGATAGTGATAGAGGCCGGGTTCCGTTTTCTCGACACGCGTCACCATCACGTACAGTTCAAGCGGATAGAGCGCCCCCGCCGACGGGGCGGTGCGGTAGCTGGTCTGCATATTCCTGCGGCCCACCTGCCAACTCTGTACCCTGCTTATTCCCTGGCAGGCCCAGAGCAGTTGGGCCAGTTCCTCCCGGGAGAGCGCTCGAGGCAGATATCGCCGTACCGAGCGGCGGTTGAGCAGGGCCTTTTCGATTGAATAGGCGCTGTCGAATCGAGGCGGCGGGAGAGTAATGGTGGTGTGTTCTTCTGACATGGATCCTGCATTACATTCCAAAAAGTTAATGATTGAGCCCTGTGCAAAACTAAGATTGTCGTTCAAAATCAAACCATGCGAGAAATTTTACCACAGGCATATGATTGATATTCCAAGGATAAAATTTTGAGCATAACGCAGAATTTGGCTGAAAAGATCGTTTTGCAAATGGCGCGCTTGCTCATACGTCGAGCAGCTCCCTGACGATAGCGCCCAGGGTGGGTTCGCCGTGGTCGCGATAGTTGTAGCGGACCCGCAATATTTCCTTGTCGATGGTCACCAGGCGGGCCAGATCAATGGGGGTCGCCGAGACGACCAGGTCACAGTCACAGCCGTTGATGGTCGCTTCCAGATCTCTGACCTGCTGCTCGCCGTAGCCCATGGCCGGCAGCACCCGGCCGATGTCCGGGTACGTCGCAAAGGTTGATTTAAGCGTCCCCACCAGAAATTGACGCGGATCCACCAGCTCCGCCGCACCGCCGCGCCTGGCGGCGATGACCCCGGCCCCGAATTTCATGCCGCCGTGGGTAACGGTGGGGCCGTCCTCGACGACCAGGACCCGTTTGTTCGTGAGGCGCTCGCCGTCTTCCACCGTTACCTCGGAGTCGGCCAGTACGATGCGGGCCCCGGGGTTGTGCTGGCCGATAGTTTTTTTCAGGGTGGCCACGTCCTCCGGGGCGGCGCTGTCCACCTTGTTGATCAGGGCGACATCGGCCATCAGCAGGTTGGTTTCACCGGGGTGGAAGGAGGTTTCGTGCCCGACCCGGTGGGGATCGAGCACCACCACGTGGACATCGGGTTTGAAAAACGGCGTATCGTTGTTGCCGCCATCCCAAATTATTATGTCCGCCTCCTTCTCGGCCTGCCTGAGGACTTTTCCATAGTCGACGCCGGCGTAGATGACTCCGCCCATGTCGACGATTGGTTCATATTCCTCGCGCTCTTCGATGGTGCACGAGTGTCGTTCGATATCTTCGTAGGAGGCAAAGCGCTGCACGATCTGTCTGGTCAGATCGCCGTAAGG
>JARRLH010000006.1:0-24257 GCA_037387205.1 Desulfofustis sp.
GCATGTCAGATTCGGGCTGCCCGGCTGCTTATCATCGGATGAGCGGAAAATACACTCATAATCTAAAACGCTGGAATTTTTCTTTAGAGGCATTTAAACTAAGGCAGCGTTTCTCGGGGATTTCTAACAATCTCTAGTTTTTTCAGTAGCTTGTGACATATTACCGGTAAAAGGAGTTACCTATGTTACCAGATAAGATCGAAATGGCACTAACTTTTGATGATCTGCTGCTTAAACCGTCGGCATCCAAGGTATTGCCAAGTGAGGTTTCCCTCGCAACCCGCCTGACCAGCACAATCCAATTGAATACTCCGCTGATCAGCGCCGCCATGGATACGGTAACCGAATCGGCTGCGGCAATAACCATGGCCAGGGAAGGCGGGATCGGCATCGTGCACAAGAATATGGGCATCGACCGGCAGGTGCTCGAGGTGGAACGGGTGAAGAAGTCGGAATCTGGCATGATCATAGACCCCATCGTCGTCAGGCAGGATCAATCGGTGGCCGAGGTTCAGCAGATTATGGCCCATTACAAAATTTCAGGATTGCCGGTGCTCGACAGCGGCAAACTGGTGGGCATCGTGACCAACCGCGACCTGCGCTTCGTCTCCGACAACGATCTGCGGGTGTCTGACGTGATGACCAGCAAGAATCTGGTGACCGCCAAGGTCGGTATCGACCTCGAACACTCCAAGGCTCTGCTTCACGAGCACCGTATCGAAAAGCTTCTGGTGGTAGATGATGATGGTTCTTTAAAAGGATTGATCACCATCAAGGACCTGGAAAAGATCAAGAAATATCCCCACGCCGCCAAAGACGAATTTGGCCGGCTGCTGGTTGGTGCTGCCATCGGGGTCGGCGAGGATGTTGAGGAGCATACGGAAAAACTGCTGAAGGCGGGAGTCGATGTCGTGGTTCTTGACTCGGCTCACGGCCATTCCGCCGGGGTGATCAGCTCCATAGAAGCGGTGCGGGGTGCCTTTCCCGACCTGCAGATAATAGCCGGCAACATTGCCACGGCGGAAGGTGCTGAGGACCTGATAAAGGCCGGGGCCAATGCAATCAAGGTAGGGGTCGGTCCGGGATCGATATGCACCACCAGGATCGTTGCCGGGGTCGGCGTGCCTCAAATTACGGCCCTGCACGACTGTGTTCGGGTGGCCAAAGAGTACGATATACCGGTGATCGCCGACGGCGGTATCAAACATTCCGGCGACCTGGCCAAGGCGATTGGCGTCGGCGCCTCGACGATTATGATCGGCAGTCTCTTTGCCGGGACCGATGAAACTCCCGGGGAAACCTTTCTCTACCAGGGCCGGACCTACAAGGGCTACCGCGGCATGGGGTCCCTGGGAGCCATGGCTGAAGGGTCATCGGACCGTTATTTTCAGGCTGAAACCAACAACGCCTCGAAGCTGGTGCCCGAGGGAATCGAGGGCAAAGTGCCCTATCGGGGCCCGCTGGCCAACGTGATTTACCAGCTTCTCGGCGGCCTTCGCTCCGGCATGGGCTACGTGGGCGCGGCCACCATCGAAGAGCTGCAGCAAAAGGCTCAGTTTGTCCGCATCTCGGCCGCCGGCCTCAGGGAATCGCACGTACACGATGTCATCATCACCAAAGAGGCCCCCAACTACCGCATGGCCTGAGCCAGGGAATTGGCCCGCGAACCTGGAAACGCTAACCTGAGACCAGAGAAATTATGAAAATCGGCGAGATGATCCTCATTCTGGATTTCGGTTCCCAGACCACCCAGCTCATTGCCCGGCGCATCAGGGAGCAAAAGGTCTACTGCGAGATTCATCCTTATTCGACCACCGTCGGGAAGATAAGAGAGATGAGGCCGGCCGGGATCGTCCTCTCTGGCGGGCCCTGTTCTGTCTATGATGAGGGAGCCCCCCACTCGGATCCAGCCATCCTTGATCTGTCGATACCAATTCTTGGGATCTGCTACGGCGCCCAGCTGATGATTCTGCAGAGCGGCGGGCAGGTCGAAAAAGCCGAGAAACGGGAATTCGGCAAGGCCGAACTGGAGATACTCAATACCGACGGACTGTTCGCCGGTCTGGAAACCGGCGAGACCCATCATCAGGTATGGATGAGCCACGGCGACCGGGTGGAGGTGGTACCGGATGGCTTCGAGGCCAGTGGTGTGAGCGCCCACAGTCCTTTCGCGGCCCTGCGCCACCGGCACAAGCCCTTGGTGGCAGTGCAGTTCCATCCGGAGGTGGCCCACACCCTGATCGGTGTCGATGTGTTGCGCAATTTCGTGTTCGGGTTCTGCGGCTGCAAACCCGACTGGACCATGCATTCGTTCATAGAGACCCAGGTTGCCCTGATCCGTGAACAGGTTGGCGAAAAACAGGTGATCTGCGCACTTTCCGGGGGGGTCGATTCATCGGTGACAGCAGCAATCGTGCACCGGGCCATCGGCGACCAGCTTACCTGCATCTACGTCAACAACGGCTTGATGAGAACCGGCGAATCGGAGGCCATTCTCAGATTCTTCAGGGAAAAAAGCAAACTGAAAGTGATCAGTGTCGATGCCACCGATTTTTTTCTCTCGGAGTTGGACCAGGTCGTAGATCCTGACTTCAAGAGAAAAAGAATCGGTCTCGGCTTTATTAAAATTTTCGAAGAGGAAGCCGCCAAAATCGGCAATGTCAGTTATCTGGCCCAGGGGACGCTCTACCCGGATGTGATTGAGTCGGTGAGTTTTCGCGGCGAAGCACCCATCAAATCCCACCATAATGTCGGAGGGCTCCCCGAGGTGATGAAACTCGATCTCATTGAACCGCTGCGCGAGCTCTTCAAAGACGAAGTAAGGGAACTTGGTCTCGAGCTGGGGCTGCCGGCTGAGGCCATCCACCGGCAACCCTTCCCGGGGCCTGGACTGGGCATCAGGATCATGGGCGAGGTCAACCGCGAACGCCTCGACATTCTGCGCAAGGCTGATGTGATCGTGCTCGACGAGATGAAAAAACACGGCTGGTATCGTAAAGTGTGGCAGTCTTTCGCGGTGCTGCTGCCGATTCAGACCGTCGGGGTCATGGGCGATGGGCGCACCTATGAGCACGTGATAGCCATTCGCTGTGTCGACTCCAGGGATGCGATGACCGCTGACTGGTCGAAAATTCCTTACGAGATTCTGGGAATAATCTCCACCAGGATCATCAACGAGGTCAGGGGGGTCAACCGGGTGGTCTACGACATCTCCTCCAAGCCCCCGGCCACGATAGAGTGGGAGTAGCGATGCTGAAAACCGGTATTTACGTCGATGCTGAGAATGTAAGGCTGTGCGGCGGTTATGGGATGCGCTATGACGTGCTGGTGGAACTGGCCAATGCCGGAAACTCCACGCTGCTCCGGGCCAACTCCTACCTGGCCGAGGATCGGACCAGAACAAGGGAAGACGATGAATACCGGCTGAAGCTCTACCACTATCACGATATCGTCAGGCAATGCGGATTCAAGGTGATCAAGAAATATGTCAAACGCTTCATCGATGATGAAGGGGTTATGACCACCAAAGCCAACGCTGATATGGATCTGGCCATAGACGCTTTGCAGCAGGCCAGAAATCTCGATCGCATTATCCTGCTCACCGGCGACGGCGATTTTATCAGACTGGTGATCGCCCTGCAGAATATGGGCTGCCGAGTCGAGGTGATCGGTTTCAACAACGTCAGCCAGGAACTGAAAGAGGCAGCCGACAGCTATATATCTGGATTTCTGATTCCCGGCCTGCTGCCCTTGTCGGCTGAAGGTTCCCGCCGCCAGCGGGGTACCCCCGCCAAGTACAATCAGGACAGAGGCTTCGGGTTCATGCGCTACCACGTTCTGACAGAGGACGGACTGCAGACCGAGACGGTTTTTTTCCACTGTTCAAAATCCAATGTTGCCAACGATGTGGTATTTCTCGACCCAGGTAATATATTTGAGTTTGATATCCTGCAGAATCCGGAAAACAATAACCGCACTGAAGCGGTTGACATCACTCTGCTCGACACGTGAGTCAAATCTGAGCCGGTAATCAGAGAAATGGAGGAAGGGAAATGAATATAGGAGACCTGCTATCCAGTGATCTAATCCTGCACTGGGGCTTGAGAATTATCGCAGCGCTGGCGATACTGGTCATCGGTAATTGGCTGGCCAAAAAGATTGCGGCAATTTTCGTCAAGATGATGGATCGCAATAATGTTGACGTTACCTTAACCAAGTTTCTGAAAAATATAATTTACTACGCACTGTTGACTGCGGTTGTAATCGCCGCTGCCGGGCAGCTGGGTATAAACACCACCTCGTTCCTGACCGTTGTGGGTGCCGCGGGTCTGGCCATTGGTCTGGCCCTGAAAGATTCACTGGCCAATTTTTCAGCAGGGGTCATGCTCATTCTATTCAGACCTTTCAAAGTGGGCGATTGGGTGACGGTCGCCGGCGAGACCGGGGCGGTGGAAGAGATCACCATCTTCAATACGGTTATGAATACCGCAGACAACCAGCGAAAAATCATCCCCAACGGCATTATTACCAGCGGAACGATCACCAATATCACCGCCAACGACACCAGACGCATCGACATGGTGTTTGGCATCGGCTACGATGACAATATCAAAGCAGCAGAGCAGGTTTTCACCGACATCATCAAGGCGGAGCCCAGGGTGTTGAGTGATCCCGCACCCACTGTAGCGGTGGCCGAATTGGCGGACTCCTCGGTGAATTTCGTGGTGCGGCCCTGGGTCAAGACTGCTGATTACTGGGCGGTGAAGTTTGTGCTGACCGAACAGATCAAGCTGGCCCTCGATGAGGCCGGTATCTCCATACCGTTTCCACAGCAGGACGTACACATGCATCAGGTGGTTCAGGATGGGGAAGCGGACGCCGCCTGACCCTCAGCGGCGGCGCACCACTGGTAAATTCTTGCAGGCCGGCACCCCCTGCCGGCCTTGAAAAGCGAGTTTTTCCGCTGCATACTTGAGGGCCCGATATGGTTGAAGAAGCCCCAGGATGGGAGGTTACGAGCCGCTCCCGGCTGTGGTCAACCATCTGCTCGTTTGTCCCCGATCCGGATCAGGTCGAGACCATCGAACCCTTTGGCGACGGCAATATAAACGCCACGTATCTGGTACTTTTCAGGCAGCGTCCGTCCCTGGTGGTTCAGCGCCTCAATGGAGATGTCTTTCCGGACCCTCTCCGCGTTGCCGGCAATGTTGCCAGGGTGACCGCTTTTCTCAGTGCCCGCCTGGCAACCGATTCTGGCAGTTGCCGTTCATGCCGGTTTCCCACGGTCGTTCAGACCGGCGCTGGCGGGAACTGGTTTGAGGATCAAAGCGGAGGGGTCTGGCGCTGCCTCAGCTACATAGATAATGCGGTCTCGTATCCCCGGGTGATGAGCCCCGAACAACCATCTGAGGCAGGGAAGATGCTTGGCTGTTTTCATTCGCTGCTCGAGAGTTTTGATGGTTCGGTTTTGTCTGACCCACTGCCCGGATTTCACCATCTGCAGCACTACAAAAGCGCCTACCTGGACTCCATTGCCAGCCATCGCCGAGCTCTGACATCAGAGCTTCGTTACTGCCGCAAGATGATTGAGGAGCGCCTGGAAAATTGGTCTCTTGATAAACGTGCCCAGGACAACCAGGTCCCTCGACGCGTCATTCACGGTGATCCCAAATGTGACAATTTCCTCTTCGATATAGACAGCGGTCAGGCCATATCGATCATTGACCTGGACACCGTGTCACATGGGTTAGTGGCCGTGGATCTTGGAGACTGCCTGCGATCATTCTGCAATCCCGCCGGGGAGAGGGGACGCAGCGGCATTACTTTTGATATAGGCATATGTCAGCGGTTGCTGCGCAGCTATTTCGAGGTTGTCAACCTGGGTCAGGCCGAGAGAACTCTTCTCTATCATGGAGTGCGGCTGCTCACCTATGAACTGGGATTGCGATTTTTCACCGATCACTTAAATGGTGATCGCTATTTCAGAATAGCCCGGGAGGGAGAAAATCTGCATCGGGCCTGGGTTCAGCTCAAACTCATGGAGAGTATTGAAGGGCAGCGTCTGGCGATCGAACAAGCTGCCGGGGTCGACTGAGGGCAGGTCTATCCCCGTTTTACCGTTTTCAGATAGCGGTTGATGGATTGCTCGAGCTCGGGGTAAGTGGTGGAGAATTCCAAGCCAAGCTGGATCCCCCGTTCGTCTTTCTTAAAATTCTTGACCAGCCCTACCAGTTCCAGCTGCTCGTCTATTTCAGGCAGCGAGCAGCTCAGGGATACCCAGTGGGCGATATCGATCTCAGGCAGACTGTCGTTGTCTTTCAGGGTTAGTTTGAGCAGGGCGCCGCTGCTGCTTATATCCTTGAAAATACCGTTGAACTCCTTGCCATCTTTGGTTTTCAGAGAGCAGGGGAAAGCAGCGGCAGCACGCTCGGTCTTACGGATGTCATGGAAATGGATAACCGAGGGGTAGTCCAGAAAAAGCAGGTTCCGGGGTGTGTTGAGCACCCGGGAAACTCTGGCTCTGAAGAGGAAAAGCTTTTCCATGTGGGTGAACTTCACCACGATCACCTGGCCCGGCCTGATCTCGGTTTCGGTGACGATAAAATGGGAGGGGGTGGTAATGATCAGCACGTGATCGGTAATCATCCCCACCAAAATTGATTCAAGAGTACTGACAATGGCCTCGAATTCGACGTTTAGAACCTGTCCGATATTCAAAGCCAGCCGCATCCCCGCCATCGAAGCCTGCTGCAGCTTCTGCTTTGGTCTGGCCAGGGAGATGGATTGGGGATCAAGTTCCAACCGTTCATCCTTGCGGCGAAATCCCTCCATGATCATGGTGAGCAAAGGGGTGGAAATTTCACGGGTTTGCGTTCTGTTGTAATATTTTATGTCGATTATTACCTCGTCCCAGGAAATAAGCCGATAAAATGCTTCTTCACCGCTGAGCTCATCCACTTCTGCGTTGATGACACTGCCGTCCTCCACATAAATATAGCCGTCGCCTGCGGCAGAAAAAATGTGCAGGGTACAGGTCTGGCCGTCGTTTTCATGCATCTGCAGCAGAGAGTGCAGCGGGATTCCCTGAATGGTGCCGGCATTGGAAGCCTCGGCAAGATCATAAATCTTCTCGAGGTGGAGATCGTTTCTCAGCGGTTTTTCAAAACAGCCGCAGGCCCCGGCGAATTGTGCGTTTTCACTGTCCTGGTCGGGGGCTTCGGAGATGCCCAGACGAGGGATATAAGGGAACTCCCGGGCCAGGGCCTCCAGGGTTTGACAGCGTTCTTCGTCGGGAAAACTGGTGGAGCAAAGGATGAGATCGATCTGTCTTTCCTTCAAAAGCATCCGGCTTTTATCCAGATCGCGGGCCGGTATGACCGTGAGGTTATCGGAGCGGCGGCGGCAGAAATTCATCTGTGACTCGAGCTCTGCCACAATCGGTTCGACGATGAGAATAGTTTTCATAGCGGCGGATAGGCTTCGGGATTCGTCTAAATGAATCCCAGATCAGGTTGAAATAATAGTAGAAATTTACCTGTTAACCTTTTTTAGTATGCATGAAATCTGCAAGGAAATCAAAAGATAATGACAAATTATCGAGAACGCCTATTGTCTTGCTGACTGATCAATTCAACTGACCACACATGATGTCCACCTCACTATTCACCAGCCATCAGAGATCAAGCGAGTGCGGTGCCCGCAGGGGCGAACTTGCAACCCGGCACGGCATCGTCCAGACACCTGTATTCATGCCGGTGGGAACCCAGGCCACGGTCAAGGCGGTAACCGTCGAGAACCTTGTGGAGCTGGGCGCCCAGATCATTCTCGGCAACACCTACCATCTGTTTATAAGGCCTGGACATGAGATGATTGAGAGGTTTGGCGGGTTGCATTCGTTCATGAACTGGCCCCACCCCATTCTAACGGACAGCGGCGGCTTCCAGATTTTCAGCCTGAAGGAGCTGGCTACTATTACCGAGGAAGGGGCAACCTTCAGGTCCCACCTGGATGGCTCGAAAAAATTTCTCAGTCCCGAGGACGCGGTCGGGGTGCAGGAGTCGCTGGGTGCGGATATCATGATGTGTCTCGACACCTGTATTCCCTACCCGGCTGATCGGCAGCAGACCCTCGAGGCCACCGCGCTCACCGGACGGTGGGCCCGTCGCTGCCGGGCTGCCCAGCGCAAAAGGGATCATTTGCTTTTTGGTATTACCCAGGGCGGTATGTTTCCGGAACTGCGTAAAGAATCAGCGGAAACACTGATCGAAATTGGTTTTGACGGTTACGCTATCGGTGGTCTCAGTGTCGGAGAATCCAAGCAGCAGATGCACGACATGACCGAGGCAACCGTGGCTCACCTGCCCGGCGAGCAGCCGATCTACCTGATGGGGGTCGGTACACCCGGGGACCTGGTGGAAGGAGTGTGGCGCGGGGTCGATATGTTTGACTGCGTAATGCCGACCCGTAACGCCAGAAACGGCACCCTCTTCACTTCCCACGGCAAAGTAGTGATTAAGAACTCCCGCTATCGGGAGGACCCGGCACCGGTGGATGAGCACTGCCGCTGCTACACCTGCAGGAACTATTCACGGGCCTACCTCCGTCATCTTTTTGTCAGCCGCGAAATACTGGCCTATCATCTTAACACCATTCATAATCTCCACTATTACGTCAATCTGATGACTGAGATCAGGGAAGCCATTGAAAAGGATTGCTTCGCCTCCTTCAGAAACGATTTTTATGGCAGGCTCGAAGGCGAATGATTAAGGTAGGGCCCATAAATTGAGGAAACCGGCGGGCCGCTGGTAATTGGGGCCTGCGAATCGTATAAATTTTGTGGAGGTAGTTTCATGACTTCAGTAGCGTATGCAGCCGCACCGGCCGGCGGTGGAGCGGGGGGATTTGCTTCCTTTCTGCCGCTCATTCTAATTTTTGTGGTCTTTTATTTTCTGTTGATCAGGCCCCAGCAGAAACAGGCCAAACAACACCAGGCGTTTCTGGGTGATTTGAAGAAAGGCAACAAGGTCATCACCAAAGGAGGTATTTACGGGGAGATTACCGGCATCACCGATACCGCGCTGACCCTTGAAATTGCCGACAACGTCCAGATCAAAGTAGACCGGCAGTCCATTGCCGGCCCGCAGGTGAAAGAAGATGCCAATGCGGCCAAAGACGGCAAGACGAAAAAATTGAAGTCTTCAGGCTCCTGAGGGATCAAGGGCTGCTAATTCTACAGGTGTAGAAACACTTTTGGGGCTGTTCCAGAGATCGGAACAGCCCCTTTTTGTTATCCAGGAAGAGAGCCGCGGTGCATGCACACAGGATGCTGCGCTACGGCCTATTCACCGCAGCAGTGGAAAGTCGAACGGATGACGGCCTGCGGCCTATTGTCGATCGACAACCGTTTCCACTGCTGCGACGAGCCTCCGTAATGCATCCATGAAACGTTTGAATCTGCCAGTCTTGGGCAGTTTCTCGGCCAGCAGCAGACCACCGATTCTCAAGCTGTAGGTAACGCCGGCGGCGCCGAATATGGTAAGCCAGACCAGCATGTCGCCGCTTTTGCTAGTCATGGCCGATTCCTCTGGGGCTCAGCAGAGCGGCTGCCAGGGCCCCGGCAACTCCGCCACAGACAATGTACCATTTGCCCACTATTAAAGACTCCGATAGCGCCGCAACGACGGCGGCCACAACCCAGGGCAGCACATCCTGTCTTCCCTTCCAGAAGCAGAACACCAGGGCGGTGAAGACCGCCACAAAAGAAAAGTCGAGCCCGTAGCGTTTGGGATTGGCAATCACCGCTCCTAACCGGTGTCCGGGTAGAGTACCGAAACTCCAGGCGCTTCGCACACAGATACCGCCGCCGAGCAGGAACCGGGTGGTGGCCGGTTGTTTGTAGAATCTGGCCATAGTCATGGCCCAGTTCTCATCGGCAACCAGGTGCATGAAAAGATCAACCACTTCCTTCCTCAGGGGAGAAAGACATAAACCGCACTGATACTGAAAATCCACATGCAGCCCAGGGCGAGTGTGGCTCTGCCTTCTGACAGCCCCTGACCGGTCACCATACTCTGCCGGACCAGTTTGAAGGACCAGATAAAGACCAGCACCAGCGGGATGAGAAGGGTAAGCGGCACCGAATCGCGCTGGTTGTAATTGAGGGCCAGGTTCAAGAGCGGGGCCAGAAACCAGAAAGGAGCACCCGCCAGACCGATCAAATCCATTACCAGCATGAGGCCTCCGGGACCGCCAAAAGCCTTGGCCGCGGCCCAGTAGATCATGGTCAATCCGAGCATGGCGCCGAGCATGGTGAAGATGCCGAACATACTGAACATCGCCGGGGTGATCAGACCATACTTCCCGTGCATGGGCAGATCGGGAGTGTGGAGCAGCGTGCCGTAGAGATTTGAGAGCCCATAGGTTATGCCGGTGATGGTCAGACTTATCATCATCAGGTGGCGCGCTTTTCCTTCCAGGGCCAATTCGAACAGTTCGGGCGGGCCGGTGATCAGTTGGGGCAGAAGTCGAATGAAGCTCATGGGCGATTGCAGCCGGTTTGGTGAAGAAAAGACACCCGCTCCATGAACCGTCATGAAGCGGGTGTGTGGTGTTAATGGATGCTACTATAGCCGATTACCAGCCGCCAGGCAATACGGCATAAATGCAGAAGAACAGGCTGACCGCGGCTACGATGATGCCGGCGGTGCTGGAGTTGTAGCGCTCTTCGCTGTAATCGGACCAGCCATGAATCTTGTCGATCAGGACATGGTCTTTTTGATAATCATAACGATTCATCAGTGCCGGAATCTTATTGGTGATCATCGACACGGTGGTCAGCAGGAAGAAGCACAGTGGCACGCACAGCAGGGATCCGGTCATGCCCACCTTGGCTTCAAGCCCTCCGCCTATTACGATACTCGGGAAAAAGTAAGGGGCCACCACAATATAGGTGAGACCGGACACCAGACAGGCAATGGTTGCTCCATAGCGGTTTGCCGGTTTCCACCAGACCCCGAGCATGACCAGTGGAGCGACCGTAACACCTGCCAGGCCGAAAGCCCAGAGAATACTGACCACCAGAAAATCTGGCGGGTTGAGGGCGATGAGAATACTTGTTGCGCCACCGCCGGCAATGGCCAAATAACCAATTACCTTCATAGTCTTTTCAGACAGGTTGGGTTTGATAGTGGCGATAATGTCCTGGGCAATCATCGCCCCGATGGCCATCAGGTTGGCGCTGATGGTGGACAGACCGGCAGCGATCGCACCGGCGATCACAAAGGCGAGTACCCAGGCCGGATTGTAGACCGAGTTGAGGATCAGGGTGATCTTGTCAAAATCGGTAGGGGCAATGGCTGACCCTGAGGTTGCCTGAAAGTAGACTCCGGAAAACCCCATGGTGTAAGTGGAGCAGAAGACGATGCCGCAGAAGAAGGTAAACCAGACCATGGCTCCGCGCGCACTTTTCAGGTTGGACGAGGTGTAGACCCTCATGCCCAGATGGGGCAGGCCCATGGCGCCCAGGGTGAAACAGGGGATCAGGGCCAGATACCATTTGAACCCATATTTCATATCAAAGAAATCGGGTACCGCGTCGAGCATGGCTGGAACCATATCTGAATAGAGCAGCGGGGGGAAATACCAGCCGGTGCCGCCCATGGCTTTCATGATCGCTCCCAGCGGGACGACGAAGGCAACACCCATCAGAATCATCTGAAAAGCGGCGTTGTAGGACGTTCCGTACATGCCGCCGATGGTGACATAACCAACGATCAGGGCGCCGCCGCAGATCAGAGCCAGGTTGTAGTTAATGCCGAAAAGCATCTCGAACACCTTGGCCACACCAATCATTTGACCGAGGGCATACATGACCATGATCAGGATCATGAACACCACGGTGACATAGGAAGTGCGCACACCATATCGTTCGCGTACGAAATGGGCCGGAGTGAAGGCCCCCATCCGGCGCAGAGGAGTGCCGTACCAGAGGGTAATCAGCGGGATAGACAGGGCGAACTGAATCCACATGTAGACAAACGGCACTTTGAGTTTCAAAATCAGAGCCGTGACGCCCATGAAGGTTGCCAGACTCATATAGCTCGAGGCCATACCGAGGCCGTTGGTAATTGAGCCGATGGAGCGGCCGGCGGTCCAGTAATCGGTGGATGATTTTGCAGCCCGTTGGGAATACCAGCCGATAAGATAGAAAAATACGAATGATGCACCGACAAAGATCATGCCGAGCATGGGATCTTCAAGTACCCAATTTTCATGTTCCATGTCAGTCTCCTTATTCTACGTTTTCCGATAAACCGGCATTGAGTTCTTCGATCTCGTCATCCAAGGCGTTGGTAAGCTTCGCCTGGAAACCGACAACCACCATCAGGACCAGCCAGCCAAAAGCAATCGGTATGATGTATTGCGATGGAAATCCGAAGATCATATGATTCTGCAAGCCGGGAAAGGCGACAAACAGGAGGCCGAGGTGGCCACAGATAAGTAACAGGGCGCTGAAAATCAGCGTGTAGCGTATTTCCTTCTTGTACGCACTATTCATGCTCTCCTCCTTGGCAAAAGACAACGTTTGGTTTCACCATACTCCGCCAGGCAAGGGAGTGTGCGACGACCTCTCCCAGTGGCGCGCTGCAGCAGGGCGAAACAGTAGATACTAGCACTTTTATGCGGACAGCGGTTTGCCCGAGGCCGAAACCACCGGTCACATCTATCTTGGCAAGGTTCTCTAAATCTTCAGTTAACCAACCTGATCACGCCTCGTTCTGTACTTTCCGTCCGGAATCGGGTCCCAGTTGGTTGACTCGCAGCAATATTTCGTGAAGCATATGTTGACCGAGCGCTCGATCGTAGACAGGTTCAACGATTCATCCGATGATGTCAGGGTGGGGGGAGAGCCGGATGGAGTCTGAACCTTTCAGGGTCGGGATCTTGGTGCTCGATACAGTGTCGTTCGACTCCTCCGAAAAAGAAAAAATGATGAGCGCTTTTGGTTGAATATGGGTAAATAAAACAAAACTGAACGAGCGCTCGTTCTCATTGGGCAGGATTTAAATTCACTCGAAAGATTTTGTCAATCTTTTTATGTGAACTAACCACGGAACTGGTGGCCCGATGAAGAGGGGTGTCAGCCCTTTGGCAGAGGCTGCTGGCACATTTAAAAACGGGCGGGATACTTAAAAGGATTTAAAAAGGATCTGTATATAAATGAAACGAAAAGGCAGGATTGTCATCCACACAGGCGATGGCAAGGGCAAGACTACGGCGGCGCTTGGCACCGTATTCAGAGCTCTTGGCCATGATCAGAAAGTCTGTGTGATTCAATTTATCAAGGGCCAGGGTAAGTATGGAGAACGGGTTTTCGCAGAAAAGCTCGAAAATCTGGACTGGCATATCTGCGGTAAGGGATTCGTCTTCAACAAGGAGAACCTCGACGAGGACAGAAAGGTGGCCGAGGAGGGGTTTGCCCTGGCCGCAGAAGTTATCGCCAGCGACCGCTATGATCTGGTGGTGCTCGACGAATTGACCTACCTGCCGGTTCTCGGCTTTCTGCCGGTGGAGAAAATAGTCGAAACCCTGATTTCCAAGCCGCAGAGATTGACCATCATTATCACCGGCCGCAAGGCTCCACAGGAACTGATCGAAATCGCCGATACGGTATCCGACATAACCGTGGTGAAGCATGCCTTGCAGCAGGGAATAAAAGCACAAAAAGGAGTTGAGTTCTAGCTCAGCTCCGGGGAGCGGAAATGACAGGAAGCCTTGCGGGCATAAGAGTGCTTGATCTTTCCAGGCTGCTGCCCGGCCCCTATTGTTCGATGCTGCTGGCTGATCATGGCGCCGAGGTGATCAGCATCGAGGATCGGCGGTTTGAGGCGGACGATTTATTTTTTTCCACCCTGTACCGGAACAAGAAGCACCTGAGCCTCAATCTCAAGAGCGAGGAGGGGAAAAAGATTTTCTTCCGACTCGCCGCGCAGTGCGACGTGCTGATCGAGGGCTTCAGGCCGGGAGTCGCTGCCCGTCTGGGCATCGATTTCGCGACCATGCACCAACGCTTCCCCGCCATTGTCTATTGCTCGATCAGCGGGTACGGGCAAGACGGCCCGTGGGCGGCCAGGGCCGGTCACGATGTAAATTACCTGGGCACCAGCGGGATACTGGATCTGATCGGTCCGGCCGCTGGGCCGCCTTCAATCCCGGGGATCCAGATCGCCGATATCGGGGGCAGTATGAACGCGGTCATCGGCATCCTGCTGGCGCTGCTGGCCAGAAATCAGAGCGGCAAGGGGCAGTATGTCGACATTTCCATGACCGACGGTTTGCTTGGTTTTTTGAGTCTGCCCCACTATTTCTACTGCAAAACGGGCAGCTGGCCGCAAAGATCCGCCGATCTGCTGTCCCACCGTTTCGGCTGCTACAATACCTACGAGACCGCCGATGGAGCGGCGATCGCGGTGGGAGCGCTGGAATACAGATTCTGGCAGCAGCTGTGCCGCGCCCTCGGCCTGGAAAAGTATGCTGAGCATCAGTTTGACGAAGAGAAGCGGGAGGAAATAATCGCTGAACTGCGAAATATTTTTCGCACCAAAAGCGGCCGGGAGTGGGAGAACCATCTGGGCGGCCTGGACGTTTGCTGCACAAGGGTTCTTGATTTTGCAGAGGTGCTGGAACATCCCCTGTTCAAGGAGCGTGAAATGATCGTGGAGATCGAGCAGTCGGATGGCAGCAAGGAGAAATCTCTGGGGGTGGCAATAAAGTTAAGTGGGACTCCTGGTTCGATACGTTCCGGCCCGGTTCGTTTCGGTCAGCATAATGAGGAAATTCTCAGTGGTCTTGGGTATAGTGGGTCGGAAATCGAACAACTCAGGAACCGCGAGATCATCTGAACCCGAACGGATCTTCGGATGGTGTCAGGATGAGGAAACACAATGAGCAGTGATTACAAGGACTTTTTCAAAGTCTTTTCCCAGGTGAGCAAAGCCATACACTCCGGAGAAAATACCGCCGAGATACTTGGCCATATCGTTCGCAATATTAAAGAGATTCTTGGCGCCAAGGGATGCATCTACTGGATTGTCGACCGCCGGCAGGAAAAAATCGAGACCAAGGTTTCAGATGGCTTTCCTTACCGCAGCCTCGCCAATGTAAATTACCGGGAACTCACAACTATCTTTGACAGCGGCCAGGGACCAATCGTCTGGATCGAAGACGCCAAAACGGACAGAAGAATCCCCGACCTCGACACCATCGGCAAGAGAAGCGTGGGATCGATTACCGGGATGTTTTTCGATATCATCGGCAACTACTCCGGCATCCTGGCGGTTTATTTCTATGCTCACAAAAAGCTCACCACGGAAGAAACAGAAATTCTCACCGCTCTCGGCGAGCAGGGGGCCATCGCCTTGCACAAGGCCTTCAGCTACGATGAGAAAATGTTGCAGAACCTCAGACAGATGGTCGAAGGATTCACCCTGGCCCTGGAGGCCAAGGATGAGTCTACCCACGGTCACAGTGTCCGGGTGGCGCGATTTGCCAGGGCCGTGGCCGAGGAAATGAAGCTTTCCGCAACCGACAGAGAAACAATCTACCACGGCGGCCTGCTCCACGATATCGGCAAGATCGGTATGCACGACGATATTCTCGAGCGGCTCGGTATCCTGTCGCGAAAGGAGATGGACATCGTCAAGCTGCATCCGGAAATCGGCGCCCGCATCGCCACACCTCTCAATTTCCTCAATGATGTGGTACCGCTCATTCTGCATCATCATGAACGATTCGACGGCAGCGGCTACCCTGACGGGTTAAAGGGCAGGGCCATTCCTCTTGGTGCCAGGATTCTGACGCTCTGCGACGCCGTTGAGACGATGCTGGCGGGACGCACCTATTTCGCCAAAATGAAACTCGAGGACGTCATCGTCAATCTTCACCAGGAAGCAGGTTCCCACTTCGATCCAGCCATCGTGGATGCCTTGTTCCATGTGCTCGCAGCCCGACCCGAAGTGTTCGAGGTGCAGATCAACGGGGCGGAGCGCAATTGCCTGGCGAGCTACCACCAGAAAATGAAAATGATGGGTGCGGCACCGCAGCCGCAGATGTTCATCTAGGCCGCTGCCACTGCGTCTCCCACAGTCCACCCATTGGTACGATCATAGTGTAGCAATGCCCCATTGGAGAAGATCAAAGCCCTGGCTCAGATTCATCGTCGGTATCATCCTGCCGGCGATGCTGGCTGTGGCCACGCTGATCGGGGCCACCTACCTGTTCATTATCCCACTTTTCAAAGAGACTTTCCTGGACAACAAGAGGGAAATGATCAAGGAACTGGTGCATCTCTCCTGGTCAATAATGGAGCTCTATGAAAAGGAAGAGCGAGCCGGAACGATGAGCAGAGCAGAAGCCCAGGCCAAGGCCATCGGCGAGATAGAACACCTGCGCTACGGAGATGAGTTGAGGGATTACTTCTGGATTTCCGATATGCAGCCGCAACTGATTATGCATCCCTACTCCAAGGATCTTATCGGCGGCAACCTCAGTGACTATGAGGGGGAGGGCGGCAAGAAAATTTTCATGGAGTTCATTGCCGCGGCATCGCGATCGGAAAGCGGCTACGTCGAATATGTATGGCACCGTAAATACGGGGAAGAACGTGTGGTGCCCAAACTCGCCTACGTAAAAAAATTCGAACCCTGGGGCTGGGTTGTCGGTACCGGCGTGTTTCTGGACGACATCCAAGAAAAGACCCGGGCGATCACCCGCCGCCTGTCGCAGATGATCTATCTGACGGTGGGCTGTATTTCGGTTCTGTTGTTCTTCGTCATAGCCCGGAGCATGCTCATCGAGCGCAACCGCAGGAGTGTCGAGGAGGAACTGCGGCGCTCACGGGTAAAGTACAAGACCCTGGTCGAGTCGGCGGTTGATCCGATCCTGATGATTCACAACAATACATGTATCTATGCCAACGCCGGTATGGAACAGCTCAGCGGCTACCCCGTTTCCGAACTTGAGTCAATGGATCCGGCCGATCTTTTCCGCAGTGCGGGGACAATAGAGAAGGGTAATGCCGGCCTGGCGGACCTGATTCTGGAAGGTGTTGCCAATGACGGCGAAAAAGAAGCCATTCTCAAGCGCCGGGACGGGGGGCACAGGGAGGTAATGATAAGCGTCAGCCGCCGGTTCCTCGGCAGCCAGGAAGTGATCGTTCTCACCGCCAGGGATGTCAGTGCCACCAAGCGGATAAAGGAAGAGCTTGACGAGAGCAGGGAGCGCTATCGGCAACTCATCAGCCGGCTTCAGATAGGCATAATCAGAACCACGCCGGGGCCGCGTTTCCGGATTTTGGAAGCCAATCCGTCCACTCTGACGCTGTTGGGTCTCAGAGAGGAAAACCAGTTACTGGATTCCGATCTCTTCGACCACCTGGAACAGGATAAATCGGCACCGCCGCTGGAGATCAGTTTTGATCAGCAGGGCGTCGCCAGGGAGATGATATTTAAGGTAAAGAATCCTGCCGGGCAGGCAGAGACCGTGTCAGTGTCGATGATTGAGGGGCGTGATCTGGAAGGCGGGGTGAGATACTGCGACGGGCTTATTGAGGATGTTTCCAGTCAGCAGAAAACGGCAGACGAGCGTGAACGCCTGATTGTGGAACTGCAGACCTCGCTGATGTTCATGAATCAGCCGATTGGCAGTTCGCTGGCCTCCTTTCTATCCTGCGAGAAAACCACCACGGTAAAAGAGGCGGCCGAGCTGATGAATGCCAGAGAAAGCAAGGCGATCCTGGTCAGCGATGGTGAGATGATGGTGGGTCTGGTCTCAGACACCCTTCTCAGGGAGAGGGTGCTCGGCCAGGGACTGCCGGATTCCACCTCTGTCGATCAGATCATGAAAACCCCCCTGGTTTATATCGAGGACAGCGCCCTGATTTTCGAGGCCGCCATGTTGTTGCAGGAAGAAGATATTGACTACCTGGTAGTCCGTGACCAGCACGATAGAATTCTCAGCCTGATCAGCAATGAGGAGTTGCTTGACGTGCACCGCTACTCGGCCAACTTTGTGATCGAGCAGATCAGGAGGAGCACCAGCGTCGAAGAGATTGTCCAGAGCCATTACCGGGTTCCCAGAATTATCAAAGCCTTGATCGATTCAGGGGCCCATGCCCGAAATATCACCAGGATCATTACCACGATCTCCGATACGGTACTGGAAAGACTGGTGGATATGGCCATCGAGGAGATCGGTGAGGCGCCGGTTCGCTTTGCCTTTATCAGCGTGGGCAGTGAAGGCAGGGGGGAGCAGACTCTGGTGACGGACCAGGACAATGCCATTATTTTCGAAGATATCGAAGAATCGATGGCTGAGCAGGTGGATGACTATTTTCACCGCTTCGCCACCCTGATCTGTACCCGTCTGGATGAGGTGGGCTACCAGTTCTGCAAAGGCGGAATTATGGCCATGACACCGAAATGGTGTCAGCCGATTTCGGTGTGGAAATCTTATTTCAGTGGTTGGATTGGCGAGTCTACCCCCGAGGATTTAATGGAAATCTCAATCTTTTTCGATTTCCGCTGCCTCTACGGAGACGATCGATTTGTAGGTGAGCTGCATGAGCATATTCGCAGCCGGGCTCAGAATCAAAAGGCATTTCTCTACCAGATGGCCCAGAATACGCTGCTTTTTAAAATACCCATCGATTTTTTCGGAAAGCTGTCGGTGGAATCGGGCGGGGCCCATGCCGATACTTTCAACATCAAGCATGTGATTGCCCAGATTGTCGGTTTTGCGAGAATTTATGCTATTTTTTACGGTCTTGAGATCACCAACACGTTGCAGCGTATCAACCGACTCCTGGAAACGGACGTACTGAAGCCCGATGTCCATCAGGAGATCGTCGAGTCTTACAATTATCTCATGCAGCTTCGCTTCAGGCATCAGATCAAACGGATTGACGATGGACAGGAACCGGACAACCATGTGCACATCAACGAGATAAGTCATATGGAGAAGGAGCTGCTTGAGAAAATACTTGGAAATATCAATCAGTTGAGAAAACGTTTAAGCCTGGTCGGTCACAACGAGATCTATTTTTAAGAAAAATTGAGGGTTGCTTTAAGGGGGAGCCATGGACGTACGCGAGGCACTGAAAAAGAGAAAATCGACGAGAGCGTTTCTAGACAAAGAAGTTACCAAGGAGAAGGTAGTCGCTGTTCTGGAAGCTGCCCGACACAGCCCTTCGGGGGTGAATACCCAGCCCTGGCAGGTGGCAGTGGTCAGCGGCGACACCAAGACAAGGCTGCAGGAGCGAATAGAAACCGCTTTTCGAAACGGTGAGACGCCGCGCATGGATTTTCAGTACTATCCGCTCAAGTGGTCGGAGCCTTACAAATCCAGGCGTTTTGAATGCGGCATACTGCTCTATGAGACCCTGGGAATAAAGCGCCAGGAAAAGGAGCGACGGCTGGAACAGTGGATAGCAAACTACCGCGCCTTCGAGGCGCCGGTGGCCCTTTTCTTTTTCATGGATCCCGGCCTGGAAACAGGCTCCTTTATGGATTACGGGATGTTCATGCAGTCCATCATGCTGGCCGCGGTCGAGGAGGGGCTGGCCACCTGCCCCCAGGCAGCGCTGGGGGAATTCCCGGAGATAGTCAAAGAGATATTGGGCTATCCTTCCGACTCGATTCTATTAGGCGGCATGGCCCTTGGCTATGAAGACACTGAAGCGCTGGTCAACAGTTACCGGACAACGCGTCTTCCGGTGGAGTCCTTCACCCGTTTCTACGAATGAGATAAGCGAGGTGGTCTAATCGTGATTAATGCTTATCAAATCAAGATCACGAGAACCAGAAGGATGCGCCGGGAAGACTAGCAGGAGCGTGGGATTATGGCCAAAATACTCAAAGCTGAATTCGGTAAAGCAAAGGCTGTGCGCCAGGGGAGCGGAGAAACGGAAAAAGCCATACCCGGCTATCAGTTGAAGCTGGCCATCCCTTTTTCCGATCCTCTGATTTGGCGGCGTATTCAGGTACCCGGACAGCTGACCCTGGCCGATATGCATCAGGTGATCCAGATCTGCATGGGCTGGCAGGACACTGATACCCACCAGTTTCTGGTGGGCAAGATATTTTATCAGCCGGGATTCGGCATAGAGGATTTCAAAAGAAAACCGGAGTATGACGAGGCAACGTTTGCACTGCACCAACTCGAGGAGGGAATGCAGTTTCTGTTCAGCTACCTGTATGACGGCGGCGACGGCTGGGAACTGCAGATCGCGGTGGAGGAGATACTGGCGGCGGGCACCTTCAAATCCTTTCCCGTACTTGTCGACGGAGCCAACGGCAGCCCGCCCGAAGAGGCGGGGGACATCCACCAGTATCAGGCACTACTCGGCGCCCTGGACGATAACGGGATCGATCCGGCCGACGTTCGCCTGGACATAGGCGAGACGATCGGCTTCAGGCCCTATGTTTTCGCCGGTGATGAAATCCAAAAACAACTCGCAAAACTCACTACTTGAGAAAGAGGAGAACGATCTTGGTGAATGAAATAAAAGTTACCTTTCCGGGTAATCTGAAAGTGGCAGCGGCGGTGGGCGACTTTACAGTGGTAACCGATCAACCTGAGAAGTCGGGAGGAGACAACTCGGCTCCCTCTCCAACCGAGTATTTCCTTGCCTCCATTGCCACCTGCAGCGCTTACTTCGCCCTGAAATTCTGCCGGACCAGAAACATCGATACCTCGAATATGCGTTTGAAGATGGGATACGGCTGGGACAGGGAGCAGAAGCGCTACCCCAAATTGTCAATCGAGCTTGAACTGCCCGATGGCTTTCCGGATAAATATCGCAAGGCAATAATCAAGGCCATGGACCAGTGCGTGGTCAAGCAGCACATCCAGCAGGCACCCGAATTTGAGTTGACCGTCATCTAATTGTTTCAGTTCATCTTTCTGGCCTGAAACACAGTCGCAGACTGGATCCGTCTGTTCTTCCCTTGCTGTAAAACTTCAGCGGCCACAGGATAGTCAATATGTTTCGTTCATTCTACAAAAGCACAAGATGGTTTGTCTGGGCCTATGGCGGGGGCCTCTTTCTGTTGGCCTCGCTCGTCATCCAGGTGGAGTTGACGGTAAAAATCAACCAGTGGTACGGCAGGTTCTACAACATGCTGCAGAAGGCCACTGAGCATCAGCTTCAGGAATTCTGGCAGGAATTGCTGATATTTGCCTATATCGCTTTTCCCTATGTACTGATTGCCACTCTGACCGCTTACTTTACCAGGATTTACGCCTTCAGGTGGCGTGAGGCGATGACCTTCTCTTATGTGAGCCGCTGGCAGCAGGTTGAAGAGGAGGTGGAGGGCGCGAGTCAGCGAATCCAGGAAGACATTTATCGTTTTGCCCGGATCGTCGAGAGCCTGGGACTCCAGGTAATCCGGGCGATCCTCACTCTGGTCGCCTTTCTCCCCATTCTCTGGGGACTCAGCGGCGGGGTGGATATCCCCTACATTAAAGATATTCCCGGCAGTCTGGTCTGGGTTGCCCTGCTGGTCTCCGTTGGCGGACTGCTGATATCGTGGTTCGTCGGTATCAAACTGCCCGGTCTGGAATACAACAATCAGAAGGTCGAGGCGGCTTTCAGGAAAGAACTGGTGTATGCCGAGGATGACAAGGTCAATTTCGGTAAAACCGAGACCATCGTCGAATTGTTCACCGGTCTCAAGTTCAACTACCACCGGTTGTTTCTCCATTACGGTTATTTCGATATCTGGCTCAATTTCTTCGAACAGCTGATGGTCATCGTCCCCTACCTGATAATGGGACCGGGCCTGTTTACCGGCCTGATCACTCTTGGAGTGCTGGTTCAGGTATCAAACGCCTTTTCCAAGGTCCGGGAGTCGTTCTCGATTTTCATCGGCAACTGGACCACCATCACCGAACTGCGCTCGATCCACAAACGACTCAAGGAATTCGAGCACAACATCAACTATTGAGCATGCAGGTCTCGGAAATTCTCGCCCACCCCGATCAGGCCAGTTGCAATTATGCCATCGCCGTGACAGTGATCACCACGCTTTCCGGCGCCGCTGCCCGGGTCAACTTCGACGATCTCTGCCGGGAGCGCTTTGAACCTCTGCTGTTCGCGGTGGAGATCCTCAAATAATGGAGTGATTCGGGAGCGGGGGGGTTCTCGCGACCGGTGGACAAGTCGTGTGGTCGGGTGTCAGAGCGTCAGTAAATTTCCCTCTGCCTCACACAGGGCCTTGGCGCCTGCGATTTTGGCGATGATCTTGCCCGGGCGGGCAAAGCGATCCACATTGCGGGAGAACAGCAGTCCGTCGGTCCGGCTCTTGACCTCAACCACTTTCCGGGCCTTGTCTTCAGGAAGCGGATTGATGATCCGGGCAACCGGCTCTCCTTCCTTTAGCCACTCCCCGGGTTTCTTCAGATAGACGATGATGCCGGCAGAACGAGCTTTGACATAATCAACCCCGGTCAGTGGCGTTGCCGGATTTATGAGTTCCGGCAAGTGGGCCGGTGTCCCGTTGATGAGTTCGCGCCGCTGCAGAAAACCGAACAGATTGTCACTGTCACCTTGGATCATTTCCGGGTCCGTATCTGAAAGGCCGCGCAATTCGACGGTTGCGGCCAGACAGGCCGGCGGGATTGGATAATCGGAATAATGCTCGGCCAGCACCCACCAGGGACGGCTGTTGGCCTCATCAAAGGGAGTCCCCCCTGAGTCGGCGGCCAGCAAGATCGCCTCGGCCCCCATCTGGGCGGCAAGATCCTCTGCCGCGGGCCACAGCGGGGTGCCGATATAGACGTGCAGCAGGGCATCGAGATCACAGTGCAGATCCAGGACGATATCGGCGTCATGGGAAAGTGACAGCAGCAGAAGCTTGAGTGTCGCTGCCTCATCTTCGGGCTGAAGAGCGGCGATAATCTCCCCACTGCGCGTGCGAATGGCTTTTACATTCTCTTCTGCATTGTCGCCTAACTGCGGCCCGATAGAGTCGAGCAGCTGCTGGATAAGATCATGATGCTGGCGGTTGAAATTGATCGAGTTGACGAAGTCGAAACGGCCCTGCAGCATGTCATCGCGCCACTGGGCAAGACCGATCGGGTTGGCCGCCGGAACAATTACAATTTCACCGTTGATAGCATCCCGTTCAGAGGCCTCGTCCAATTTTTCAACAAGAGCCTGCAGCACCGGATAACCGGGGGCTTCGTCCGCATGCAGACCCGCCTGGAGGTAAGCCTTGGGACGACTGCCGGCTAAGCCGTAACGCAGAATGGTCAACGCTCTTCTGGTCCCGGGACTGGTCTGGGGGAGAACCCTGGTTTCGACGCTTTTCACGGCGGCGCCTCGATGGCCGCTTTGCTCGACTGGGGCTGGAGATGCGCAAACCAGCGGACCTCCAGCCTTTTCACCAGAAAGACGATCAAAAAGGTTATGGCCATGTAGAAGACAGCTGCCGTTAAGAATGCCTCGTAGGGGCTGTAAAATCGTGCATTGATGATGCGGGCCGCGCCGGTAATATCGACGATGGTGATCACGCTGGCCAGGGACGAGCCGTGCAGCATGAAGATGATCTCATTGCTGTAGGCGGGCAGAGCCCGGCGAAAGGCGCTGGGCAGAATGATGCGTCGCACCATTAAATATCTTGACATGCCGGCGGCCATGGCCGCCTCGATTTCACCGTGCGGGGTGGCTTTGATGGCGCCGCGCAGAATCTCGGTGGTATAGGCGGCGGTGTTGAGCGTGAAGGCGAACAGGGCACATAAATAGGCTTCCCGGAAAAAGGACCAGAGCAGACTCTCTTTAAGCAGGTCGAACTGGCCGAAGCCGTAGTAGACCAGAAACATCTGCACGAGCAGTGGCGTACCCCTGAAAAAATAGACAAAAGCTCTGATCGGCAGCTGCACCAGCGGGCTCCCGTAATTGCGCAAAATCGCCAGCGGCACGGCGAGCAGCAGGCCGAGAGCGAGTGAGATGGAGACCAGGATGATGGTGTTCTTGAGGCCGGTGAGGTAGATCGGCAGGTTCTCGATTATAATTGACAGATCCACGCTAGAACTCCCTGACGCCGACACTGTAGCGGCGCTCGAGCTGCTTGAGGATATAGATCGATAGCGTAGTTATGAGCAGATAGTTGACGGCCACCACCAGGTAAAAAGTAAAGGGTTTTCTGGTGGCGCCTGCAGCCAGGCCCGCCTTTCTGACCATATCATCGAGACCGATGATC
>JARRLH010000007.1:0-54296 GCA_037387205.1 Desulfofustis sp.
GTCTCACAGACCTCGGCCAGACCGGGACCGCAGTGAACCGCTGCCGCGCCGGGCGTCAGCAGTCCGTGGATACCGGCGGCGATAGCCGAACAACCGGTGGTCAGGACGATGACATCGTTCTTGATCAATTACTAGATCAGGGCGATGTGTTCTACGTTATGCTTGGAACGGGCGTTGTTGCAGCCCACCACGCCGGCGATGCCGCGAATACGGCCGTTGATGATGTTGTCGTTCAGGGTGTAATAATCGCCACGGAACGATCCGCCCAGGTGGTAGCGGATCGACTCGACGCCGAAGCCGGCGATCTGGGTGGTCTTGTGGCTCGGAATCATTACATCGGCGCCGCGGTTTGCGTAGTTCTCGATGGCCATCTTGACGATCTTGATGGCATCTTCCATGGCGTGATGCTCATCAAACTCGATATGAATGACGTTATCCTGCTCCATCTTGGCGATCGGATGGGTGGTGATGAGCTTGGTGTGGAAACATTTGGCCACGTTGGCCAGGTTCTGGAAGATACACTGCACGTCGACGACCATGGCGTCGCAGGCGCCGGTGATCACCGCCAGTTCCTGCTGCAGGAAGGTTCCGGCCGGCGGTACGCCATGTCTCTGCAGGATTTCGTTGGCGGTACAGCAGATGCCGCCGAGCTGAATGCCCTTGGCACCGATCTCCTTGGCGTAGTCGATCATTTCCTGCGACTGGGCCGCGGCAACGATCATCTCGGAGAGCAGCGGCTCATGGCCGTGAACTATGATGTTGACATGGTCCTCCTTCATTACGCCCAGGTTAGCTTCGGCCTGCAGGGGTGAGGGGCTGCCGAACATGACATCCTGGAGATCGGTAGCAATCATAGCACCGCCCCAGCCGTCGGCCAGCGAGGTTCGGGTGCCCTGTTTCATGAGATTTTTGTAGTCCTGATCAACACCCATATGGGTGCGGTGCATGATTTCCACTCCCTCACGGTCGATGGCCCGAGGCTCGACTCCTTCCTTCTTCCATTTTTCCTGCAGAGGCTTTGGAGCACGCTTCAGATAGGCCAGGGTACCGCCGACCTTTCCGAACTCAGCGGCAGCCGCTTCGGCAACGCCCAGGGCGATTTCGTCGATATCCCTGTCCAGAGTCTCCCCGTCCACCTCAACGGTGGTGTCAACGCCGAAATAAGGCGCGATCTGGATCAGCTTTGCCGGATCCTTGATCTTGTAGTCGTCGGTCTCTTTTCGGGCTACGGAGAGAAAAGTCTCAACCACGCCCCGGCCGTGATCGGAGTGGGCCGAAGCACCGGCGGCAATCATCCGGGCAAAGTTACGGGCACAGATGGTGTTGGCGGTAGCCCCGCACAATCCTTTTCTGGTGTCCTCGCCGTCGATTCCGCCCTTGGGCAGCGGCAGGCGGCACGGCCCCATGGCACAATTCTTACAGCAGATGCCCTGCAGGCCGATGGCGCATGGTTTCATGGTCACGGCCCGGTCGAAGACGGTGTCGATCTGCAGCTTCTGGGCCCGCTCAATCATCTGCTGGGTTGAAGGTTCGATCGATGCCTCTCTCGGGTTAGCGAGTTTTGGATCTTTTGCTGCGGTTTTAGCTTTTGATTCTACCATCTTGTAATCCTCCACAAATTAATTCTGTGTTAGTCCGCAAATATTTTTCCATCTGACACCACACAGATCCACTTACTTACGCTTATGGAATCTGTCCAGCATTTGTAGAATTTTTTCCTGCTCCGTGTACTGTTCGGCAGCCGGAGTCAGGGTTATCTCTTCGGTCTCACCTTGGGCGCGCTGGGCGGCCAGTTTCTCTTTTTCCGCCGCACGCTTCTGACGCAGTTCCTTCTCTTCCGCATCGCGGGCGGCGCGGGCATCGGCAGCGGCCTGCTTCTCGGCCTCTTTCTTGGCCTTGGCGTCGGCCTCGGCCTTGGCCTTGGCTTCCTCTTCGGCCCTGGCCTTGGCCTCTGCATCTGCCTTGGCTTTGGCTTCCGCGTCAGCCTTGGCCTTGGCTTCGGCCTCGGCTTTGGCCTTGGCGTCCGCTTCGGCCCTGGCCTTGGCATCTTCTTCGGACTCAGCCGGTTCAGCGGCCGGTTCGGGTTTGGCCTCTACCTTCTCCTCTTTGGCCGGGGCCGGAGCGGCAGCCGCCTTGGCTGGAGCCGCTTCTGCCTTGGCCGCCGGAGCCGCTTTCTTGGCCGGAGCACCCTTCTTCTCGTCCTCGATGGTCAGATCGGGTTCCGGAGCCAGGGCTCCAAAATCGATGGCGACGTCATCGGTCATTTTGCTGATCGGCGCCGCGTCGGCGAGGCTGCCGCCATCGGCCAGAGCGTTGATGAACTCCTTGGTCAGCCGAATCGACTCGGGGTGCCGCATGATCAGGATATTGGTACCGCTGAGCAGATAGGAGACGGCTCCAACCGCTTCCATCAGGATGCCCCTGCGCTCAGGATCGCCGAGCAGCGGTGCCTCCTCGACGGTCTGCTTTGCTTCCTTGCACTTCCAGACCTCGTTGCCGAGGTTGTTGATCATCGGGTACTGGAGCTTGTCGTCTCCCTGGGTCATGGCCGCCATGCTGAGGCGTTCCATGACCGAGTAGGAATACTCGAGTCCGTAGCCGAGACCGCCGGTAGTTGGATCTACGATGACCCGCTCCATCGGCATACCGAAGTTCTCGAGCAATATATTGATCTGCTTGGCCAGGTTGACATCGATCGGCGAGGAAGAAATCAGCGAGTGATTGTAGCCCATGGCGGCGGCGGCAATGCCCTTGTAATTCTTCTCTTCGACCGGCCCCATCAGCAGATTCTCGCTGTCACAGGATTCACAGATGGCCTTGAGCACCTCTTCATCCTTATCCGGATTGGCACATCCCCAGACGATCAAGGGCACGTCGATGGCGTCGAGAACTTTCTTGGCCGTCTCGGCCGCTGAGGCGGCGCTGGCATCCTTGTCATTGGGATCAACTGACTTCAACTGCAGGACGATGGCCTGGGCGCCATAGTCTTCAACGCATTTCTTGGCCCAGGCTGCCGGATCAGAGATCACATCCTTGAACGGCGCCACCGCGGCCTCCGGCCAGTCTTCCGGTTCCATGTCCCAGATTTCCATGGCGATGATAGGCTTGTTCGGCATGTCGCCTTCGAACGTATAGAAGGGATAACATGTCTCTCCACCGACGGTCAGGGCGGCGGCGCCTTTACCAATGGAAATTTCCTTGATTCCACCGGTATAAGACTCTTTCTTGAGTTCAAATGCCACTTTAGCCTCCTTCAGTTTTTTGAGTTAATCTCCGGTCAGTTCAACCGGCCGAACGGCTGCATGGACCCCAGCCGCTCAACCCACTGTACCCATAAAAATTCCACCACTACAACAAAGCTGCTTTTAATGTAGGTAAACAAAAACCGGCACCACCTAGTATTAATGGAAACCAGTGCTTATTTCAAATAGCCGGACAACTTTTTTCAATTCCTCGACACCAACGCCTTCCAGGCCGCCACACGCTCCTTGACCTTGGGAAATTTCTCGATCTCCGTATGCGGTATGAACATCGCCGCCACGTAATGATCCATGTAGGAAGGGGTTTCCGAGAGTTCGAAATTGGTCATCTTTTTGGTCACTTCGACCACGTCTTTTCGTATTCGGTTGGTGAGCGAACTCATCCGCGCTCCCATCAGCGAACCGTTGCCGATGAAAATCACCCGCTCGGCATCGATCTCCGGCAGCAGACCGATGGTCATCGCCTTCTCCAGGTCGATATAGCTGCCGAAACCGCCGGCCAGGATAATACGCTCGATCATGTCCATGGAGAAGCCAACCTCCTCGAGCAGGGTCATGCAGCCGCTGTAGACCGCGCCCTTGGCCCGGATGAGGTTGTCGATATCTATTTCGGAGATGGTGATGTCCCGACCGATCTGGGTTTGATCCTCGTAGGCCAGGACGTATTCCCAGACACCGTTGTTCTTTCTGATGCGCTCGGTATCAAGATCCTGGTTGAATTTACCCCGGTTGTTGAGCACTCCCATCTCGAACATCACCGCTACCATGATGATAAGTCCGGACCCGCAGATCCCCTTGGGACGCACGTCGCCGATGGTCAACAGCATCGGCTCGAAGCTCACCGGATCCAGGGAAAAGTCCTCGATGGCGCCGCGGGCCGCCCGCATGCCGAATTCAATGCCGCCGCCCTCGAAGGCCGGTCCGGCCGAGCAGGCGGTGCAGGCCAGCCAGTCCTTGTTGCCGATGACGATTTCGGCGTTGGTGCCGATATCGAGGAACAGGGTCAGCTCTTCTTCACGGTAAAGTCCGGTGCCCATGATGCCGGCCACGATATCCCCGCCCACATAGCTGGAGATTGCCGGGTAGAGCAGGGCAATGACATGTTCGTCCAGATCAAGCCCGATGGTGGCCGCCCTGACCGGCGGGTCCATGGTCGAGGCCGGGACATAAGGGGCCCGGCGCAGGTAGCTCGGGTCGATGGCCAGGAGCAGCTGGGTCATGGTGGTATTACCCGCCATGGTGATGGTGGCAATGTTCTCCTGCTCCACCCCTGCCCTGCTGATGATTTTCCCGAGCACCTTGTTGATCGTACCGACGACTGTCCGCTGCAGCGTCTCCAGTCCGTCTCCCTTTTCGGCGAAGATCATCCTGCTGATGACATCCTCGCCGTAGCTTATCTGGCCGTTGAAGTCACCGTCCTCGGCCAAACTCTCACCGGACTTGAGGTCGATGAGCTGGGCATAAATAGTGGTCGTGCCGATATCCAGGGCGATGGCGTAGGTCTGATCCGTGGTATCGCCCGGCTGGATGTTGGTAATCAGCGTCTTGCCGTCATCACGAACCGGGCGGACCAGGGTGACGGTAACCTTGAAATCATGCTCGCGCAGAATGGAGGGCAGTTTACGGATCACTGGAATAGTGAGTTCCAGTTTGTGTTCGTCTGCTTGTAATTTGAGAAATTCTATAAGCCTGGTGACGTCCGGCATGTTGTTCTGGGCGTCGGGGGGAGGCAGTTCGAGGAAGGCCTTTTCAACGGGAGGGATGAATAATCCCCGTTCCTTGAGGCTGCTAAAATCCATCTGCTGGATTTTGGCGGTTTGTCTGGGCTTTACCTGCTGATCGAAAACCGAGCGATCCATGGCCGACTCGACCGGCACCCGAATGGTTGCATCTCCGGTCACTCTGGCCTGGCAGGCCAACCTGTAGCCGGCCTCGATATCTTCTTGGCTGAGACGTTCGGAGACTCCCTCGGCTACATTTCCCTGCTCGATCAGGACCCGGCATTTAGCGCAGACACCTTCCCCGCCGCAGGAGGCATTGATATGAACTCCTGCCTGCAAGGCACTGCGAATCAAACTGTCCCCGTCAGAAACCTCGATGGATCTCTGGTAAGGAAGAAATGTGATTCTACTTTGACTCATCCGAACTCCGGGTACCAGTAAACAACGACAGCGAGCAGCCTAAATTAAAGCCTGTTTAATGTACTCAAAAATGAAGATTTTTTAAAAAGAAATCTTTAACTTAGTGAACAACAGAAAGGTGCCCGCCCAGGCCATGCTGGACTGACCAGTTTTCCATGCGACTTAACTGTTCTGTATTATACCGCATTGTGGTAGTCGCTCAGCAACTAGAGCCGGTCCGCCACTTCAACAGCTTCGAAAATGGCCCGTTTGGCATCTACCTCAACCGCTTTTCGGGCACCCCCGACGAGGTGATAGGCTACCTCTGAGGCGTCGAGATCGGCGGCGAGCTCAGTCTGCGATTCCTGACCGGCGCAGACCACGATGGTATCAACCTCGAGTGTTTTGCTTTCTCCTTCGTGTTCGATAGTCAAACCGCTCTCGTCGATTGACAGATAGCGTACCCCGACAAGAAATTTCACCCGGTTCTTTTTCAACACCGAGCGATGAATCCAGCCGGTGGTTTTGCCCAGGTTAGCCCCCGGTTTGGTGGTTTTGCGCTGCAGCAGGTAGACCTCTCGCCGCGGCTCCAGCTCGGCAGCACGGCTAAGCCCCCCGCCGATGCGATAGGACCGGTCGATACCCCATTCGGCCATGAACCGATCCGGATCTGGCGTGGCGTCCGGGTCGTGGAGCAGGTAGGAAGCCGCATCGAAACCGATCCCGCCGGAGCCGATCACCGCAACCCTCTGGCCTGCCTCTTTCTGGCCGGAGATAAGCTCATGGTAGTAAATCACCTTTTCATGATCGGCACCTGTCAAGGTCAGTTCTCTGGGCCTGACGCCGGTGGCCACCACAATCTCGTCAAAATGAGCCAGGGTCTCGACGGAGGGAGCGGTCGAGAGTCTCACCGTTACCTTCAGGGTGTCAAGCATCTGGGTAAAATAGCGCAGGGTCTCTGTGAACTATTCTTTGCCGGGTATCTTGTCGGCCAGCAGAATCTGGCCGCCAAGCTCATCGTCTTTTTCGAACAGGGTCACCCGATGCCCCCGTTCTGCCGCTGCGCAGCTGCAGGCCAAACCGGCTGGACCGCCGCCCACCACAGCTACCGTTTTGGACTTCCCCGCTTGGACCAGCGGTGCCTCCAATTCCCTGCAGGCACGCGGATTGACCAGGCAGGAGGCGGTCTGCCGGGAAAAGATGTGATCGAGGCAGGCCTGGTTGCAGCCGATACAGGTATTAATCTCCTTTTCTTTACCCAGCCGTGTTTTCCTGACCCAGTGGGGGTCGGCCAGAAAAGGCCGGGCCATGCTTACCATGTCGCTGCACCCCTCGGCCAGACACCGTTCGGCCTCCTGGGGCCTAGTGATGCGATTGGTGGCCACCAGGGGGAGATTTACCTCTTTTTTCAGTAATCCGGTGACCCAGGTGAAGGTCGCCCGGGGCACCACGGTGGCGATGGTCGGAATTCTGGCCTCATGCCAGCCAATGCCGGTGTTTATGATCGTAGCCCCGGCCTTTTCTATCTCTTTGGCCAGCATGACGACTTCCTCCCAGGTGCTGCCTCCTTTGACGAGGTCGAGCATGGAAAGTCGAAAAATGATAATGAATTCTTCCCCGATCCGCCTCCGGACCGCCTGGACAACCTCAATGGCGAAGCGGCTTCGGTGGCTGAATGGCCCGCCCCATTGATCATCACGCCGGTTGGTCTTCTCGGCCACGAACTGATTGATCAGGTAGCCCTCAGAACCCATGATCTCTACGCCGTCATAGCCGGACAGGTGGGCGAGCTCGGCACACCTGGCGAAATCGTCGATGGTGGATCTCACTCCTCTGTCTGAAAGCGCCCTGGGCCGAAAACGATTGATCGGCGCCCTGATGGCGGAAGGGGCAACACAGAAGGGGAGATAGCCGTAACGGCCGGAATGGAGGATTTGCAGACAGATCTTCGTCCCGGTTTCGTGGACCAGATCGGTGATGATCCGGTGCTTGCCAACCTGCGAGGTGCGGGCTAGGCGACTGGAAAAGGGGAACACCCAGCCGGCCCGGTTCGGAGCCACCCCGCCGGTAACGATAAGGCCGACTTCTCCCTCCGCCCGTTCACGGAAATAGCGGGCCAGCTTCCGGTAACCGTCTTTTTCCTCCTCCAGCCCGGTGTGCATGGAGCCCATCAGGATGCGATTCTGCACGGTGGTGAACCCGAGATCAAGCGGTTCAAAGAGGTGGGGGTAGCGGGGGTGTGTTTCAGACATGGTTTTCAGTGGTTATGGTTCTTACGGGGACACAATACCTATTGTGTCCCTCGTGTATTGAGTGATATAACCTTAAAACATTTGCTGAGATAGGGACACAATAGGTATTGTGCCCCCGTTCATCCTTTCATATAACACCTGAGCTCACCTGTCATCATGCATTACCACGGCAACATATTTCGCCCGCCAAGCGAGGCCAATTCAATCCTTCTCCAGGTCACCACCGGCTGCTCCCACAATAAATGCAGTTTCTGCGGGATGTACAAGCAGAGCCGATTCTCCATCAAGAGCGAAGAGCTCATCATGGCAGATATCGACTTTGCCGCTCGCCATTGCCGGCACCAGAAACGTCTTTTCCTGTGCGACGGAGACAGCCTGATCCTGCCCCAGAAACGGCTGCTGCCCATCCTCGAAACAATCCGCACGAAACTGCCATGGGTGGAGCGGGTAGGTACTTACGCCAACCCTAAAAGCATCGCCCTGAAAAGCCCGGACGAACTTCGCGAACTGCGCAGCCTGGGGCTTGCCATCGCCTACATGGGTCTGGAATCGGGCGATGACGAGACCCTGGGAAAAATTAACAAGGGCTGTGACCGGGCCACAATGATTGAGATGGGCGGAAAAATCCGCTCTGCGGGAATTAAGCTTTCCATCACTGTCATTTTAGGGATAGCCGGTCCCGAACGAGCGCAGACTCACGCCAGGCTGAGCGGCACGGCGCTCAGTGCAATCGATCCTGAATTCGTCGGCGCCCTGAGCCTTATGCTGACCCCCGAGACCCCGCTCCATCAAGAGTATCTGCAGGGAGTGTTCAGCCTGCCGGGGCCGCAGGAGATGCTCGCCGAACTGCGCACCATGCTGCACCACACCGAACTGAGCGGCGGCTACTTTCACGCCAACCACGCCTCCAATTATCTGCCGATCAAAGCCCGGCTGCCGGAGGACAAGGAGGCCACCCTGAAGCTGATCGACCGGGCTCTCAAGGGTGAAATCGGCTTAAAACCGGAATATATGCGAGGCCTTTAGCGGGTTCTTCAGCCAGAGCCCAGCTGCAGAAGATCCTCTTTAACCTCGCCCTCCATGACCACGGCGCTGCCGTCCGGACCCACGATCACGAAGGTAACCAGGGCATCGACTGCAATTTCCTGTGATTGCTTGAGGCGGATTTCCTGCTTGAGCACCGCCGAACGATGGCCAAACTTTTGCAGAGCGGTCGACACCTCAAGCCTCATCCCGGGGCCA
This sequence comes from Desulfofustis sp., assembly GCA_037387205.1. GTDB lineage: Bacteria > Desulfobacterota > Desulfobulbia > Desulfobulbales > Desulfocapsaceae > JABDQA01. The sequence continues at coordinate 8,875 of JARRLH010000007.1, forward strand.
ACCGCTATACGATAATTCACGTTGATGTTGACCACCATGAACACCAGTCCCCGGGCGGCCCATTTGTTGAGATCGATATGAGCCTCGAGCATGGCCCACCGATCCTCTTCGAGAAATTCCAGATAACGGGCATTGTTGACATGCCCGTAAATGTCCATGTGGTAGCCGCGGGTAATGATCTCGGTGAGAATCTTCATGGGCTGGCCCCCAGCCTTCGTTAGTCCTTACCGAAGGCCTTGAGAAAGAGCTGCAAGGCCTCCGGATTGTTCGATTTGATCTTGCCTGAGAGAAAATCTCCCAGCCCGGGTCGATACCCTTCATTCCAGATCGACACGAAGAAAGACTCATCTGTTTTACATACGCAATCGGCCTCGTCAACTGTACGGCCGTCCTCAACCGTACAGGTCCTGTCGTCAAGACGCACCGTCTTCTTGGCAGCGCCAAGGGAAAAATAGTAAACCAGCGGTTCACTGACCACTCCCGGCACGAACGAGCCAGGCAGAGAAGCAAAAATCGCAGCTACCATAGCGCACCCTTCAGGCAGTCGTCGCCAACCGCTCTTCAAGTAGTTCGGCGACATCTTTTGGTTTGAGTCTCTCCTCCAGATCGGCTCCTTTGACACCGTCTTCGAACATGGTCATGCAGAAAGGACAGTTGGAGAGCAGCTCTGGGGCACCGGTGGCAGCGGCCATCTGCACCCGCCTGACATTGATTCGCTCACCGATGTTCTCATCGGCCATGATGCGGCCGCCGCCGGCGCTGCAGCAGAACCCCTCGGTTCGGTTCTTGTCCATCTCGACGATGGTGCCGCCGGCCGCCTTGATCAGATTGCGGGGCGCTTCGTAAATGTCGTTGTGCCGCCCCAGATAGCAGGAGTCGTGATAGGTGCAGGTAAACTCAGTGGGCGTGAGGGCGAGCTTTCCATCGCTGAGAAGCCCCTCGAGAAATACGGTGTGGGATTCCACCTCGAGGGTAAAATCGAAATCCCGGTAATCTTTGGCCAGGGTGTTGTAGCAGTGCGGACAGGTGGTCACCACCTTCTTGGCGCCGCTGGCCTGAAGTGTTTCCACATTCTCCATGGCCAGGCTCTGATAGAGATACTCGTTACCCATCTTGCGCATCGGCTCGCCACAACATTTTTCCTCCTTGCCGAGGATGCCCACCTTTACCCCTGCGGCCTGGCAGAGCTTCACGAAACTGTTGGCGATCCTGATATTTCGTTTATCGAAAGAACCGTAACAGCCGACGAAATAGATAACGTCAACCTCGGGATTTTCAGCAATGGTCTTGATACCCGACTCTTCGGCCCAATCCCCCCGCGACGCATAGCCGCTGCCCAGAGGATTTCCGTTCACCTCGGTCGCCTCCATGGCGGTCATCACCTCATCACCGGGGAACTCACCTTCCATGAGCACCATTGACCGACGCAGTTCTATGATTTTGGGCACATGCTCAATGGCCGCCGGACATACTTCCTGGCAGGCCCGGCAGGTGGTACAGGCCCAGAGCGCCTCTTTGGTGATTGTGTCGATGAGCGGCTCCTGTGGAGCAGCAAAGGCCGCTTCGGTGATTTGATTTACCACCTTCATGGGCGACAGCGGCTTGTCGGTGAGCCAGGCGGGGCAGCGGTCCTGGCAGCGCTTGCACAGGGTGCAGGCATCCCCGTCGTAGATGTCTTTCCAGCTCAGATCCTGGATTTCTGTGGCCCCGAATTTTTCCGCCTCCTCATCTTCCAGGTCAAGAGTTACCAGCTTTCCCTTGGGGCCGCGATCGGCAAAGATATAGTTGGCGGACGTAGTCAGGATGTGGCGGAACTTGGTGAACGGCACCAGCGCGAAAAAGCCAATGACCAGGAAGAAGTGCAACCACCAGGTAAGTTTATGCAGGGTCAGCAGACCAGGTTCGCCCACGGCGCCGAGCATTTTGGCGAAGGCAAGGCCGACCGGCGACCAGAGCGCCAGCGGGCTGCCCGTTTCAGTCACCGCCATACGGGCCCCCTCGACGACGAAGCCGGTGATCAGAATAACGAACAGCAAGGCATGCATAATGGCGTCATCACTCCCGGTTTCCAGCCCTTCAGGCTTGAGCACGTAGCGTCTGACGAACAAGCCGATCAGCATGATCAGTGCTGTTAACCCGGCAAGATCAAGCGCCAGCGAGAAAAATTTATAGAACCCGCCCTGCAGAAATACCAATCCGAACAGCGGGTCGGTGAAATCGGCCTGAATGAATACCAGGGTAGTGCCGATGACCAATACCAGAAAACCCCAGAAGAAGAGCCCATGCAGCAGGCCTGCTCCCCCGCCCCGGCGGACTTTGCTCTGCAACAGGACATCTCTGAGCATGGCGCCGATCCGCGCGCCCGGATTGTCGAAGCGGTCGAGCTCTTTGCCTTGCCTGTACACCTTGCTGCGGGTGAGAAAAGATCTGGCCACGAAGATCATCGCGCCGATGGCCAGGAGATACATCGGTACCAGTGTCAGCGGTCCGTGGCCTACATTCCAGTAGATTTCGCGGGTAAATTCCATCCTTCCCTCCAATACCGGGTTTTCGTCCTGAGAGGTAGAGAACTGTTCTGACTCTTTATATACGGCATTAACGTTAAGGTCAAGTCAAAAGATGCATGAGCCCGTCCCTTATTTATCCCTATTAACCATTGAAATAACATGTTATTTATTTATTTGACAGAAAGCGTACGGGCATGCTAGTATCGACCTATAAATTACGTAAAGGTAAAATAAAAGAGAAGTACTCCCTGCCGCATCCTGCGCGCCGGCAGCCCCTTCGACGGTTTACAAACCAGGGACACTATCATGAACAACGAGTCTGCAGAAGCCACCCAGATCGGGGCCCTTGCCAAACAGCTCAACATCACCACCAGGACCATCCGCTACTATGAAGAGATCGGCCTGATGGGCACCATCGAACGCAGGGAAGGGGCGACCAGGAGCTACAGCAGGGACGATGTGCTGAGGCTCAAGTTCATCCTCAAGATGAAATCCCTGGGCATCAGTCTGAAAGAAATTCAGGAACTGTCTGACATCTTTGACATTAACGATCAGGATTTTGCGACCATAACCCCCAAATTGATCGAAATTCTTGACCATCACATCACCAGGCTGGACGAAAAAATGGTCAGCCTTTCCTCCCTGCGCCAGGATATCGTCGAATACCGTCAGCGCATCATGAACCTGCTCAACGAAGGCGGCGCCTGATGCCTTCAGCGCAGCCCTTTATTCACATGCAGCCGCCGGAAAGGTTCCAGGGCCGTTTCAGGTCGCCGCATATACTTGTCGAAAAAGTGTCTTTGCAGTAAACATGGGAAAGGTACCAGTTCCCTTCCCTGCCATTCAACCTGGGAGTTCGTCATGGAATTCTGTACTGCGGTAAACTGTATGGACGGCCGCGTCCAAATCCCGGTCATCTCTTATCTAACAGAACGTTTCAAGGTCGACTACGTGGATGTGGTGTCCGAAGCCGGACCCAACAGAATCCTGGCCGAAGGTCTTGACGATCAATTACTGGAATCGATCTGGGCACGTGTTGAAATTTCAATTTCTCAATACGATTCCAATGGTGTTGCAGTTATCGGTCACCACGACTGTGCCGGCAATCCGGTCGGGGAGTCGGAACAGCGACTCCACACCGCCGCCGCGGTGCGACGTGTGCGTGACCGGTTTGCATCCGTTCCGGTTATCGGCCTTTGGGTCGACCATAACTGGGAGGTGTCCGAACTCCCGCTCGAGTAAGCGAGACAACAAGGCCGCTTGACGGCATTGCCCGACCAATTGCGGCTGTTGCCTCAGGTAGATAAATTTGCAGATCGGGTTGTCACATCCATTTCTTCAGAGGTTTACCATGCAAAAGCTCCGAATAGGCGTGCTCAGCACTGCCAAGATTGGTACAGAAAAGGTTATCCCAGCCATGCAGCAGGGCCGGCTCACCGAGGTAACCGCGATCAGCTCCCGGTCGGCCGGCAAAGCCCGGGCAGCGGCAGAAGCGCTGGGCATCGAAAAACATTATGGCTCCTACGAGGAAATGCTTGCCGACCCCGAGATCGATGCCGTCTACAACCCGCTGCCCAACCACCTGCATTGCCCGTGGAGCAAAAAGGCCATGCAGGCCGGAAAACATGTGCTCTGTGAAAAACCGCTCGGCCTCACCGTGGATGAGATAGAAGATCTCATCAGAACCCGCGACGAGTGTCAGGTGAAAGCGGCGGAAGCCTACATGGTCAAATCATGCCCCCAGTGGATCGATGCCAGGAAACGGGTGCGCGGCGGAGAGATCGGTGAACTGAGGATGATTCAGGCCTTTTTTTCCTACGACAACCGGGACCCGGAGAACATCCGCAACATCGTCGAAGTCGGAGGCGGCGCCATGTGGGATATCGGCTGCTATCCGGTGCTGGTTTCCCGCTATCTCTACGAAAGCGAACCTCTGCGAACCGCGGCAGCCATTGATTTCGACCCGGTCATGAAGACTGATCGCCTGACCAGCGTCATCCTCGAATTCGACCGGGGCCAGGCAATCTTCGGGGTCTCCACCCAGCTGGTGCCCTATCAGCGGGTGCAGCTGCTCGGCTCCAGAGGCCACCTCGAAGTGGTCATCCCCTTCAACGCCCCCAATGATCGCCCCTGCTTACTGCGCTGGGACAGCGGAACTCTGGTGGAAGAAGAAATCGTCAGTCATTCATTCGAGGTCATGGATCAATACACCCTGCAGGGCGACGACTTTGCCCGGGCGGTGCTCGAGGGAGCAGAAATAAAATCTTCGCTGGAGGACGGCTTGGCCAACACCAGGGTAATCAAGGCGATTTTCACCGCCGCCGCAGAACAGCGCTGGGTGAGTATTTGAGGATTTCTGGAGACGGCAGGATCGGAGTTGAACCTGGCCGGCAGAGGAGCCCAGGCTGCCCCGAATCTTCTCAGCCGGCCATGGCCGCCCGCTCCCCATCCGAACCTACTAAAGTTCAGGGATCTCAAGGCCGAGCGGCACCAGGACAGCATCGTTGAACTCTTGCTGTACCGCTTTGTCGGTCTGGCCCTCTGCCCTTTCGGCGATATCCATGATCTTTGCGGCCACTCTCTGGGTGCGCTTTCGGCAGTCGATCCGGGCCTGCTCCAGACCATCCCAGTTCTTGTGCTCGACAAATCCTTTCCAGGCTAGGCCAAGTTCCGGGAACAGTTCCTGCCTGAGTCCGTCCACAAAAGAGACAAAGAGAGCGAGGGTCGATTCTTTTCGCACTTTGACCAGATGGGCGAGCACGCCGCGGGGATGGGTGTCGGCCAGCACATCCCTGACCGCCCTGCTGACAAATTCAATCACCGAGCCGGGGAAGCGGCCGATCAGTCTCCGCTGTGTCTTACTATCCAGGGAGTCTTCAAGCAATTCGCCAATTTCATGGTAGATGAATAGATAACGCTCATTCACCGCGATCTGGTCGAGGACCGCGGACAACTTCTGCTGATCGAGCTCACCGCCCGCCAGGAGCCCGTAACTGTTCAGAAAATAGCGATAGGAACTGCGGCATGACGAGCGCAGTTCCTGAATGTGATCGTAGAGAAAATAGCGCAACGGTTCGGTGCGCACGAGGACCTGTCCCTCCTGCACCATGGCAAGCGGGCTCGCCATTTCCCGGGCATGCTCCCTGCCGAGCAAGAGCACGGGACAATCCTCCAAGCTCAGGTGGTCGACTACCTCGGCCAGGAAGAAGATGGCTTTCATCGATCTGCCGTGACCGGCGCCATAGATATAAGGCCGGGCACCATTATTGCCGTTGACCGCGTTGACGTCGTCGACCGGGCATGTTCGGCCATTCAGAGTGAGCGGCCGGAACTCTTGTTGAGCGATCTCCTCCCAGTAGGATTCCCTTGCCTCTATCCAGTCGAGAAGCTCGGCCGCTTCCGGCTCACTCCAGGGCTGCAGGCCCTTTTCCCATTTATAGAGATTACGCAGCTTGAGAACCAAGGAACACATGGAGTAGATGCCGTGGTCCCTGGCATCGGAGATATCGCAATTGTACTGGACCTCTTTTATCAACTGCTCGTCTGGCACTAAGTTTTTAATTGGCAGGTTCATAGGTAGACAATTTTCCTTTTTGAAAGCAGACAAATAAGATAGTCTCCGATATAGGATATACATCATGGACCCCTTTACCAGACGAGCCATCGAGATCATCGCCAGAATCCCGCCCGGCAAGGTGACCACCTATCTGATTGTGGCCACGGCGGCCGGCAACCATTGCGGTGCCAGACAGGTCGCCAGGATATTGCATTCGAGTTCCGCAAAATACACGCTTCCCTGGCACCGCGTGGTCAATCAGCAGCGGAGGATTTCTCCGCGGGCCTCGATGAGCCACCTGAACCAGCAGCAGTTGCTCGAGGAAGAGGGAGTGGTCCTGGACGGCAACGGCACCATCGATTTCGACCGCTACCTCTGGCTGCCCTGAGCGGCTCAGCCGGCAGGCCGCTGGGCCAGCCTTGGGCGGACTCGGGAGCGCCCTATTTCGACCTGGCCAGGGCCGTTAAAATATGCAATAGTGAGCCTCATAACCGAATCAAGGATCAGCAACAAGGGAGAGCATCATGCCGGAAACATTCAAAGCCTATCAGATCAGCAAAGATGAGGATGGTCAGAAACTGAGTTTCACCGAATTGACGGAAGACGATCTCATGGACGGCGACGTGACCGTCAAAGTCGAATATTCCACCTTGAATTACAAAGACGGTCTGGCCCTGACCGGCCGCGCACCGGTGGTCAGGCGCTTCCCGTTGACCCCGGGCATCGACTTCGCCGGTAGGGTCATCGAGTCGAGCAACCCGAGATTCAAAGCCAACGACGAGGTCATACTCAACGGCTTTGGCGTCGGCGAGGTCCACAGCGGCGGCTATGCTGAAATCGCCAGGGTCAGCGGTGACTGGCTCGTGTCCAAGCCCGAAGGTTTAAGCGCCAGGCAGGCGATGGCAGTGGGGACGGCAGGCTACACCGCCATGCTCTGCGTGCTCGCCTTGGAAAAACACGGCCTCGAGGCGGGTGATGGAACGATTTTGGTTACCGGTGCTGCCGGCGGAGTAGGCAGCGTTGCCCTGCTGCTGCTGAGCAAGCTCGGATACCAGGTGACCGCCGTCACCGGCCGCCCCGAAGAGGCGGATTATCTACGCTCACTGGGAGCCGCAGAAATACTTGACCGCCAACCGTTTGCAGAAAAGGCCCGGCCCCTTGGTAAAGAGCTCTGGGCCGGAGCCGTGGATGTGGCCGGCGGCAACACCCTCGCCAACGTCATTAGTCAGACAAAGTACGGGGGTGCGGTTGCCGCCTGCGGACTGGCCGATTCGATGGCCCTGCCGACTTCGGTGGCACCTTTTATTCTGCGCGGCGTCACGCTCTACGGTATCGACTCGGTAATGGCCTCGCTTGCAGTTCGTGAGCAGGCCTGGCAGCGCCTGGTCAGCGATCTCGACCTGGAACGGCTGGATCGCCTGGTCAAGGAGATTTCACTGGCGGACCTGCCGGAGGCGGCCGCGGCGATCATGGCCGGTTCGGTGCGGGGACGCACGGTGGTGAAAATCAGCTGAACAGCCTGTTAAAAATTGAATATATCTTCACGAACGTGATCCAGGGCCGGGAATCTGGCCCTGACCCGCTGCACTGAGTGCAGATCGATTTCGGCCGTCACATTGACCGCCCCGTCCGGGGCCTGGGCAACCACCAGGCCCCAGGGGTTGACCACCATGCTTCTTCCGAAGCAGAGATGATCGGGCGGCGCCTCGCCCCACTGACCGACACCGACCACCCAGCACAGGTTTTCTATGGCCCGGGCCCGCACCAGAACCTCCCAGTGGTCCCTGCCGGTCTGCATGGTAAAGGCAGCGGGCAGCAGAATGACATTGGCGCCCTTCTGGACAAGCCTTCTGAACAACTCCGGAAAACGCAGGTCGTAGCAGGTGGCCAGACCAAAATTGAACTCACCGATGGAGAACTGGACGGTCTCCAGGCCCGGGCTGATCACCGCTGATTCCAGATATTTTTTGCCCCCGGGTATCTCCACATCAAACAGGTGGAGTTTTCGATATCTGGCTACCAGTTCGCCGTCCGGACCGAAGACCACCGCACAATTGTAGATGCTCTTCCCAGCCCTCTCCAGATAGCTGCCTATATGGATATGGCAGCCAAGATCGGCGGCCCGGGTCCTGAGCGTGTCGAGATAGGGTGAGTTGTCGATGGCTCGGGCCTGCTCCCCTTTGCTGCTGTCCGGTCCGATAAAATCGGCATGTTCGGGCAAGACAATCAGCTCCGCTCCCCGGTCCGCCAGTTCAGTGATCGCCTCCAGGGCCGCCTGCAGATTGTCCGGGGGGGAATCGCCGCTGTTGAGCTGGGCCATGCCGATGGTGAGGGTCGCGTTCTTCGGTTCAACTGCCATTGTCCTGTTCTCCGGGCAACTATTGTTTATTTCCGGGGTGCTTCCGGTTTCCCTTTATTTTGAAAAATTTAGTGGTATAACAGAGCCGTGTAGATTTTCCAGCCGCTCATACCAGATGGGCAATCAATAGCTTACTCAAAAAATTTACAATGCTCGGCACCATTGTCAACGTCATCGCCATCATCTGCGGCAGTCTGCTCGGACTGCTGTTCAGAAAAGGGCTCCCCGACAATTACAAAGAAATCATCATGAGCGGCATCGGGCTTTCGGTGATCCTTATCGGGGTTAAAAGCGCTCTCAGTTCCGACCAGTTGCTGATCGTCATACTGTCGGTGATAATAGGTGCAGCCCTGGGTGAGTTCTTGAGAATCGAGGCCAAGCTCGAATCACTGGGCAGCTATCTTGAGCACCGGCTGGCCGGCAGATCGGGCGACAGCTCCTCCTTCACCCGGGGCTTCGTGACCGCCAGCCTGGTATTCTGCGTCGGTTCCATGGCCATTGTCGGTTCGCTTGAAAGCGGGCTCACCGGCAACCACCAGACCTTGTACGCTAAATCAATCCTGGACGGCGTCACCTCCATTATTTTCGCCTCCACCCTGGGTATCGGGGTCCTGTTCTCAGGGGCTGCGGTATTTTTCTACCAGGGAGCCATCACCATGACCGCGGTGTTCATGAAGAACTTTCTGGTTGCCGAGACGATTTCCCAGATGACCTCGGTCGGCGGTCTGCTTATTCTCGCCATCGGGCTCAACCTGCTGGGAATCACCAAAATCAGGGTGGGCAACCTGCTGCCCGGTATTTTCCTGCCGCTGCTCTACTTCGCCTTTACCGGTCTTGTGCCCTGATTCCGCATACCCCGCTCCGCTTTTCTCAGGGTTGTCTTCTTCGCCGTCTCCGGCACGCAGGGGGTGTTGCGCATTTTTTCCTTGAGAATCCGCTCGCAAAGATCGCGCTTACGGCCGGCGGCAGAGGGCTGACAGGCGCAGGGCTCACTGCTTCTCGATTACCTCATCGAAAAGATCGGCCAGCGGCTGGTACAGGTCGATCTCGTTCAAGGAGGAGAGGAGCAGAGCCGGCTGGGCGAGGAAATCCTGCATGAAGATAATTTCAGATGCTTTCAAATAGATGTGAAATGGGTCGTTCATCGTGGGGAACACATTGTTTATCACCTCGGCCACCGAGTGTCCCGAAAGATAGGGCAGCAGGTGGCCGACCCGCTGCATCATCTTGTTGAGATAGAACAATAACGTCTTGTCGACGCTGTCCACGTGCTGGCGATGGCCAGGCAGTATGGTTTTGGCGCGCAGTCGTGCCAGTTTGACTATGCTGCTGCAGTAGGCCTGATAGTTTTTAAAACGGTCGCCGGTCTCCAGGTCGGCATCGAGCAGCGGTGATTGGAACACTCCCCGCAGCAGTATGTCGCCGGTCACTGCCCAGCCATTGCCTGTATAGACAAGATCGCTCTGCGAATGCCCGGGGCAGCCCATGACCCCGATGCCGAGCTGGGGCGGCAAATGATCTTCAGCCACCAGGTAGTGCTCGGGGAAAAGGGGCAGCAGCAAAGATTTAGTGAAGCGCTTCCGCAGCCTGCCAATATAGCTTTTCTCAAAGCCCAGACCGGCGATCAGGGAAAACATCAGTGACAGCCGCCGATCGCGGTGTTCGTGCTTGAGTATATCCAGTCGGGGCAGGTAGATCCGGGCGTCGCTGTTTTGAGCGAGCCAGGCAGCCTGACCGTAATGGTCTATGTGGCAGTGGGTGACGATGACATGAGCAAGCCTGGGCAAATCCAGGTGCTCGCGCAAAAAAGCCCGACCCGCCGCAGTCGGAGGGCCGGTATCGATAAGGACTAGCTCATCGCCGTAGTCCAGCGTGTAACAATGGACTGGTCCCACCATATAGGGGGTCTCGACGGTGTGTTGTGCAGGTATCATAGCGGGGACACAATAGCTATCATGTCCCTTTCGTGGCAAATGGAAAATCTTAGTTTTGCAAAAGGCTCTATTGCTTCCCCCGTTATGATATTAACAGAAAATATATTTTTCGTCCTCAGAAGCGGCTTCGGCCACCAGTCGCTTGGCTGCGAGCAGTCCGGTGGCGTCATATTTGGTGAATCTTCTGACTCCGGAAAGAATCATGGTCAGGGTGTCGCCTTCCTCGATATAGAAAGCGCCTTTGCGTGCCGCCGTTGCAGCTTCCTCGGCCGCCCTGAAAGCAAAGATCTTTATCGTTGCCTGCAACAGTTCCCGTCTCCGTTCGCTGTAGATCGACAACACCTTCTCGGCACGCAGAACCGTGCTCTCCAAAGCGAAAATCTGAATGGCGATATCGGCGGCGGCCATCAGGATTTCCTGTTCATCGGCGATCTTGTCCATGTATTTCTGGACGCCGGTTCCGGCCAGGATCAGAAAAAGCGTCTTGAGGTTGGCAATCAGCAATTTTTCACCGGCAAACGGCTGGCTGTCGTCCAGTTCGTCGAAACTAGGGGTCATCAGCGATTCGAAGGCCTTCATGGCCTCGGCCTGGAGGGGCAGTTCGCCTTTCATGGCCTTGCGCAGAATCATTCCCGGAATCAACAGTCGATTGATCTCGTTGGTGCCCTCGAAAATTCTGTTGATGCGCTCATCCCGATAATAGCGCTCGGCCGGATAGTCACTCACAAAGCCATAGCCGCCGTGGATCTGTACGACTTCGTCAACGGTTTTGGCCAGCACCTCACTGCAGAACACCTTGGAGATCCCGCACTCGGCGGCATAGTCCTCGATGCCCTTCTGATACTGCTCGTAATAGTCGTCAACACCCTTTTCAATGGTGGCCAACTTGTCGTCGAGCAGACCCGCCAGCCGGTAAACCAGCGATTCCGCGGCAAAGATATCGGCGGTGAGGTCGGCGATTTTCTCCTTTATGGCACCGAAGCTGCTGATCGGCCTTTTAAACTGGACACGTTCGTTGCCATATTTGATCCCGGTCTCCAGGGCCGCCTTGGCGGCACCGGTAACCGCCGCTCCGAGCTTGAAACGCCCGACGTTGAGGACATTAAAGGCGATCTTGTGGCCTTTGCCGATTTCCCCCAATACGTTTTCCACCGGCACCTTGCAGTTATCGAGGATCACCGGGGTGGTCGAAGAGCCCTTGATCCCCATTTTCTTCTCCTCGGGTCCGATGGAGAGTCCCTCGAAATCACGCTCGATCAGAAAAGCGGTAAAGTGTTCTTTGTCGATCTTGGCAAATACGGTAAACAGCTTGGCGAAACCGCCGTTGGTAATGTACTGCTTGGTGCCGTTCAGGATATAGTGGGAACCATTCTCGGAAAGCACCGCGCTGGCTTGGGCTCCAAGGGCATCGCTGCCGGAACCGGGCTCGGTCAAACAGTAGGCGGAGCACCATTCGCCGGTAATCAGTTTTTCCAGATATTTCTCTTTCTGCTCGTGGGTACCATAGTAGATCAGCGGCAGGGTACCGATGCCGGTATGAGCCGCATAAGCCACTGAAAACGAGCCGCTGATGGCGATACGCTCGGCCCCCAGCATCGAAGAGGCATTGTCCAGATCGAGGCCGCCATACTCCTCGGGTGCATCCATCATCAGCAGCCCGAGCTCACCGCATTGCCGCATGCCTGCAACGACAATGTCAAAATTCTGGTTATCGATCTCTTCAATTTTGGGCAGCAATTCATTGGTGACGAACTGTTCGGTGGTCGCGCCGAATTGGCGCTGCTCGTCGCTGAAATCTTCGGGGGTAAAGACGTCTTCTGGTCTGGAATCGGCAATCAGGTACTCGCCGCCTTTCAACAAGGTATCAGCCATGGTTCACCTCTTGGTCTTGATCATTTGTCAATCGCTCAAATATCCCGGCCGCTCCCATGCCGCCGCCTATACACATTGACACCATGCCGTAGCGCAGCCCCCGGCGTCCCATTTCGTGGAGCAGGGTGGCGGTGAGCTTGGCACCGGTGCAGCCCAGCGGATGTCCCAGGGCGATGGCGCCGCCGTTTACGTTGACGATGTCCCGCTTCAGCCCGAGTTCCCCTATCACAGCCAGGGCCTGGGCGGCAAAGGCCTCGTTGAGTTCGATGAGCTCGATCTGGTCAAGACTCAGGGAAGCCATCTCAAGTGCTGCGGGTATGGCGGCCACCGGCCCGATGCCCATGATCTCCGGCGGCACCCCCTTGACCGCGAAGGCGATGAAACGGGCCATGGGCTCTTTGCCAAGCTTTTGCAGATATTCCTCGGAAACCACCATGGACACGGCGGCCCCGTCGGTCATCTGGGATGAATTGCCGGCCGTCACCGGCCCGCCTATTTTGAAGGCCGGGCGCAGCCCCGCCAGGGTCTCGACGGTAGTCGACGGCCTGACGCCGTCGTCGATGTCGACCACTTCGGCAGTTTTGACGATCTTGCCGTTCACCAAGGCGGTATGCTCGATTTCCACCGGAATGATCTCAGCGGAGAACCTGCCGGTTTGGATCGCTGCGGCCGCACGGCGATGACTTTCGGCTCCGAATTCATCCATTTCCGCCCGGCCGATGCCGTATTTCTCGGCCACCAGTTCGGCGGTAATACCCATGGACGAATAGGCTTCCGGCCAATCCAGGGCAAGATCGGGGTTGGCGCTGTATTTGAGACCGCCCAGCGGCACCGACGACATTGACTCGACGCCGCCGGCCACTATGCAGTCGGCTAGGCCGAGCATCACCCGCTCAGCCGCCAGGGCGATACTCTGCAGCCCGGAGCTGCAGAATCTGTTGATGGTCTGTCCGGGCACCTCGGGCGGCAGGCCGGCTTTCATGGCCGCAATCCGGCCCACGTTCATACCCTGCTCTGCCTCAGGGAAGGCACAACCGAGATAGACGTCGTCAATAAGCTCAGGTGCTGCTCCGGTGCGCTCGACAATCGCCTTGATGGCCACCGCTGCCAGATCATCGGGCCTCATATCCTTGAACTTGCCTTTATTTGCACGGCAGCCCGGAGTCCGGTAACTTGCCAGAATATAGGCTTTTTTCATCATTTACCTCATTAGTGAGCCGGATGGCGTTTATCAGTTTCTCAAAGGCTTCCCGGTCTTGAGCATGTGCTGGATACGCTGAGCCGTCTGCTTGTTGGTACACAGTTTAAGAAAGCTCTCCCGCTCCAGCCGCAGCAGATACTCTTCGCTGATCGGGGTTCCCGGGTTGACATCGCCGCCGCAGATGACATCGGCGATGACGCCCCCCATCTCTTCCTCGTATTCGGTGATATGACCGCCCATCCTCATGTTCCACAGCTGCGTCTTGATACTGGCGGCGACTCCACGTCCCGGGGCGGAAATATCTTCTCTGATTTTCGGCGGCCTGTAGTTGACGGCCAGGGCCAGCACCTGCTGCTTGGCATCACCGATTAGTCGATCCAGGTTCATGGTGATGCAGTCACCCTGGCGCAGGTAGCCCATATCGCTGAGCTCGGCGGCGCCCATTGAGACCTGGGCCGTGGCGATCTGTTTGAAGTTTTTCAAGATGAACGGTTGGACATCGGTATCGAAACGGCTGGCCAGATCCACCGCCCGCAGGCACATCTCCTTGGTGCCGCCGCCTGCCGGCAGCAGTCCCACGCCTATCTCCACCAGCCCCATGTAAGTCTCGGCATAGGCGTTGATCCTGTCGGCATGCAGCGAAAACTCGCAGCCGCCGCCCAGGGCCATGTTGAATGGTGCGGCCACCACAGGAACCCGGGCATACTTGATCGCCATGGTTGCTTTCTGGAAAGCCCTGACCACCAGGTCGATATCCTCCAGAGCTCCTTCAGCGAGGGCAACAGCCAGCAGCATCAGGTTGGCGCCGACCGAGAAGTTAGCGCCGTGATTGCCGATCACCAGCCCCAGCCCTTCCTCTTCGGCCCGACCTATGGCTTTGTGGGTCATGGCCAGGATATCGGAGCTGATGGCATTCATCTTGGAATGAAATTCCAGGCAGAAGACCCCGTCTCCCAGATCGATAACCGAGGAGTTGGCGTTTTTCTCAACCACCCGGTTGGTGCGCTTGAGAATCTGCAGATCAACTTCGCCTGCGGGCAAGCCCAGCGGTTTGTAGGATTTGGCTGAAAGATCATAGAACTCTTTACCGTGCTCCTCGGAAAACCGGTAAAAACGCTCGACCCCCTTAAGTTCGGCAGGCACCGCGACCCCATCTTTCTCGGCCCGCTTCACAAAGCTGTCGACCCCGATGGCGTCTAACATTTCAAAGGGTCCCAGTTCCCAGTTGAAGCCCCAGCGCATGGCGTTGTCTATATTGACCACGTCATCGGCAATCTCAGGAATCCGGTTGAAGGTGTAGATAAGTGAATCGCGCAGGGTCTTCCAGGCGTATTCGGCGCCCCGATCGGCGCCGCCGATCACGGTCTTGAGCCGCTGCCGGGGATCATCCACCTGCTTCACCATCTGCACGGAGGCGAACTTGGGTTTGGCCAGTGGCAGGTAGTCGCCACTGCTGTAATCGTAGTAAAAGATCTGCCGCTTGCCGTCGATCATCTCTTTCTTGTAGAATCCCTGACCGGCCTTGTTCCCCAGCTTGCCCTGTTCGATCATCGAGGCCATGAACTGCGGCAGTTTGAATACTTCCCGCTCTTCATCATCGGGAGCGCTCTCGTAGGAGTTGGTCCCCACATGAGCCAGCACATCGAGCCCCACCAGGTCGGCCGTCCTGAAGGCGGCGCTTTTGGGTCTGGCGGTGGCCGGCCCGGCCACCGAGTCGACCTCCTCCACCGTCATCTCCATGTCCACCATATGCTGGATGCCTTTGTAGATTGCATAGACGCCGATGCGGTTGGCAATGAAATTGGCCGTATCCTTGGCATGGACCACCCCTTTGCCGAGACGCCGGGAAAGAAAATCTGCCATATCATTCACCACCCGTGGATCGGCGTCTCGGCAGGCGATGATTTCCATGAGCCGCATATAGCGCGGCGGATTGAAAAAGTGAGTCACCAGAAATCTTTTCTGCAGTTCCGGGGGCAGCGTCTTGGCCATTTCGTTGACTGACAGGCCGCTGGTATTGGAGCTCAGCACCGCCCGGGGATGCAGATGGGGGGCGATTTTTTCAAATAGCCCCCGTTTTATCTCCAGGTTCTCGATCACCACCTCGATTACCCATTCGCAGTCTGACAGCCTGGCGAGATCGTCTTCAAAATTGCCCACCTCGATTCGGCTCATATAACTTTTTAGGTAGAGCGGGGCGGGTTTCATCTTGAGCAGCCCCTGACGACCGTTTTCAGCAATTCGGTTGCGCACTTCCGGGCTGTCGAGGGTCAATCCCCGCTTCTTTTCCGCAGCGGTTAATTCCCGCGGTACGATATCGAGCATCAGGACATCGAGCCCGCCATTGGCCAGATGGGCACCAATGGTGGCCCCCATCACACCGGCACCGAGCACAGCTACGCGCTTGATCTGGATCATTGTGTCTCTCCGACGACGGCTTTGTTTTTATAGACCAGTCCGTTTTCTTGGCTCATATACATTTCGTCCACGATGGCCTTGTACTTGTTGTAGATTTCCTTGCGCTTCAATTTCAGGGTCGGCGTCAGTTCTCCGCCGCTGATGGAAAAATCATCCGGCACCAGGGCGAAATATTTGATGGTCGAATAGGATGGCAGCGTGCGGTTGAGTTCATCGATCCGGTCATCGTAGAGTTTGGTGATCCGGCTGTTTTTCACCAACTCATACACATCGATGTAGTCAATCTGCTGAGCGCGGCTGTAATCGATCAACCGTTCGATATTGGGCGTCAGCAGCGCCGTCAGGTAGGGCTTGCGGTCACCGAAGACGATGGCCTGGGATATAAACTTGTCGAGTTTGAGCTCGTTCTCGATGGGCTGCGGAGCGATGTTCTTGCCGCCGGCGGTGACGATGATCTCCTTTTTCCGGTCGACGATATAGACAAAACCTTCGTCATCGATATGGGCGATGTCGCCGGTCTTGAACCAGCCGTCTTCGAACACCTCTTCGGTCGCCTTCTCATTTTTGAAATAGCTTTTCATGACCTGGGGGCCCTTGACCAGCAGCTCTCCATCATCAGCTAGTTTAAGTTCTGTTTTCTCAACTTTCTTGCCCACCGCGTCGAATCGTACCTGATCCTGACTGGTCGCGGTTACCACCGGACTTGTTTCGGTCAGCCCGTAGCCGTTATAGACCGGGATACCGATGGCCCACATGAATTCGTTGATGGTTTTATCCAGCGGCGCCCCTCCGCAGACCATGCCGCGCAGCCGTCCACCGAACCGTTTTCTGATCTTTCTGAAGACCAGGCGGTCGAACAACTGGTATTTGAGGCCCAGCAATCCCACCGGTTTTTTATCGATATATTTTAGGTTTACATATTCACGTCCTACCTTGACCGCCTGGTGGAACAGGGCCTTGCGCAGCGGACTCATCTGGTGAACGCTCTCGTGAATACGGCTGTAGATCTTCTCGAACAACCTGGGTACGCTGATCATGAATGTGGGTTTGATTTCGTCCATGTTCTCGACGACTTTCTTGACGTCCTCGGCAAAGGCGATGTGTTTGCCGCACATCAGACAGGCGTAATAGCCGCACGTGCGTTCCAGGATATGGCTCAGGGGCAGAAAACTTAAAAAAGTTTCATCTTTTATCCAGCCGCCCACCTGGCGGAGCCCCTGGGTCACATTGCACATCACATTGTAATGGGTCAGGATAACTCCTTTGGGCCGGCCAGTGGTCCCCGAGGTGTAGATGAGGGTGAGAATGTCCTCCTGCCTGATCCCATCGATCTTGTCCTCAATCTGGTCTCTTTCGGCCTCTGTGATCGGCGTCGACACTTCGGACAGCTGATACTGGGTGTAGACAGGGAAGGAGCGGTCACCCATGAACCGTTCATAGGAAACGACCAGTTCGAGGTTGGGAATCTCGTCCTTTACCCCGAGCAGCTTTTCATACTGGGACTTGGTCGACACAAAGACGATTTTCGCCTCGCAGTGATTGAGGATATAGGCGGCCTGCTCCCCGGTGTTGGTCGCATAAATGGGTACGCTGATGCCTCCGCCCGACTGGATGCCAAAATCCGATATTGCCCAACCAAGCCTGTTTTCCGAGAAAATCGCGACCTTGTCCCCCGGTTTCATGCCGGCCTTGCACAACCCCCGGGCAAGCTGCAGAACCCTGGTATAAAACTCGTCATAGGTCAGGGAGAGAAAGATACCGCTTTTTTTATAACTTATGGCGGTATTGTCGCGGTAGCGAACGGCGTTGTCCTTGAGGACGGCTGGGATCGATTGATAGGATAGAAAGTCCATGGCGCCTCCTGTGAATGGTAGTTATTCACGGCTCGGTCCCTCGTTTCGATTATAGCACAGATGCACCATTTTTGTATACCTAACCTTTACGTTTAAGTCAACTAATAAATCAACAACAATCCCCGGCACGTCAACAATTACAGAACTGGAAAAAAATTACAGACAAACAAATATATGTATTGTATTCGATACTTTAATAACATCAAAAAAGATCGCTACATTGTGGCATGGGAGGTTTCTCAACACTGCATGGAGGACTTTCCGATCGCCATTATTGTTTACGTAAAGAAAAGGTAGGTCCTATTTTCTGATTAACGGATTACAATTTTTAATCGTTACCTTGCCCTGCAGCAGATTACCCTTTGAGTATTCACTGAACACGCAGGTATTGGTGCGCGGATCATAGTTCTCCACCCATAGATGGTCGTCCTTCCAGGTGGTGGTTATATGATGATATCCGTCAGGCACGGTGATGGTCATCACCCCGCCGTAGCGCTTGACGAACATCTGTTCCAGCCAGAAGTAATAGGTGGTCCAGCCGGCCAGCAGGACTATTCCCGACAGCACCAGGGCCACCTTCCATTTTTCTCCCTTGGCGCCGAAACCGTAGAATAGACCGCCAACAATCAGGAAAATCAGTATCCAGTACAAGTAAGTAATCATCTCTAATTCCTCCGCTGAAACGTCAGGACTCACACTTCTGTTGTGTACAGTCTGCACGGCAAAATCGGGATTTCGCAGTGCAGCATAGCGCGCCCCCCCGGCCGCTGTCATAATCAAGGGCAGGCCCGCAGTGGGGGGATCACCGCCGCCAGGAGATCCTCCCACAGGACATTTCTTCAACCTGCCCTTGCTGCCATTCTACACAGTAGCGCACCAAGGGCCGATTGCAATATGCACGAGGTTCGTGTTTAATGGATCGAAAGCCACCTATCTGACAATTCTGCCTCCCATCAGGTGATGAACAAAGACAGCTCGAAAAAAGAAATGAAAACCGGAGTGGTATTTGGCGGTTCGGGCCTCATCGGGGGAACCATTGTCAATTTCTACAAACAGCGCCGGCCGGGCATCGTCGACATGCTGGCTCCGAGCAGCAAGAAGGTGTCGATGCAGAACTGTAAGGACATCCGCAACTATCTGCTCTCCGTCAAACCTGATTTTGTCATCAATGCGGCAATCGCCAATATCAACGCCGATCCCCAACTGTCCTTCGAGGTTAACTACGTGGGGGCCGTCAATGTCGCCAGGGCGGCCGCTTCACTGAATGTGCCCTACTTCTTTTTCAGTTCCGCAGCGACCCTGCCCCAGGGTGTAGGGTTGCGCGAGACAGACACTCTGCCGCTGAACGCAAAGCTGAGCAACTACGCCAAATCGAAGCTGATGGCCGAGGAAACCCTGAAATATATGGCGGCCAAAGAAGGACTGGACTATACCTGCATCAGGCTCTCCATTGTCTATGGCAACCACGATCACAAGATCCAGGGATTTCATCGCCTGCTGTTTTCCATCGCCGATGAGTCGATGCCGTTTCTGTTCACCAAGAAGGGCATCAAACACTCCTACACCAACTGCAGGAAACTCCCCTACCTGATTCACCACATGCTTGACAGGCGGGAAGAATTCGGCTGCCAGACCTATCATTTCGTCGATCCGGAACCGGTGGAACTGGCTGATCTGATTATGACCATCAGATCTCACCTGCAGTTGAAAAGCCCCCGCAACGTGTATGTCCCCTACTCGGTTGCCCGAACCGGCAAGAAGTCCATTCAGATAATACTGCGGCTGCTCACCAAAGTGGGACTACAAGCGCACCCAGACGCTTTCCTGCGAGAAACTGGAAAATTCGAGTTTCGAGGATCCGATGCCCGAGGAAACCGTCTATACCAGGCTGCCGGAAATGATGATCTATTACCTGAACCGCTGGGCCCACCAGAACCTGATCACCACATTCGAGGAAAAAGTCAAGTTCGACAGCCAGATCCACGAGGATTTCAAACACAATCCCATGGCACTGTTGGAGAGCATCCATCGGGATGCCACCTCACCCTTCGATCCTGAAATTCCTGAATCGGTTTCGTCCGATTTCAATCAGCTGTAAAACGACACCATTGGGGAGTGGCGGCGCAGATCTTATCCAACTCGCCGGCAGCTTCGAGATGACCGCCGTCGGCAGCCATCTTGAGCCAGGAGGCAGCCTGCCCGGGATCACTCTTCCTATGGGCCATTCCCAGAAAATACTGGGCGTCCACCTGGCCCATTTCCGCTGATCTGGTCAACCAGTAAAGGGCCTTTACCCGGTCTTTTCCAAGTTTCGTGCCGTTCAGATAGAGAAAGGCCAAGTCGAACGCCGCTTCCTTGTGACCGCCTTCCGCAGCGCTTTCCAGGAGCTTGACCGCTTCCTCGACATCGAACTCGATGCCTCCCTTGCCCTTGAGGTAGAGATGGGCCAGGGTATACTGGGCCTGGGGATCGCCGTTGCTCGCATCTTCGATCAGATGAGTATTATCAAAGGACCGGGTCTGGGCGGTGGAACAGAGAAGCACAAGCAGGGCTGTTAAGAGAATGCGCAGAATATTCATAATTAACGATAGGCCGCCAGTCCCGTCACCTCTTCCCCGATGATGAGCGTATGAATGTCATGGGTGCCTTCATAGGTGTACACCGATTCCAGATTGGCGGCATGACGCATGATCGGATATTCACCCATGATGCCGTTGGCCCCGAGCATGGTCCTGGCCGAGCGGCAGATGTCGAGCGCCACCTGGACATTGTTCATCTTGGCCATCGACACCTGGGCCGGTGTCGCTTTGCCCAGATCTTTGAGCCTGCCAAGCTGCAAGACCAGAAGCTGCCCTTTGGTGATTTCGGTGACCATCTCGGTAAGCTTTTTCTGCTGCAGCTGAAATCCGCCGATCGGCCGGTCGAACTGAACCCTGGTGAGAGAGTAGTCCAGGGCTGTCTGATAGCAGTTGTCGGCGGCTCCCAGGGCGCCCCAGGCTATGCCGTAGCGGGCCTGGGTCAGGCAGCTCAGGGGTCCTTTCAGGCCGGTTACACCGGCGAGCAGGCTGGCCGATTCCTCGACCACGACATTGTCGAAAATCAGCTCCGAGGTCACCGAGGCGCGCAAACTCCACTTGCCCTTCATCTGCGGAGCAGTGAACCCGGGCGTCCCTTTTTCCACCAGGAAACCGCGCACGCCTTCCTCGGTGGCCGCCCAGACCAGGGCAACGTCGGCAATGGAGCCATTGGTAATCCACATCTTGGTGCCGTTGATAAGCCAGGTCCCGTCAGCCCGCCGTTCCGCTCTGGTTCGCATACCGCTCGGGTTGGAACCAAAGTCGGGCTCAGTGAGCCCGAAGCAGCCGATGATCTCACCGGCAGCCATTTTAGGAAGCCAGAATTCCCTCTGGGCCTCGCTGCCGAAGGTGAAAATCGGGTACATAACCAGGGAGCCCTGCACCGAGGCCATACTGCGCAGCGCGGAATCCCCGCGTTCCAGTTCGTACATCAGCAGACCGTAGGCCACGCTGGAGAGTCCGGCGCAGCCATACTCTTCCGGCAGCGATGGTCCGAAGAATCCAAGAGTGCCCATTTCCGGAATCAGGTGCTCAGGAAAGGTTTCCCGCTGAGCATGCTGGTCGATACTATCCATTACCTTCTCGTTGACAAAGGCGCGGGCCGTCTCCCTGACGAGTTTTTCTTCGTCCTCAAGCAGATCCTGGAAATTCATGTAGTCGGTGAGTTCAGTGGTCTTGTCCATGGCGTGTCGGTAATCGTTGGGTGAGCGTGAAGGCAATAAACTGACGTTGTATTTATCAGAGTTTTCATGAATAGTATAGCTGAATCAGCGAGGAATACGACATGAATGAGGACCAGAAAAACCTGTTGCAGTCAGCCGCGCAGGCCGCCCTGCTGGCCTATGCGCCCTATTCCAGCTTCCGGGTCGGAGCCGCCGTGCTGACCCCGGGCGGCATCTTCGCGGGCGCCAACATCGAAACGGCTTCCACCAATCTGGGAATCTGCGCCGAGCGGGCGGCGCTGACCCACGCCCGCATGCGCGGCGAACGGGAAATACTGGGCATCGCAGTCGCCTGTCCCGACGCCCGCCAGAATGAAGACGGCAGCGTCGACGAGTGTGGCGCCATGCCCTGCGGTGCCTGCCGCCAGTGGCTGGCCGAACTGGCCCCCCGCGCCTGGGTGGTAACCAGCAGTTCTAACAAGGTTTACCACCTGGAAGATCTGCTGCCCTGCGCCTTTCAACTGCGCCTGGACAGCAGCGCCTGATATTTTTAGAAGTTCTTTTCAGGTTGCCTGAAAAAATTAGCATTTTTGTTCAATCTCTGCTGCTTAGCCTAAAGGCCAGGAGCCGACAATCGCTTCCAGCAGGGTAATGAAGGTGGAGCGCACCTGTTCCCCGACCCTGATAATCTCGTCGTGATCCAGGGGCTGATCGAGAATGCCTGTGCCCATGTTGGTGATACAGGAAAGCCCCAGTACCTTCATGCCGCCGTGCACGGCGGTGATCACTTCCGGGACCGTCGACATGCCGACCGCGTGGCCGCCCAGCAGCCCGAGCATGCGCACTTCACTGGCCGTTTCGTAGCTGGGACCGGGCATGTAACAGTAGACGCCTTCCCTGAGTTCGATACCCAGCTTGGCAGCGCACCTCTTGGCCAGTTCCCTGACCTCTCTGCTGTAAGGATCGGACATATCGTTGAAGCGCGGACCAAAATCGTCGAGATTGACGCCACGCAGCGGAGAGTCGGTAACCATTTTGATATGATCCCGAATCAGCATCAGGTCGCCGGGCCGAAGATTCGGGTCGAGACTGCCGGCGGCGTTGGTGACGATGAGGCTTTCCACGCCGAGCATTTTCATGCAGCGCACCGGAAAGACCACCTCGGCCATGGACAGCCCCTCGTAATAATGCGGGCGTCCCTGCAGGACCATCACAGGGCAACCCTGCAGCTCACCGGTCACCAGGCGGCCGTTGTGCCCCTGGACGGTCGCAGCGTGGAAATGCGGGATCTCTCTGTAGGGGATCACCACCGGCTCCTCCACCCTGTCGGCCAGTGCCCCGAGACCGGAGCCCAGGACAATGCCGAGTCGCGGTTTCACCGCAATCTTATCTTCGATGTAGGAGGCGCCTTCTCCTATCTGGGCAATGAGTTCCATCTAGTTTTCCCCTTTATCGAAGATTTTTCCGATCGAAGCCGGCGGCTGGGATCGACCGACCCAGCCCACCAGGATCACGATGGTCAGAATATAGGGCAGGGTGGCGAGCAGGCTCGAGGGTATCGGCACCCCTTTGGCGCCCATGAAAATCTCCAGCCCCTTGGCACCGCCGAAAACGAGGCAGGCCAGCAGCGCCCCCTGGGGTTTCCATTTGCCGAAAATCATTGCCGCCAGGGCGATGAACCCATGTCCCGAGATCAGGGTGTTGCTGAACCTGGAGACCACGGCAATCGACATTGCCGCACCGCCGAGTCCGGCCAAAAACCCAGAGGTGATCACCGCGCCATAACGGATCTTGAATACCGAGATGCCCAGCGAGTCGGCTGCTTCGGGATGTTCGCCGACGGCTCGCAGGCGCATGCCCAGGCTGGTTTTGTAGAGCACGAACCAGGCCACGAAAACCAGAAGGAAGGCGAGGTAGACGGTGGCGAAGCGATTGAAGACCAGGTCCATGAACCCGGCCGAAGGAAAGAGCTTGCCCTCGCCGAACAGAAAGTCGAAAGGCAACGGAATCTTGTTCGGCACGGTCAGGGTCTGGGTGGCACCGTCGAACACCAGACGGCTGATAAACAGGGCAAACCCGACCCCCAGAAAATTGATGGCAATCCCCGAGACGATCTGTTCGGCGGAGAACGACACGGTGGCGATGGCGTGGAGCAGTCCCAGTGACGCACCGGCCAGGCCGGCACAGACAAACCCAAGCCACGGATCCCCGGTGAAATAGGCCACCGCTGCCCCGACGAAGGCGCCAAAAAACATCATTCCTTCGAGTCCGATATTGATGATTCCCGAACGTTCGGTGATCACCCCGCCCACAGCGGCGTAAATCAGCGGAGTGGAATACATCAGCGTGGTACCGATGATAAAGGCGATATCGTTCACAAAGGTTTCCATCAGCTCTGCTCCCGCCTCGTTCTATAGGCCAGTATCATCCTGATCAGTTTGGGCATGGCGACGAAGAAGATGATGATGCCGATCATGATATTTATCACTTCGGTCGGTGCCCCCATCACATCCTGAATCTTCGAGCCCCCGTATTTTAAAGCGCCGAAGAGCAGGCCGGCGAACACGCAGCCGGGTCCGCTGTTGTTGCCGATCAGGGACACGGCAATGCCGTCGAAACCGTAGCCCTCCATGATCGCCAGGGTGGCAATGCGGTGGCTGACGCCCAGCACCTGAAAGGCCCCGGCAGCGCCTGCCAGACCGCCGGCGATAAGCATGGAGATCACCATGCTGCGCTTGACGCTGATGCCGCCCGCTTCGGCCGCCTGGGGGTTGTGCCCCACGGCCCGGAGCTCATAGCCGAGGGTGGTTTTGTTGAGGAGGTACCAGACCAGTGCGGCCAGCAGCAGGGCAAACACGAAACCGAGGTTGACCGGTGATTTGAGGATGTCCCAGAGCATCGGGTGTTCGCGCAGAAAGGCAATGCCCTCGGGGGTCCGCTTCCACTGCCCGAGAATATCAATTTGGGCAGTGGGCTGAATCGCATAGGTTTTTCCGGTCCCCTGCCTGCCAAAGGAGTCGATGGTGATTGCCCAGTTGGAGATATAAAGCGCCGTCCAGTTTAGCATGATGGTGGAGATCACCTCATTGACTCCAAAGCGGGCCTTGAACCAGCCAGCCAGACCGCCCCAGAAAGCCGCCACCAGCACCGCCGCAGCCACCGCGGCGAGGACGTGCAGAACCATGGGCAGCTCAAGATAGTAGCCGGCCCCAGCCGCCGCCAGAGCTCCCATGATATACTGGCCCTCGGCTCCGATATTAAAGAGCCCGGTACGCAGGGCGAAGGCCACCGACAGCCCGGTGATAATGAGCGGCGTCGAGTAGATGATCACATAGGAGACATACTTGGGGCGTGAGAAAATACCCTTGAGGATTACGCCATAGGCCTCCAGGGGGTTAAAGCCGGCCAGCAGCAGGATGATTCCGCCGAGCAAAAAGCCGGAGATCACCGACATCAAGGTGATCGACAACGCCCCGTTGAGAAACTTTTCTCTCAGGGAACTGCCTGGACCGCTCATGCCGTCCCTCCGGCCATCAGCAGACCGATTCTGTTCTCATCCACCTCAGCCCCCTCGACAATGCCGATAATCCTGCCTTCGAAAATAACCGCAATCCTGTCCGCGACGCTGATTATTTCATCGAGCTCAGAGGAAATCAGTAGCACCGCCTTGCCCTTGTCGCGCTGCTCGATCAGGGCCTTATGGACGTATTCGATGGCGCCCACATCGAGCCCCCTGGTGGGCTGGGAGGCGATCAGGATATCGGGATCGTTTGATACCTCGCGGGCGATGATCACTTTCTGTTGATTACCGCCGGAGAGGGCCTTGGCTGGCAGGGTGGTAGCGCGCGGTCTGATATCGAACGTCTCGGCACAGTGGTCGCCGAATCGGTAAATTTCTTCATGGTTCAGCACCCCCCGGCGGGAGAAAGGAGGCCGGCCATAATTCTCCAGTATGAGGTTTTCGGCCACATCGAACTCGAGTACGAGGCCCCGCTTCTGTCGATCTTCGTGAATTGAGCAGACCCGGTGTTCGCCGACAATCTGCCGCGTGGCCGAGTTGGTGATATCCCTATCTTTGAGCAGCACTCTGCCGCTTTCCACCGGCCGCAACCCCATCAGGGCTTCGACAAGTTCCGACTGGCCGTTGCCGTCGACACCGGCGATACCGAGAATCTCAGAGTGGTACAGTTGCAGGTCGAGGCCGTCCACTGCAGTGAGGGACCGGTTGTCCCTGACCACCAGGTTCTCAATCGACAGCGCCCTTGCACCGCGTGTCACCTCCTTCTTGGACACCGAAAACGAGACATCGCGGCCCACCATCTTGGCGGCCAGCTCATGCTCTGACACCGTGGCCACTTCGACCCGGTCTATGAACTTCCCGCGGCGTATGATCGTGCAGTAATCTGCAACCTGCTTGATTTCGTGCAGCTTGTGGGTGATGATGATGATCGACTTGCCCTCGGAGGTAAGATTGGCGATGATGGTGATCAGTTCCTTGATCTCCTGGGGGGTGAGGACCGCGGTGGGTTCATCGAGTATCAGAATCTCGGCGCCTCGATAGAGCGCTTTGAGAATCTCGACCCGCTGCTGGCTGCCGACCGAGATATCCTCTATACTGGCCTGGGGGTCGACGGTCAGGCCGTAGCGCTTGGAGATTTCCGCCACCAGCCGTTCAGCTTCGGCCAGATCGAGGATGCCCAGAGACTTGGTGGGTTCAAGTCCCAGCACTATATTTTCGGCCACGGTGAAGGGCTCCACCAATTTGAAGTGCTGATGCACCATGCCGATGCCGTGCCGTATTGCCACGTTGGGGTCGGTGATCGCCAGTTCACGGCCGTTGACGCGAATCGTCCCTTCGGTAGGTCGATAGAGGCCATAAAGACAATTCATCAGAGTAGTCTTGCCGGCGCCGTTTTCGCCCAGCAGCGCGTGCACCTCGCCCCGATGAACGGTCAGGCTGATGCGGTCGTTGGCCGTAAAATCGCCGAATCTCTTGACAATATCGACCATTTCCACGGCTTTATGGGAGAAATCGACGCTGGTCACGATGCACCCCTGCGCTCTGCTTCAGCGCATCCTTGAGCCGGTGCGCTGAAAGATCTCCTGGATTCGACTTCGATTTAGAACTTGTCGAACGCTTCCTTGGTGGCGGGGACGACAATTTCACCAGCCTTGATCTTGGCGATCAGGCCGTCGACCTCTTGTAAAATCTCGGCCGGCACATGCTTGTTCGAGGTCGGGGCAATGCCTACGCCCTCATTCTTCAGGTTGTAAGCCACCGTGTCGCCGCCGGCAAACTCGCCTGCGATCAGCCGTTTGCCAATATCGTAGATGGCATTATCGACCCGCTTCATGGCCGAGGTCAGGACATTGTCGGGGGCCAGAAAATTCTGGTCCTTATCGACACCGATGGCCCATTTGCCTTTCTCCTTGGCGGCCTCAATCACCCCATCGCCGACACCGCCTGAGGCATGGAAGACAATGTCGGCGCCCTGCTGATACATGTTGTTGGTAATCGCCTTGCCTTTGGCCGCATCAGTGAATGATTCGGCGTACTGTCTCAGCACCTCGACATCGGGGTTGGCCAGCTTTACCCCCGCCATATAGCCGTATTCGAATTTCTCGATCAGCGGGAACTTGATGCCGCCGACGAACCCGACCTTGTTGGTCTTGGTCATTTTGCCGGCGATGTAGCCGACCAGAAAGGAAGGCTCTTCTTCCTGGAACACGGCACAGGCAACGTTTTTTGGAGTTTCAGGTCCGTAGGAGAAGTCGATGATGGCATATTTCTGATCGGGGTTGATCTCGGCCGTCTCCTTGATTGCATCACCCATCAGAAAACCGATGCCCCAGATCAGGTCATAACCGGCATCGGTCAGGGTCTCCATGTTCGGGGCATAGTCCGCATCCTGCTTCGACTCCTTGTAGGCAACCTTGATGCCAAAGTCCTTCTCGGCTCTTTTCAGTCCCTCCCAGGCGGACTGGTTGAAGGACTGATCATTGACGCCGCCGACGTCGGTGACCATGGCGATTTTCATCTCGGCAGCCTGGCCGACAGTCATGAGACCAGCAATAAAAATCAGGACCAGAACAGCGGACAGGGCAAAACGGAACTTTTCCATGACTCACTCCTTTAGAGAGAAAAACAACGTTAATGAAAACAACCAATTAGATGGCATGGCCTTGAAATTCGACAGTTGATCAACGGAATAAAAACTTCAGATTACCTTGGAAAATTAAGATTTTGGTTCGGAATCAAGAAGCGCGGCATAATATTTAGCGGAGGCCCATAGACCATATTTCTGGGATAGCTTTTTCGCCCGCAACGCTGAGTTTGAGCTAAAGGAAAATTTTCCACGGTAGTCTCTGTTTTTATGACATGATCGGTAGATCTTTTCAAGCAGATAGGAAGGGGGTTCCGCAGTCCGTGGAGATCCCAAACAAGCTGCACACGGTGGCGGCCACATCGGAAAAACTCTCTCTCAATCCCAGATCCATCGAATTTCTTCCCGGCTGGTAAAAAAGCAGCGGCACGTATTCGCGGGTATGGTCGGAGCCCCTGAATCCCGGATCGCAGCCATGATCAGCGCTGATTATCAGAAAATCATCAGGGCCGAGGTCAGCCACAATAGTCGGCAGCTCCCGGTCTATTTCCTCGATGGCCCGGTAGTAGCCCAGGGGGTCACGCCGGTGGCCATAGAGCATATCAGTATCGACCAGGTTGACAAAAATGAGTTGCTGCCGCTCGGTGGAGCATTCGAGTGTCTCCTTGAGTCTGGCCAGGCACTTGCTGTTGCCCTTGTCGGAATGACTCTGCGCCAGCCCCTGGTTATTAAAAATATCTCCGATCTTGCCTATACCCACCGTCTGCACACCATGCTCGGTCAAGATGTCGAGCATGGTGGGCCCTGGAAGAGCAATGGAGTAGTCCCGGCGGCCGGAGGTTCGGGTGTAGCAGCCGGGACTGCCGGTGAAGGGCCTGGCGATCACCCTGGCGATACGGTAATCGTCACAGATCCTTCGGGCCCTGAGGCAGCAGCGGTAGAGCTCCTCCAGAGGGACCACACCTTCATGGGCGGCAATCTGCAAGACCGAGTCCGCAGAGGTATAACAGATCACCCCTCCCTCCTGCTGATGGGTCGGTCCCAGATCTTCGATGATCCGGGTGCCCGAAGCCGCTCGGTTACCGATAAGTTGGTAGCCGGTATCGAGTTCAAAGCGCTCAACGAGTTCGGGGGGAAAAGCCGGGAATTCAGCCGGGAAGACATGAAATCCCTGCTCCATGATAACACCGGCGAGTTCCCAATGTCCGGTGGTGGTATCCTTGCCCCTGGATTTCTCCCTCATGGCAGCGAACGAGGCCAACGGCTCCCGGACCGGAGGACAGCCGTCCACCTGCGGCCCGGTCAGGGCAGCACAATTCCCCAGTCCCAGTCGCCGCAGTGTCGGCCACCCCGTCGCGCCGCGCTCAGTTCCGGCCGCACACACCGATCTCAGCGTATGGGAACCAGCATCGCCATACTGCTCGGCATCCGGCGCAGCTCCTATGCCCAAGGCGTCGATAACAATTACAATGCCCCTCCTCATTACCCCCCACCTCTTCTGATTCGATCATGGATCAGCGGCGACATCGGCGGCGGCTGATCGGCGACAGCCACGGACTCTCGCACCAGGTTGGCGGCCCGTTCACAATTTTCCCTGCGATTGATAAACAGCCTGCCCAACTCCTCTCCCTCTTTTATGCTGTCACCCAGCCGCACCTGCATCTTCAGCCCCACCGCCGGGTCGATGGCATCATCCTTGGTGGCTCGTCCAGCCCCCAGAAGCTGAGCTGCATGACCGATACCGGCAGTAGCGATGCGGCTCACATATCCCGTTGCAGCGGCCCTGACAGTTACCGTCTCCGCCGCCCGGGGCAGCAGAGAGGGGTCGTCGCCTATGCGGGGGTCGCCCCCGAGAAGTTCGATCATGCGCTGCAGACGCCGAAGCCCGTCTCCTGCTTCGAGGGCCGCCTGGAGCCGGGACCCGGCCTCAGCGAGATTGTCAGCCAGGCGTGCAGCGACCAGCATTTCCGCCGCCAGGGCAAGAGCGACCGTGTGCAGGTCTCCCGCGGTTTCTCCACGCAATACCCTGATTGCCTCCTCCACCTCTAACGCATTGCCCACCGCCCGGCCCAGCGGCTGGTTCATGTCGGTGATCAGCACCGTGGTCGGTTTGCCCGCCCGCTCGCCGATCGCCGCCATCATGGCTGCCAGTTTACGGGCCTCTTCGATACTCTGCATGAAAGCGCCACTGCCGTACTTGACATCGAGCACGATGGCGTCTGCTCCCGAAGCAAGTTTCTTGCTCATGATCGAGCTGCTGATCAGCGCTACGTTGTCCACCGTGCCGGTCACATCGCGCAGCGCATAGAGGCGTTTGTCCGCCGGCACCAGGTTGGGCGACTGGCTGACGATGGCCACTCCGCAGTCGCTGACGACGCGGACGAAATCGTTCATGGTAATCGCCGTATCAAGGCCGGGGATCGACTCGAGTTTATCGACCGTGCCGCCGGTGTGGCCCAGCCCTCGACCCGATATCTTGGCGACCCGGCCGCCGCAGGCAGCCACCAGCGGGGCGGTGATCAAGGTGGTCGTGTCGGCCACGCCGCCGGTGGAATGCTTGTCGATCTTGACCCCCTCAATAGCGCTCAGATCAATGATCTCGCCGGAATCGGTGATGGCTCTGGTGAGATCGGCGGTCTCCCGCTCGTCCATCCGCGAAAACCAGATAGCCATGAGCAGGGCCGAGGCCTGATAGTCGGGGATAGCACCGGAGCTATAACCGTTTACAAAGAAGTTGATCTCCTCCGTGGTAAGCACCTGACCGTTTCGCTTTTTCAGGATAATTTCCTGCATAAGCATAACTTCACCATGTGATTTTGCCATCTCCGGGCATAGAAAATTTGCACGCCGGCCAATCCTCGTAGTACACTTACTATACTTTATGCTGCCGTCAAATCCAGCGGCAGATTTCAATATGGTCGACCTGCGGGAGAGATCCATGGCCAAACTCTATTTCCGATTTGAGGCAATGAATTGTGGAACATCCACTGCCCTCATCCAGGTGGATAACAATTATCGGGAACGGGGTATGAACACGTTACTCATCAAAACCGGGCACTGATCTCAAGGCTGACAACCTGATCCTTTCCAGGCTGGACATCAGCCGCCGGGTCGACATCCTGGCCGCTACCCAGGGAGGGTAAACTATGCAGACCATCGATATCGACAACTGGCCGCGGCGCGATATTTATCGCTTCTACAGCGGCCTGGATTATCCCCATTTCAACATTTGCGCCGAGATAGACATCACCAGGCTGCACCGCCAATGCCGGCACTACGAGATCTCCCGTTTCAACGGCGTCTTATATGGGGTGTCGAGGATCGCCAACGAAATCGAGGAATTCCGACAGCGAATTCGAGGTGCAGAGATCGTCCAGCATCGTCTGGTTCACCCGTCCTACACGGTGCTCACGAACAGGGCAGAGACGACTACCTGTTCATCTCGAGCCTGCCATGGGTGCACTTCACTTCGGTGTCTCACCCTGTTCACATGAGTCCGGTCGACTCCATACCACGCATCACCTGGGGCCGTTTCACCGAGGTGCACAGACGTGTCATCATGCCGCTTTCGGTCCAGGTGCACCACGGCCTCGCCGACGGCTACCACGTCGGGAGGTTCTTCGAACTCCTGCAGCAGTGGATAGAGAGCGTCGATCTGGCCAGAACTTCGCCCCAGGAATCGGACTGAGCGCAGCCGGCACCTGACTGTGCTGAAACGGTGAGTGAGCCGATAAGCGGTGCCTACATCAGGCGACGCCTCCGGGAACGCGGCCTCGATCTGACCATGGCTACTATTATACAGGCAAGCAGACCGGCGCCAAACCCCAGACCTATCATCATCAGGTCGCGGCCCAGCGATGTGGCCGACTCCTGTTTCTTTTCCGCTGCCATGCTCTGCTGCTCGGCAGGCGGCGCCGGAGCAGTCTGAGGAGCGGGAGAGGCAGCAGCTTTCTGGAGTACCGCCTGGGGTTCGGGCCGCGGTTTGGCTTTGGCAAAGCCTATGGCCAGCAGCTCCGAGGTCTTGGCGTCCCGGACCTTGCGGTCCAGGCTGCCGAGCACCACGGCAATGATTCGTACCCCGTTTCGTTTAGCGGTGGCGACAATGGAGAAACCCGCCGCCTTGAAGTAGCCCGTTTTGAAGCCGTCACAGCCGTCCACCGAGGCCAGCAGTTTGTTATGGGTGCGCATGATGAATTCGCCGCCCCGAAATTCCCGTTCCCTGGTTGAAGTGTATTTGAAGACCTCCGGGTTCTTCGCCAGTTCCCTGGCCAGTATGGCCATATCCCGGGCGGTGGTGCTGTCCGGCTGCTGACCTTCGGAGGGCGGCAAGCCATGCACGGAATAGAAGGAGGTATTGTTCATTCCCAACTCTTTGGCTTTCTCATTCATCAGGACCACAAAAGCATCCTTGGAGCCGGCCGCATGCACAGCCAGGGCCACCGCCGCATCGTTTGCCGATTGAATGATCAGGGCGTAGAGCAGATCGTCGACCGAAAATTGCTCTTGGGGATCGAGGTATACCTGGGAACCTCCCATCCGGGAGGCCTCTCTGGTGACCTGGACCATCTCATCAAGCCGCAGACTCCCCTGCGCGATCCGGTCTAGAACCACATAGAGTACCATCAGTTTCAGGACTGAGGCCGGATAGGCGACGGCGCCGCTGTTTTCATCGACCAGAATCTCGCCGGTATCAGCATCCATGACCAGGGCCGACAGGTAGGGATCGGCCGCCAGGGTGGCTATTTTGGCTCGAGCGGCCAGGACGGGCTGGGCGGCCAGAAGAACGAGAAGTAAGACAAGAAATAGACGTTTCATCACATTTCCCCGGATCAGAATTCAACCAATTGTTCGGTTCGTTTACCCATTTTGAATGGTGCGGCAATCGCATTGACTAAATGTACCGAGAGGATCTGCAGGAAGTAATGGTAAACTCCTGAAGATCGGGCCCGTCGACCCACTGCGGCAGCCTCGATGCTGGCCCTTCGATCCTGACCAGAGGAGGCTGTCGAGCGGCCAGCCCGTTAATCTTCATCCACAAGGTCGTGTCTCCCCAGAATTGAGGCGGAGTCTCGGCTGCGGCTACGTGATTGAAGATATCCCATGGTTTTGCACACCCTTTGTGAACCGCATCCAGGGCCATGGATTCGATACGGCCCAGGCCGGTCTCCGGGTCCGGCTCTTCCTGGAGCCAGCGCTGCAGGGCCGCCGGCACCCATCTGAGCGGCGCTGTCTTTCGCCGGGAGAGCGTTGCCGCCCTCCTCAGATCCCGCTCGGCGAAGACCCGGTCGACCTCACGACTGAAGCGAAATTGCCTGTCGCTTACCGGCTTTCTGGCCTGATAGCAGGAGCCTAACTGGACCGAAGTCAGCTGGCCGAGACCGATGTAGGGTTCGATTCCAGGGAAACGATCGATGCAAAGAAGCTGCACGTTGCCGGTGATGCCCTGATGCTGCAGGCAAGTAATAAGATGTACCAGCATTGACTGATCGAAGAGACAACCATCGAACCAGAGAACGACCTCAGCATCGGCGGGCAGTCCCGCAACCCGCTCATACTGGCTGACAAAAGTGTCCAGTACCTGGTTGCGGCCCAGCCCCCCTGCGGTCAGCGCCTCGATGAACACGGCACGGCGCCGCAACCCCTCATTATCGGGCCAGCCGGGTGTTCGGGGACCGTCGTAGAGCAGATCATGCCAGACCAGGATGCCGCCCTCCAGACCGGCTCCGGCGAGCGCCTCGCCAGCCCGGTCCCCGCTGGTTATATGCAAGGGCTCGCTCACCGGCTCACAGCGACCACAGGCATGGTACGCCAGAAGGTATGCTCAGAAGACCAATCCCCGGTGGCCAGCCGCGATGGCACCGGGAATTTGTACTCCACACCGTAATCAGGGCCATGGGACCGCAGGGCTATTCGGGAACCTGATAATCCCACTTTTTCAAATACGATTTGCGCATCTGATCTTTTTCGGCCGCCGAGGCGCCCCAGTTTCCTTTATATACGGTACCCTCCCACTCCCCGTAGGTGGGGTTGGGCAGGACAATAAAGCGGGTGCCCCACTGATCCTTTATCTTGTCGGTCTCAGCAAGCCGCTCTGCAACGGTTTTCTTCATGAAGTCACTGGTAAAATCGTTCAAATTGTCACCCATCAACAGGGCGATCTCGTAGTCTGCGGCGACAATGTCCCGTCGAGCCTGTTTGTCGCTGCTGTCGGTCCTGAGCAGCAGATGCTTCTCGTCCACGTGGGGAAAGCCGAGGGCCATCAGGTTCTTTTTAGTGCCGTCGTAGCCCACCATCTTGCGGTTGGAGACGTAAAACACCTCGACCCCTTTGGCCGCAGCGTAATTCAAAAATTCCTTGGCACCCGGCATGGCCGTGGCCTCGGCGGCCTCCATCCAGGGAGTCCAGGTCGTGGACGAATAGCCGAAATCCTGACCGATGAGCCAGGCCTCGTAGGCAGAGTTGTCGATCACCGTCTCATCGGCGTCGACGATGATGGCCACCGGCTTGGAGCCGGTGTACGCAGCCATAAAGGAATCCAGATTCATGGCCGCGACGTTGAAAGCCTGGTAGCTCAAGGCCCTGAATTCTGCTGATGACTGCATCCACAGGGTTGCCATGACCAGCTGCTCATTGAGATCTCTGGTCGAGTACCTGGCGGCCCCTTCAGCTCCCTCCTTCTTCATGGCGGCGCAGCCGCCCACTAGCAGTAGCAGCAGCAGAAGCGGAATCATTACTCTTAGACGATCGGCAAGCTGATATTTCATGGCAATCTCCCTGTCTGTAAGTTAACGAATGAGACTGAACGGACTGGCAACAGATGAAGATTAAGCTAATGGTTCCCCCCCTGCTGAAACGATTTCAATCCTAATCATTTCACCCCGATTCATCAAGCAGGGCTGCCCATTTAAAATAGGACAACACCATCCTGGTGCAGTGGTTTTAGAGAAGCGAAACAATCATTGCCGCTTGCATTTCTTGCTCTGTTCATGAATAGTAACCGCAGACCGGAAAATCGCAGTGCATCCCACAACCATTGCTGCATGGAGGCATAAGCATGAAACAGGTACCGAAGCTCACCCTCGAGGACGCCAGATTAATAATGGCAGCGGCAGAAAAAAAGGCGCTTGAGATCGGCGTCGACATGGATATCGCCATTGTCGATGACGGCGGCAATCTGCTTCTTTTCCAGCGCATGGACAATGCCCGGGTGACCTCTATCACCATCGCCATCGACAAGGCATTCACCGCCGGCGCAGCGAGAAAATCAACCAGGGACTACGGCAACGTCAGCGGCCCCGGTCAACCGGCTTTCGGCATCAACACGGCCATCCAGGGCCGTTTCACGATTTTCGCCGGAGGCCTGCCTATCTTTGTAGATGGCCACCCTGTGGGCGGCATCGGCTGCAGTTCCGGCAGCCCGGACCAGGACGAGGAAGTGGCCCAGGCAGGTGTCGACGCGCTGCTCGCCTCCCTCTGATTTTACCCTGGCTGACGGCTGGCCGGAATTCTCTAAGCGATCGTTATAATTGAGATTGAAAAGAGCAGGTAAAAGAGGTACGTTCCGAAAATTCAACCTGAAAAAAGGATGTAGAAATTTGGATTTCGCACTTCCTGAAAGATCGACAAAAAAACCGGTGACCGACTGCCGCAGGCATTCGGCTACGGGTTTTTTTGTTCTAAATTCTTCCACGTTCGGAGGTAGACATGTTCAAAATTGTAAGACGCGAAGAGATGGCGGAAGGTACGGTTATTCTCAATGAGATCGAAGCGCCGCTGATTGCCAAAAAAGCCAAACCCGGTCAGTTCGTAATCCTCAAGGCTGACGAGGACGGTGAGCGGATTCCGCTGACCATGGCCGAAACCGACAAGGACAAGGGCACCATTACCATCATCTACATGGTGGTCGGCAAATCCACCGCCCTGTTCCGCGATCTCAAGGTCGGAGATAGTTTCCAGGATGTCATCGGTCCGCTTGGCAAGGCCACCCATCTCGAAAAGCGGGGCAAGGTTATCTGTGTCGGCGGAGGTACCGGCGTCGCCGTGCTCCACCCGATTACCCGGGCCATGAAAGAGGTCGGCAACGAGGTTGTCTGTATCATCGGCGCCCGCACCAAGGATTTGCTGATTCTCGAAGAACAGATGAAAAACGCCTCCCACGACCTGCGTGTCTGCACCGATGACGGCTCCTATGGTCACCACGGTTTCGTTACCGACGTCATGAAAGAAGTGCTGGAGGAAGGCGACATCAAGGAAGTGGTCGCCATCGGCCCGGTTCCAATGATGAAGGCGGTCACCAATATCACCAGAGAGTACAACGTGCCGACCATGGTCAGCCTCAACCCCATAATGGTTGACGGGACCGGGATGTGCGGAGGCTGCCGGGTCTCAGTCGGCGGTGAGACCAAATTCGCCTGCGTCGACGGCCCTGAGTTCGACGGGCATAAAGTGGATTTCGACGAACTGATGCTCAGGCTTAACGCGTATCTAGAAGACGAGAAAAAATGTCACGAAGAGTACTGCACTATTCGGGATGCCCAATAATGCGCTGAATTTGAAGCTTATCGAATAACCCGCTGTCAGACGGAGGAAAAACATGGCGGAAAAATCTGCAAAGCCCGTGAAGAACCCCAGAATTGCGATGCCCGAGCAGGACCCGCAGGTCCGGGCCCGCAATTTTCTAGAAGTACCGACGGGATATACCAACAAGATGGCTCAGGAAGAGGCGGCCAGATGCCTGCAGTGCAAGAAACCGGCCTGTGTTAATGGCTGCCCGGTCGGCGTCGACATTCCCGGCTTCATCGACCTGATCACCAAAGGCGATATCACCGCGGCGATCCGCAACCTGTGGAGCAAAAATGCCCTGCCCGCCGTCTGCGGCCGGGTCTGCCCTCAGGAAATACAGTGTGAGGGCCTATGCATCCTGGGCAAGAAGGGTGAGCCGGTGGCCATCGGCAACCTGGAGCGCTATTGCGCAGACTGGGAACGGGAAAACGGAACCGGCGAACTGCCGCCCAAGGCCGACTCAACCGGTAAAAAAGTCGCCGTTGTCGGTTCAGGCCCATCAGGTCTCACTGTGGCCGGCGATCTGATTGTCAAGGGCCATGACGTGACCATCTTCGAGGCCTTCCACAAGGCCGGCGGCGTGCTGGTCTACGGCATTCCGGAATTCCGTCTGCCCAAGGCTATCGTCGCCCAGGAGATCAACTTTCTCGAGCGCCTGGGGTGCAAGCTGGAATGCAATGCCGTCGTCGGGCGCACGGTCTCAGTAGATGAACTTTTCGAGCAGGGATTTGACGCTGTCTACATCGGGGTGGGCGCCGGTCTGCCCCGCTTCATGAACATCCCCGGTGAAAACCTGGTCGGCATTCTCTCGGCCAACGAGTACCTGACCAGGGCCAACCTGATGAAAGCCTATAAATTCCCCGATGTCGACACACCGATCCCCATTGGTAAAAATGTTGTCGTTCTTGGTGCTGGAAACGTGGCAATGGATGCCGCCAGAACTGCCATGCGGCTGGGCGCCGAGAGTGTCAAGATCGTCTACCGAAGGTCACGCGAGGAGATGCCGGCCCGGGCTGCAGAGATCCATCATGCCGAGGAAGAGGGCATCGAGATGTTCCTACTGACCAACCCGACCAAGTATCTGGGCAATGAGAAAGGTCGCCTGACAGGAATGGTATGTCTCCAGATGGAGCTCGGCGAACCCGATGATTCCGGCCGCAGGCGTCCGGTGCCGATTGAAGGCTCTGAGTTTGAGATGGATTGTGATCTCTGTATCGTGGCGGTCGGATCCGGGGCCAACCCACTTTTGACGAGCGAGACTCCGGACATGAAACTTAACAAGTGGGGCTATGTCCATACCGATGAAAAAACGGGCAAGACCACCAAGAAGGCCGTCTGGTCTGAGGCGCTCCCCCGACTCCCGTCGGAGGACATGTTTTTTCTGCCTGGAATGATAGGCAGCAGGGGGAATTCTGATGATCTGTCGATTGATCTTCTCACTGGGATGCGTACTATCTGTTGCAGAGCATTGGTCCGCCAAGATTAAGGATGCAGGTCTATGTCTTTGAGACTTAGCGGGAGAAGCCTGAGGTTGAATTGCATTTCTTGAAATTTACTGCTGGCTGCGCTTTCAGGTGATTAATTCTGCGGAAGGGAGAAGGGAATGTCTATCTGGGCAAGAATAGCGGTGACCATCATTCTGATGGTCCTGTTCAGTTTTCTGGCTGGAGTAGTGTGGAGCAGCATGTTCTCCACTCCGATACCCAGCTACATATCCGGGTTTGTCGGTGGAATCGTGGCGATCCCTGTCTGGGAAATCCTGGAGAAATTCAAGACCAAACCAGACAAGAAAATATAGACCACCGGTTTCCAGTGCTCAGAAACCCAGGTCTACTTCACCGCATTGGGCACCGTTGTAACAGTCGAGTTAGAGTAGACTGGGCCGCGCAGATGCGGTCTTGGCTGTACGGCTATAGGCGGCACAGGTTGGGGATGCACAACGACCGGAGGACGGTAGAAATAGTAACCGCCGCCGCGCCATGACCTGCGTTCCTGCCTGGCGACCTCGATTGCCGTCTGGGAGCGGAGCCTTTCGATCTCGAGTTCGTGATTCTGCGCTTCCAGCCTCACCCGGTCGGAGTACCGCCGATCCCTCCAATAGACCTCGGCGTCGACAGGCGCTTGCTTTCTGGCATAAAATTGCCGCTGCTGAATGGCCCGCAGCTGCTCGGGGGAACAGCCTGCATAGGTCGTCTGATTGCACGACCAGCCCAGATCCGCTGCAACCAGCACAACACCCAGAGTAATGAGGACGATTTGTACCCGCATCGAACACACCTCCTGCATTTTATTATGTCTGATAGTATAATCTTACGCCGCCTGGGCTGGTATGAAAGAAATTCTGACCAGATCCTGGGCTACCTCGAGCGGCTCGACCTGGCCATTCCCTCCACCATATTCCTCGCCGGTGCCGGCACCTCGATGCTTCCCGGTGACCTGCTCCTCAGAGGCCATAGACTGATAATTAATGATGTGAGCGAGCTGGCGCTTGACACCCTGAAACGAAGGATCGGCCCGAACAGCAGGGCAAGCTGGATCAATACGGATCTGGGCAGGCCGGTAACCGCTGCGCTGCCTCCTCTAGATCTGTGGATTGACAGGGCGGTACTGCATTTTCTTGTTGAAGACGCCGATAGGCGCCAGTATTTCTCCACCTTACAGGAAGCGGTCAGGCCCGGGGGATATGTACTTCTGGCTCAATTCTCAAAAGAGGCGGCTGACAAATGTGCCGGTCTTCCTGTGCACCGTTACTCGGAGGAAGAAATGAGCGACAACCTCGGCGCAGATTATCTGCTTATAGAGCATGAAATATTCCATTACACCACCCCCAGTGGGGCACCTCGTCCTTATCTCTATGCGCTTTTTGAGAGACAATGCGCACCTTGACCTAAAAGAGGAGAGTTATGGCGCTGCATATTGGCACCTGTTCATGGAAATATGATTCCTGGCGAGGACTGATCTATCCCGAAGATGAGAAAATAAACTATCTCCAGGTATACAGCAGACACTATCGCACCGTCGAGGTAGATCAATGGTTCTGGTCTCTGTTTGGAGAAGACACCGCGGTGCTGCCCAAACCGTCAGTAGTCAGGGAGTACGCCGTATCTGTCCCGGACGATTTCGTGTTCAGCGTCAAGGTGCCCAACAGTATCACCCTTACCCACCACTACCGCAAGGACAAGAAAGAGCCGCTCAGGCCTAATCCCTGCTTTCTTTCGGTGCCATTGATGGAGCGCTTTATCGCGACGCTGGAGCCGCTCAGAAACAACCTCGGCCCGCTCATTTTCCAGTTCGAGTATCTGAATAAGAAGAAAATGGGCAGTCTTGGCGAGTTCATCAATCGTTTCGGCAATTTCGTTCGGCAGCTCCCCGAGGGCTATGACTATTTCATCGAGACCAGAAACCCCAACTACCTGAAACGCCCCTACTTCGACTTTCTTTCTTCGACAAAACTCCATCCCGTATTTCTCCAGGGCTACTACATGCCGTCTATATTTGAAATTTATCAGCGCTATAAAGATCAGATCAGGGAAAAAACCGTGATCAGGCTGCTCGGCCCCGACCGGCAAAAGATTGAAACGCAGACCGGTAGTGCCTGGGACACCATCGTCGCACCCCGGGATAAGGATATTGATCAGCTCAAGACCATGCTTGGCGATCTGGCGCAAAGAGAGGTGGAAACCTTTCTCTACGTCAACAATCACTTCGAGGGTTCGGCTCCCCGTACGATTGCCAGAATAGCTGAAGCACTCGGTCTCCCTCCATCCCCCTGAGTATGACATAGCTGCCTCAGCCGGCGAACCAATCACCACCGCACCCTTCTTTTCTATTTTTTAATCATTTGAGCATAATTACTCTTTACACATCTAATTATAATATTTATATTATGCTCAAATGAGCATAAAGGAGGATTTATG
Source organism: Desulfofustis sp. (assembly GCA_037387205.1). Taxonomy (GTDB): domain Bacteria; phylum Desulfobacterota; class Desulfobulbia; order Desulfobulbales; family Desulfocapsaceae; genus JABDQA01. The sequence goes on from JARRLH010000007.1 coordinate 48,897, forward strand.
GTTCGCCCAAGAAAGCCCAGACTGGTCTCGGCCTACCCCACCATCACCGCCTTTGTCCCGCAGGGAGTCAACGTCACCGGTGAGGCGGTACTGAGCGTCGACGAGTTCGAGGCGATCCGCCTGAGTGACTTCGAACACCTGGATCAGGAAAACGGCGCCGCCTTGATGGGTGTGTCCAGGCACACCTTCGGCAGGCTCCTGGCCAGAGGGCGCACCGCTGTTGCCGACGCCATGGTCACCGGTAAGGTCCTGAAGATTGAGGGGGGAAGTTACGAAGTGCGCGGCCCCGGACACCGAAAGCGGCGCGGACGGCGTGGGCGCGGCCCCGGCCAGGGGTACGGCAAACCGTGAAGATTAACCTTAACCGTGCAAAGGAGGTGAAACACATGCCTGGATATGATCAAACCGGTCCCCGAGGAGACGGCCCCATGAGCGGCAAAGCTCAAGGAATGTGCCGTCCTGCCCGTTTCGGCAGAAGGCAGGAGCAGCGTGGCGGTTTCGGTCAGGGAAAAGGACGCCGGCAAGGCCGCGGCTACCGCTGCGGACCGGGTAACCGATTCAGACGCCGAGCCTTTAGCCCCTATGGACCACAGCTGCCTGAAGAGCAAATGGACGAATAGTGAACAGATTGCCGCTGCAAAGGCAGAATCCGGCTACTCCGGTGTACGGTCCAGATTTATCAGATTGTCCCGATCCTCTTCGGATCGCTCGGATTCTGCCAGCGCATTGGCATCATCGAAGAAGAAGGATTTCTTTCTCTCTTCGTGGGTGCTGAATCTGCTCTTGCCGATGTAGATATACCAGTCCCCGCCAACCTCCCTGCCGATGTAATGCCCGTCACCAATGCTCTGAATCACGTGCCGCTGGTCGACGTTATTTTTAGCACAATACTTGGCTACGCTGATAAAGTCAGGATGGCCCCCCACAGAGGCCACTCCGGCGGTGGTCCGCGCTGAGCCGGGTTCTGGTGATTCCTTGCGCAACTGGTCAACCCGAAGGTTCACGTACAGGTTTACGGCCTCGAATTCATTTTTACCGGCACGCTCCCGGGCTTCACGCCACAATGATTCCAGGCGCGATGCCCCGTCTTTCTGCAATGCTTCCCGTGCCGCCCTGATATATAGATCGTCTTCAGTCATGTTTGTTTCCTTTCAGTGTGTGTCACTTTGCACGGCGCCTCCCGGAAGGCGCACGCTGCGTGTTTACTTGACGATACCGTAGATGATCGACGAATCGTTCTTGGCCTTGAACGGGTGGCGCTGGAGATCGACCACTCCCGCACTTTCCAGCATAGCAAGTATTTCCCTCTGCGAGTAAGATCGGCCGCCGTTGCCAGAGAGCAGCATGTTGAGGGAAAACAGGGCAGGAAATTCGGGACCGTCTTTGCTGTCGTCCAGAATAAAATCGTGCACCAGGATCATACCCCCGGAATCAGTCACTGCAACAGATTTTTCGATGAGCCGGTAGCATTCTTCCAGGGTGCTGGAGTGCAGGATATGCGACAGCCAGGCCACATCATACGGTCCACCGGGAATGGGGTCGGTTTTAAAATCCCCGCCGGCAAATTTGATTCGTTCGTCCAGGTCGAAAGAAGCGACCGTCTGGCGGGCAAACGGCTCGGTGGTGGGCCGATCGAAAATAAGGGCCCGCAATGCGGGATTGTTCAGGCAGAAATGGATGGCGTGGGTGCCCGGACCACCGCCGAGATCGAGCAATAGTTTTCTGCCCCCGAGATCGATCTGCTCGGCTATCTGGGGGGCAATCTGCATGGACAGGTTGAACATCCCCATAATAAAGCTTTGCCGCTCCATTTCAGCCCCATAGGAGCGTCTCTGCGCGGGCCCGCCGGTTCGCACCGATTGGTCAAGCTGGGCCCAGCCGTCGACCAGGTGATGGTGATGGAGGATGATGTACCCCATATAGTCCGGTGAAGACTCGACCAGAAAACGCTGAGCCGCCTGGCTGTTTTCATAAAGTTCACCGGTTTTTGACAGCAGTCCCATGGCCGACAGCGCATCGAGCAGTAAACCGGTGGCCCTGGCCTCACAATCAATTTTTTCCGCCAGTGTCCCGGCATCGCAGCGGCCGGCGGCGAGTTCCGTGAAAACCCCAAGGCGCACACCGGTCTGTAAGGTGCAGCCGCGCCAATAGGCGCTTGAAACACTCAATAATTGGCCGGGATGCCAGCTGTTCTTCATCGCACCCTCCTGTCAAATGTCATGCGTTATGCCCGTATCGAGAGACCTCATCCATGCCCGATGACTATAGTACCATTTGCCCACGGATGCACACGGAACATATCTGGCGAGAGGTTAACTGCATGATGGGTGTGCTTCACATTCTCCTGTCGCAACAAAGCGGTCCTGCGCCATCAAGGTGGTAAAGGGCACTAATTTAGGGTATCTTCCATGGAGCAAATCGATCGCGCCGGGCGCCGCTCCCCGCCATCTGCGACTGAGCGGCTGCACCCTGCAGGATCGCCCCCAAAATTGTCTAGTGAGGAGGACAGCATGCCAAAAAGTCAAATTATCCTAAGCAAATACAGTCCACTTATGGCGGTCGATTCAAAACTGATCGGCAAAGACGGGGATCCGGTAAAAATGGAGCGGGTCACCTCCCTGTGCCGCTGCGGCGAGTCCAAGTACAAACCGCTGTGCGACGGCACGCACGCGACCATCGGTTTTGAAGGCAGCAGAGAGGACTCGGACAAAAAAGAACTTGAGTATTACCGTGGAGAAAAGATCACCATCGTCTTCGACCGCTATCTGTGCATGGGCGCCGGCTATTGCGGGGAGCTCGAAGCCGTATTCGGTACCCATGACGCCCCCAAATATGAAGCCAACGCCGCCCCGGTCGAAGAGATCATTGACACCATTCGGAAATGTCCTTCGGGTACCACCGGGATTATTTCGCAGGTGTGGAGCAGATCGTCGTTGAAGAGGATGGACCGCTCAATATTCAGGGTTATATCACCCTGATCGACGACCAGGATTCGGACAAGCTGCTGCCCATGGCCGACCATTACGTGCTCTGCCGCTGCGGCGGCTCAAAAAAGAAACCAATCTGCGACGGCTCCCACCTGGACAACGGCTTTAAGGGGTAGTGGAAACCTCATTGGCTCCACTCTTCATATCGATGAGCCTCCAGTCGTAAGGCAGATATTTTCTACGCAGTGTCCGGAGATCTCTGCTCAATGGCCACACCGGAGCAGAAAAGCAGTGTCAAGAATAGTGCTGCGCGCAGGGGCGGTATCACCAGCCTCAACGTTAAGAGTGGCAGGATAATCCTCATCAAGATCATGCTGCTCATGCTCTTACAAGCCTGACCCTGACGCCACTGCCTGGAGTCAGGGCGCCGGCGAGCGGACCACAGATACCGGGATGCAGCGATGTCGATTTTGGTCCCTATCTTTTTCACGATAACGTTCTTTGCCGGCGATAGATTCTTGGAGAGTTAATGCACCGGTTCGTATTTCAGGGCCGAGGGTGCCCGGCATCCCACGATGGCAGGTGCTTCGTGAATGAGTGCGTCATTTTGCAGGGCTTCAACCATGAATAAGGCAAAATCGATTCTTCTGGTGAGATTGCTCCGCAGAACGGGGTCACCTACATGGCGGCTCCAGACCGGTAGTCCCTGACTGTCGCCCTCTTCCAGATCGCTTCCCCGAACCACCGTCCACCTCTTATCGCTGGCAAAAATTCTCCGACAGGCTTCCACCTGATCATCGAGTTCAGCGAATCGAAAGAGCCTGGCAAGGCCGCCGAATAGTGTGACGAATGTTTTGAGCTTCCAGGAATAAACATCCTGGCCGTCGCGTGTAATATGCCATCCGCAAGAAAAAATCAGTCGTGCGTCCGGCTCGGCGCAATCCATCACCGCCTCAGCGGTGCCCGACGCATACTGCTGAATTCCCCATGGGGCCAGGACCGTCAACACCCCCTCGCAGCCTGCTACTGCAGGCTCTATGACACTACGATCATTGGTTCTGCCTCCCCGTATGGTGATCCGCTCCTTGAAATCATCAAGCTTGGCGATGCTCTGCTCTCTGCAGACGCCAACGACCCGGTAGCCACGCTCCAAGGCGTGGCTGACCAGGTAGCGTCCGAGCTTACCGCTGGCGCCCACTATGCAGATTTTCCGCTCAGTCAATGTAGTCTGTTCCCATATGAATGTTACTGACCGCCGTCGTGTCTCGCACCAGGTTGCCGACTGAGTGCAACGGTGCGCTGCACCAACACCTTAATTTTGAGCCTGCATCTGGGGTTACTCGTCTGCCTCAAGCCAGTTTTCGGCCTCTTCTCTTTGCTCCCGGCCAAACGCTTTAATCTCCAAACCGGGTATCAACATCCCCTCCAACTCACTGGCTTTTTTGATCCAGTTTTTATCTGAGAGAACTGCCGCCTTGGAAAATCTCTTAATGAGCCCGAACATTTCTGGAAGACGGGAAAATTCTATTGCGATTGCACTTAAAGACGGCATGTGGAAGTCAATGACATCATAAAGCATTCTGCCGTCTTCAATGGTTCCCGACTTGTCGACCAGTTCATCGAGTGCGGTTTTCATCTCTTCGGAATCAAGCTTGCCGCTCAACTCGATGTCAAGACGATTATCGCCGCGCAGGGTTACTTGGAACATGAAAACCTCCGGTTAGGTATTTAAAGAGTGCTTCTGCTGCAGCATCCTCACCGCATTTTCTCATCTCAAGGTAGACAGTGCGACGACACCACCTGATAGTCAACATATTTGAGACGCGCTCTTCGCTATCCAGACGCTAGCTTGGGCGTATCTGGCATGCCGTCACTGGTAGCGACACTGGCCGAATGGGAAAGGTGGTTCTGCGTTTTCACGGCACACGATTCGACCGCCGAAACAGGACCACGCAGAGCGCTGGTCTGCAATCGTTTGTTCAGAAATCTTGTCATCCCTGGCAACCGTTCGCTTTTGCCCTATTATACCTGTAAGATTAGCCAAGAATTAGTGTTTTCCCGCCTCAGGAGGACTACTGCAGGCACCTCGACAGGAGAATCCACCATGACCCAGCTTATAATTGGACTATTCATCTTTCTCGGCGTTCACTCGATATCCATCGTCAACGAGAGATGGCGAAACGAGATGACAGAACGGTTAGGGGTGTGGGGCTGGAAAGGCATCTATTCTGCCATAGCTCTTATGGGCCTGATCTTGATCATCAGAGGTTATAGCGATGCCCGCAGCGCTGTGATCGAACTCTATCTCACCCCGGCCTGGCTCCAGCATACCGCCCTCGTTCTAATGATCCCCGTATTCCCTCTGCTGATAGCCGCCTATTTTCCCGGCCGTATCAAAGCTGCCGTGCACCACCCGATGCTGCTGGCCTCCAAGCTCTGGGCAGCAGCCCATCTGCTCGCCTACGGTACACTC
>JARRLH010000008.1:0-22039 GCA_037387205.1 Desulfofustis sp.
GCTGACTTTCGCGGCACCAAGCTCATGCAGGGTCCAGGCAAAATTGGACTGCAGGGCCGCAAAAATTTTACGGGATTCTTCCCCGGTGGCACCCGAGAGCAGATAGTAATTCTCCTTTGCCCAGGTCTTGACTTTATCGGTGGCCATGGCCTTGTTGAAGGCATCGACCAGGACATCCTTGTTTTCTTGGGGCACATCGTTGGGGATGGCAAAGCCGATGGCCTGGGAAATTGGCAGATGCTCGGAAAGGCCAGGATAATCATCAAAGCCAGACGGGATTGAGCCGAGCCCTTCCACCTCGAAAGCATCCGGAATCAGCATCGCCAGCGGACGAAGTTTGCCGCCCCGCAGCAGTTGCTGTTGCTCAGCAAGCGAAGTGACTACTACTGATACCTCACCGGCCATCGCTGCATTCTGACTCGGCGCAGATCCTTTATAAGGAATGAAGTTGAATTTTGCCCCGGAACCTTTCTCCAGGGCCAGCAGATTCAGATGATGAATTGAACCGGCGGCACTTGCCCCGGCTTTGATTGAACCCGGGTCTTTCTTGGCTGCTTCAATGAGGTCCTTCAACGTCTCATAAGGTGCATTTGCGGTGACCGAGATCAGATCGGGGGAGCCGCCGACGATGAACACGTCCCAGACGTCAAAGTTCTTGTCCCAGCCGCCCTGTACGCCGGCGGTAACATTGGATTCCGACAAACCGGTGAGGGTATACCCATCATGCGGCTGGCTGAATCCATAGGTCATACCAACTGAACCGCCGACTCCACCGGTTTTGTTGATGACGTTGACGTTAACGCCAAGAAACGGAGCCATCTCCGCTGAGATGATGCGGTTACAGGTGTCGGTACCGCCGCCTGCGCCCCACACTACGACGTTGGTAATGTTTCGTGACGGAAACTTTTTAGCTGCATATGCACTGCAGGACAGTGTCAGGAATACGGCCATTGCGATAAGTAAAATTCGTCTCATTACAACCTCCCATGGTAGTAATTAATGTTGTTTGTAGCAATCATGTGCGTCCTTGATGTGGAGAACATCGCCACTGCTTCTACTCCGATTTACCTAGTGTTCACCTCCTTCCTCAAAGATTTGGCTGAGAGTATTTGCTTGTTAAGTGTAGCAGCGGTTGTCTGTAGATGATGTCTCATCGCTTCTTCGGCTGCTAGAGGTTCACCTCTGCATATCGCCTCAATGATGTCGATATGCTCTTGGATTGTCTCGTTGGGGGTGCGTATCAATCCTTCCCTGGTGGGATAGAGATAGGCGAGTGAGACAATATTGTAAGTCTGCAGGATGGAACTGAGAAACTCTCGGGAGCTGATCTGGGCGAGAAAATTATGGAATTTTCGATCGGCGACAGAGTAAGCATGATAGTCGGTTATATCGTTTTTGTTGATGAATGGTGCGAAAATTTTTCTAAGCTGGTTGCATTGTGAGGTGGTTATAGAGGCGGCGGCTCTGCGTGCCGAGAGTCCCTCGAGTACCTCGCGAATCTCAAATATCGAAACAAGCTCTTCAAGGGAAAAAAGTCTTACGTAAAAGCCGCGGCGCGGTTTGGTCTCAATCAGTTTTTCCTGCTCGAGGAATTTAAGGGCTGAGATCAGTGGAGTTCTGCTGATGCCCAACTCGGCGGCGAGCTTTTCCTGCGGTATTTTCTGGCCTGGTTCGAGTTCCCGGTTCTCTATCATCTCCTTTATAATCTCGTATGCTTTCTGGTCGAGATTGGTGGATTTGATGAGGGGCTTTTTCATTGCGGGTCCTGCATGTCAGTTTGTGATTATTGTATACAAAATTCAATATTAAATATTCACATAATTGTCAATCATTATTTCTCGTCCTCCAGTATTTTTGCTGAAATCTTGTGTGTGGTTTAAAATCATTGACATTACAGTAGGATAAAAGTTATCTGGAGCATGATTAATACCTCTTTGTGGCGCCGGTTTGTACTAAACGCAGGTCAATGAACTGCGGGCGCTATAGCACTTTTAAAGGCTCCCGCGCGAGTCGTAAACAAGATCAAAAGGCTGTTTCCATGATTTCAAAATCTGAACAAAAAGATGCTCAGTTGAGAGCTGCCCTGATGATGAGAGATGCTGGCATCCAGATTAAGGACATAGAAATTGAAAAAATCGAAGTGGTGGATTTCGGCTTGAGCCAACTCAGTGTTGAGGGCGTGCAGGTTTTTTCCATGGTCAACACCGATCGTTTGGCGGCGAAAGTGCTTGTGCTTTTCCCTCACCAGACCGAGCCGGAGCATTGGCATCCGAAGGTGGGAAACGATCCAGGAAAGCAGGAAACGATCCGTCACATATGGGGTGATTTGAGATTTTATATCGATGGGCCGGACACCCTGGAAGAGGGCTTTATCGTTGCCGGCAAAGAGGAGGCTTATAGCCTGCGCCATGAAATCGTCCTTGCGCCCGGCGATCAACTCACTTTTGAACCCTATGAAAAACACTGGTTTCAGGGCGGCGAACGAGGAGCGGTGCTTTACAGTTTCTCAACTACGGTAAGGGACGGCTTAGACGGGTTTACCGATCCTGCAATCCAGCGACTGACCGTGGTTGAAGAGTAGGGGAGACAGCAACCTGAGCCGTACACGAATCAGTCCCAGAATTCGTGAAAATGGTGCACCGGTCCGTGACCTCCGCCAATTCGGTAATCTGCCCCGGCTGCGATAGCCGAGTTGATATAGGTGAGTGCCCGGTCGGTAGCTTCGGTTATAGAGGACCCCTGGGCCAGAAATGAAGCCAGGGCCGACGATAGGGTGCACCCGGTGCCATGGGTGTTGCGGGTGGTAACTTTTGGGTTGGTAAAGCTGCATCGCTGTGACGACTCGTTGTCATAGAGGACATCTGCAAGCGTCTCGTCCTCGAGATGGCCGCCTTTTACCAGTACGGAAAGGTTGAATTTTTGGGCCAGAAATTCAGCGGTGTCGCCCAACTGAGCTCTGTTTTTGATCTTCCGACCACTAATGATTTCAGCTTCGGGAATATTGGGGGTAATCAGCCTGACCACGGGGAAGAGCACCTTCTGCAGAGCGGCTATGGCCTCATCCAGGATGAGTTTGTCACCGCTGGTGGCCACCATTACCGGGTCCAGAACGATGTTGCTGATGCGGTACTCGACGAGCAGTCGGGCAACGCATTCGATTACCTCGACTGAATGCAGCATCCCGAGCTTTACCGCGTCGCTGCCGATATCATCGAGGACGGCCCTGATCTGCGCCTCCAGGGTTACAATCGGAACCGGATGAATGTCGCTGACCCCCATGGTGTTCTGGGCGGTGAGTGCCGTTATGGCGCTGGTGCCGAAACAGCCGCAGGCCGCAATAGTCTTTAAATCGGCCTGGATGCCGGCGCCGCCTCCGGAGTCGGACCCGGCGATAGTGAGCACGCGTGTATAGCTTTTCATGGAAGTGTCTTTTTCCTCATCCTCTATGGATCATTTGGCTGTCTGAGTGAATCAACGACACTCTCCATCTGCCAGGCTGGAGCGCGGCCAGCTCAGGTTAACGCGTTACCCTGGTGTCAGGTCAACGTCTCCCCACGGAAAAATAATGGCAAGCCAGCAGTGGCGCAGGTTATCTGACCCACACTTCTGGTTCAAAAGAGCCTGGAGTGATGTATTCAATCCTGTAGGGTTTTACCAGGACAATGCAGTAATTGGGGTCGTCCGGTCCCTTGAAGATCGGGGCTATAAGATCATTCCAGAAATTATGACGCTCATCATGGTCGGTGGTGGTTTCCGCTTGCGCCTGCACCTGGATATAGGGGTGCATGTCCATGAAGTCACTCACGCCCATGGTGATATGGACATTGGGGTTTTGCTTGATCTGCGCCACCTTGCGGGAATTGGCAAAAGTTGCGCAGCGCAGGTTGAAATCGCCGTCACCGACGGTCACCACATAGCGAACCCAGGGGTTGTTCTGCTCGGTAACCGTTGCCAACGCAGCGAGTTGAGGTTTGTGAATAATATCGAGAATTCTCTGTTTTAATTCTTCCATGGAAATACTCCGGCTGTGTTCTTTTTCTGGGCGATCCCGACAAGGCGGGCCTGCTTCGACAACTCTCCATAGGGTAATCATTGTCGTCTGCAGGTGTAGAAAAAATGTTCTGATGCCATAACGGTTTCGCTGTTCTTGCCGCGCTTTGATTTACAGGTTCTGGGCAGATGCTTAAATTGAGTCTTGGACACTGTACAGCAGGTACAGCTCATACACAGATTGTCAATCCGGAGAAAGACCATGTCACAGGTTGATTTGATAGATGCCAGAGATGCTTTCAAGCATGTACAAGATGATTCGGCTCTTTTAATTTGCGCCTATGAAAGCGACGAGAAATTTCACAAACTCCAGCTCGATGGCGCCATTCCCCTGAGTGAATTCCAAGCAATCGCCCCTACGGTGGCGAAAGACAAAGAACTGGTTTTTTACTGAGCATGACCGGGTGGAGGATCAGCTGCCGGTCGGGCAGAACATTATAAAAACCAGGGATTCATAAACGCCAAGGCACTCCGGGATGGCTACAAGGGCTGGCAAAGAGCCGGTCTGCCGATCGTCACCGGGTGAGCTACCCGCAGCACCGCGAAATATGACGATTCACCGTTCTAGAGCCTGAACTTTTCCGCTGCCTTGTCACACAGGTAGGCGCCAATGGGAAGCGCCGACGTGGCCGCCGGAGAAGGTGCATTGCAGACGTGCAGTGAGCGTTCGGTTTCGGTGAACAAAAAATCATGCACCAGTTCACCGTTGGACATGACCGCCTGCGCACGTATGCCCGCAGGGTAAGGGGAGAGATCTGCTAGGCGGAGCTGTGGACAATACTTCTTTACCCGCTTCAGGTAACCCGGTTTATAGAGAGAGTCCAGAAATTCACTGAATCCCGTGCCGAGATTCGCCCTGAGCACTTTCCAGAATCCGGGAAAGGCAAGCATCTCGGCCACATCTTTATAATCGAAATTCACGCTGCCGTAGCCTTCCCGTTTCCAGCCCAGTACTGCGTTGGGTCCGACGGTGACCGTACCGTCGATCATCAGGGTGAGATGCACCCCGAGAAACGGCAGATCGGGATCGGGAATGGGGTAGATGAGGTGACTGACGATATCGTTGAATTCGGGCGTAAGCCGGTAGTATTCGCCCCTGAATGGGATGATCTGAAAATCAAGATCGATGTTCATCATTCGGGCCAGCCTGTCTGCCATGAGTCCACCGCAGACAAGCAATGAAGATGATTCAACCGCTACGTCGCCGGCACGTATCTTTACACCGTCCCGGTGCTCTTCGATGGTGGTGACCTCCTTTCCCATAAGGGTCAACCCGCCGTTCTGCTGAAAAAGCTCCATCAGCGTCCGGGTGATGGCGATGAAATCGGTGATTGCGGTGCGGCGAACCAGTAAGGCTCCAATCCCGACGACATGGGGTTCCAAAGTGCGCAGATCATGTTCGTCAAGCCGTTCAACTTCAATTTTGTTTTCCCGGCATCGATGCTCCAGATCGAGCATACGCCGATATTCGAGATCGTCGGTCGCCACCAGCAGTTTGCCGCACTGCTGATAGGGCAGTCGGTGCTCCCGGCACAGTTCCCTTGTGAGGTCCGCCCCCCGTTTGCAGAAATCGGCTTTGAGGCTGCCGGGTTTGTAATAAACTCCTGCATGCACGACACCTGAATTGTGACCGGTCTGATGGCTGGCGGGAGCCCCTTCCTTGTCTATCAAAGTGATTGACAGCTGGGGAAATCTCTGGGTGAGCTGCAGGGCGGTGGCCACACCGACGATGCCGGCGCCGATCACCGTCAAATCACTGCGAATTTCTTCCATGGTAGTGTCCCTCGTTTGATTGGCTACGGTCTCTCATAGCATATTGATTGGACTTTGCAAAGCGGGAGGGGGGCGAGGAAGATGAAATTGTCCTGGTTCAGGAAGCGCTTATAGAAGTGGTGTCGGCACCTGATAAAGAGGCGAGCAAGAACCCGCAGCCCGACTATGCCCCGCCGTGGTGATCATGGGATTTGGCTGAGTGGATGAAGAAATCCAGGCGATTCTGGAGATTAACATCGCTGTTGCCCGCATCCATATCGAGGTTCAGGAAGTTGAGGTCGGGATAGAGCCGTGAGAGTTGCGAACTGATACCCTTGGCGACGATGTGGTTGGCTATGCAGCCGAAGGGTTGGAGACTGATTATGTTGCGAATGCCCGATTCGGCCATGGAAATTATCTCGCCTGGAAGAAGCCACCCTTCGCCGGACTGGTTCACCAGGCTGAGGACCCTGCTGGCCTTGACAGCCAGGGTTTCCGGCAGGCTGATCGGCTCTAGAGGATGATTAAAGCGTTCCATCAATGCGTTTACCTGTTTGATTCTATGGGCCACAATTCTGTGCAGCAGACCTTGGGTTTTCCTCTCGACGAAGGGGGCCTTTTGTATGTTGTGGCGGTGGTTGAAATCAATATTGACAAAGTTTTGCATGAAAAAAGTGAGCAGTGGAGGAATGACCACTTCGATACCGCCTTGCATCAGTCTCTGGACTATATTTGAGTTGCTGAAAGGATTGTACTTGACATAGATCTCGCCTACCAGCCCGGCCTTAGGGTAGGTGGCGGAAAAGGTGGGGATCGAATTAAATTCCTCGATGGCCTCCTCGAGGGTATTCTGACTGTCTTGCAGGGTCCAGCCGATAACTTTTTTGCGGGCCCTGTCGACGTGTTTTTTCAGAATGGCCAGGGAGTCGCCGGAATGAATCTCTCTGACCGCGGTCGCATGGTACATGCGGATAAGCTGGTCGACGACCAGCAGTGACGAGAGTACAAGAGAGAGCAGTTTCAGCCGGTTGAGACGAAACCCTGGCTGGTGGCTGGAGCGCAGCTCTTTGAAGGAGACGGTGATGACCGGAATATCACCGTAGCCGCCGTTGAGCAACCCTTTTTTGATCAGGCTGTGGTAGTTGGTGGCCCGGCATTGACCGCCGGTTTCGGTAAAAGCGACCGCAACGCTGTCTTTCTCATAGGAACCGGTCTGCATGGCTTTGAGGACGTCCCCGACGGTAATGATCGCCGGGTAGCAGATGTCGTTATTGGTATACCTCAGGCCAAGCCGAATCGATTCTTTGTCGGGTGGAGGCAATATTTCGACATGATATCCAAGAGGAGCGAGCGATGCCTGGGCAAAAAGCGAGTAGATTGGAGAAAAATCGGGAAAAAGCAGCGTCCGGTGTCGGTCCCGATCCGTAAATGGCGGCAGGGCCGGGCGAGACTTTTGCGCGCTCGCCCGAGAACCGGCTGTTCGGGATTCGACCAGCGAGCGAACCCGAAGGCGCGCTGAACCGATGCTTGTTATCTCGTCTATTTTAAGGACGACCGGAGTTTTGGAGTAGGTTTTAAGAATGGCCTTGAGTTCGTCAATAATCACCGCATCCGGACCGCAGCCAAAGGAATTGAGCTGAATGAATTCGGCCAGAGGTTCCGCCCCGGCCCAGTGCGCCGCTCGGTAGAGGCGATTGGAATACTCCCATTGATCGACTACCTGCAGCGGTTCTGAAACAGTGATCGTGTCCAGTGGCAAGGCGTCCTCGGTCAGGACGTGCAGCCCCAGTGCCGCGATCATTTCTGCTATCTGGTGGTTTATGTGCGGATCAACGTGGTAAGGCCGGCCGCCCAGCACGATGAGGGGGGAGCGCTGAACTCTGGCAGCAGCAATAACTTCTTCTCCCTTGAGGAGCAGCGCCTTCCTGAACGACTGCTGGACCTCAAGAGCCTGAGCAAAGGCCCGCTCGAATCGCGATTTTCCAATATCGAAACGGGCCAGATAGTGGAGGCAGCCGGAACGCAGCTGTTCGGTGTCCCTGAAATTAATCAGGGGACTGTCCATCTTGACGCCGCGTTCCGCAGGGTTGACCGCACCATCGATAACATCGGGGTAACCGGTCACTATCGGGCAGTTATACTGATTGGCGGTATCCTCGAATTTCGGTTGTTCGAAGGTCACCCGGGGATAACAGATGTGATCGACATCACGCCTGGTGAGGTCAATGATGTGCGCGTGAGCGAGTTTGGCCGGATAGCAGATATTATCGGACATCACCGTGGCGGCGCTTTCCTTGATCAAAGATGGGGTGGAGATGCGGGAACGGACAACCCGCCATCCCAGTCCTCTGAATAAGGTTGCCCAGAATGGATAGTTTTCCCACATGTTGAGCACCATCGGCAGGCCGACACTAAGCAGTGGAGAATCGGGTTGTTCCAGGTCCAGGCGCTCAAGCAGCTCAAGTTTTTCCGCCACCAGGTTGCGTCCCGGTTCCCTGGTCCGGTAACTATTGCTGAAAATTCTCTCACAGCGGTTGCCGGTATGGTAGCTCCTGGCCCCGGAAAACTGGACGCTCCTGATCCGACAATGGTTGGTGCATCCCCCGCAATGCGACTCGGTGGTCCTGTTCGGGCGACTCATGCTAAGAAGATCAGCAGGTCTGCTGCCCGCGCCTGATGGGTGCATGCGGGCATGTTCAACGGCGACCAGGGCGGCCCCGAAAGCGCCCATGTATTCGGCGATATCAGGACGAATCACCTCTATGCCCAGAAGTTTTTCAAAGGCCCTGAGTACTGCTGGATTTTTAAACGTTCCTCCCTGGACCACGACTTTCGGGCCCAGTGCTGAAATATCGGCGATGCGCAACACTTTATGCAGACAGTTCTGGATGACCGAGTAAGACAACCCGGCGGCCACATCTGCCGCATCGTTGACCTGCCGCAGGGCCTGCTTTACGCAGGAATTCATAAAGACAGTGCACCTGCTGCCCAGATCCACCGGGTGTTTGGCGAAACAGGCCAGCTTTCCGAATTCCTCGGGGGAAAAGCCGAGCGCGTCACCGAAGGTCTCTATAAAAGAACCGCAGCCGGATGAACATGACTCGTTGACTTCGATATCCTGGACCATTCCCCCAGCCACGTAGACCGCCTTCATATCCTGGCCGCCGATGTCGAGAATGAAAGAAACCTCGGGTTCGAACACTTTGGCAGCCCGGTAGTGGGCCAGGGTTTCAACAAGCCCGATATCAAGACCGAAGGCAGCTTTCACCAGATCTTCACCGTAGCCCGTGGCAGCGGCGCAGCCGATGGTGAATTCTTTATCCTGGGACATGAAGAGCTTGTCTAGTTTCTCTAGGCCGTTGCGGACTTTGGCCAGTGGATCACCGCGATTTGCGGAATAATATTTAAAGAGCAGTTGGCCCCGAGTGTCGATGGCCACCATTTTGGTGGTGGTGGACCCGGCATCAATACCAAGATAGACAATATCTGAGGTCGCCTCGGAGAGGGGAACAGAAGCTACCTGCTGCCGGTCCTTGTCTCGAACCCAGCTCTGATACTGCTCGCTGCTGGTGAAAAGGGGCGGATGGCAGTCAGACCTTTCCGATTTGCCAATGCGTCGTTTCAACCTTTCGATGAGGGTACCGACAGAAAAAGTTTCATCAGCGCAGCCGCTGCTGCCCAGGGCTGCCCCATAGGCGGGATAGATAAGCGACTCGACAGGGAGGATGGCTTTCTCTTCGGGAAGATCAAGTACCTCTAAAAGAGCATGGCGCAGGCTCTTGAAAAAATGGAGGGGACCGCCGGTGAACAGCACGGGTCCTTCGATCTTGCGCCCTCTGGCCAGGGAGGTGACCACCTGGCAGGCAACCGCCTTGAATACCGAACGGGCGATGTCGCTTTTTTCGGCACCGGTATTTATCAGGTTCTGGATATCGGTTTTGGCGAAGACTCCGCATCTCGAGGCGATTTCGTGCTCTACGTTGCTGTGCTGGGCGAACTCATCGAGCTTGGCAAGGGGAACATCTATTAACGATGACATCTGATCTATAAACGATCCGGTGCCGCCGGCGCAATTACCGTTCATGCGCATGTCCGGACGGGAGTGCTGGTCGAAGAAAATCATTTTACAATCTTCACCACCAATATCGATGAGCATGCGGCAGCCGGGGCGGTACGCGCGCACGGCCTCTGCCTGGGCGACGACTTCCTGGATGAACCGTATCCCGGTCTGCTCTGCCAATCCCATCCCTGCCGAACCTGTGAATACGGGCTGAACGGTAATGCTGCCGACTGCCTCCTGTAAATCGGCAAGCATGGTGAGAAGGGTGGACAATACTTCTGTCTGATGGCGAAGATAGCGTTGAAATCTTATGGCGCCGGTAGGGTCGACCAGGACTATCTTGGCCGTAGTTGACCCCAGATCCATACCCAGATGACAGGCTTGGACGGCGTGAGTGAGAGCCGGATCGATATTGCAATCTTGCTGATACACGATTATTGATCAATCATTAACAGTGAGATACCACCTGACGTGCGAGAGCGGCTCCTGCCGGCAACCAATTATCCTTAATCGATTATATCAAAATTTTATTTATTTCTGATATAAAGAAACACAGTAGAGGCTTCTTCAATAGTGCGGTTCAGGGCCAACTGCTTATCTTCGCAGATGAGGGCGGGCGCCTCACGGTCAGGCTCATCCAGTGGATGGCTCACCTCTTGAAATCAACTAGCTGTTATTAAATAATTTTCTGCAATCATCCTAAAAGGTGGAATTGGTTCTTGACTTTCATCTCGCTGGCATAAGTTTTTCAACTAGGCTTTCGTAAGCGAGCGCTTGACTGATCCTCCCGCATTGCCTGTTCATCAACTGAGGGCTACCCACTTTACCTGGTTGTCTGCGGGGCTTTACCAAAACACCTGGAAAGAAACAGATGAGGAAGGCATGAAGCAATACCTAGATTTATGCAGAAGGGTAATAGATAAAGGCGTCTGGGTCGATAACCAGCGCACGGGAAAACGGTGCCTTACCGTTATCAACGCGGATCTGGAGTATGATGTCAGTGACGGGACTCTGCCGGTGCTGACCACCAAAAAACTCCTCTGGAAACCGGCAATTGCCGAAATGCTCGGCTACCTCAGGGGGTACACGAGCGCCGCAGATTTTAGAGAGATCGGCTGCAATACCTGGAACGCCAATGCCAACGACAACGAGGACTGGCTGAAAAACCCATTCCGCAAAGGCACCGACGACATGGGCCGCTGTTATGGGGCCCAGGGCAGGGATTGGAGAAACCCGGAAGGCAGGCGCATCGATCAACTGAGAAACGTTTACGAAGACCTGCGGCAGGGTATCGACAATCGTTGCGAGATCATGACCTTCTACAATCCCGGAGAGCGTGACCGCGCCTGTCTCAATCCATGCATGCACACCCACACCTTTTCCATTCTCGACGGAAAATTGTACCTTACCTCCTACCAGCGTTCTGATGATCTTCCCTTGGGGCATGCCTTTAACCAGGTGCAGGTCGGCTGGCTGCTGATGATCATGGCCCAGATAACCGGCCTCGAACCGGCCACAGCCTATCATAAGATCATCAATCTCCACATCTATGAAGATCAGCTTGACTTGATGCGTGATGTCCAGCTCAAGAGAGAGCCCTACCCGCTGCCCAAACTTTCAATAAATCCGGATATCAAAACATTGGAAGACCTGGAGACGTGGGTAAGCGTGGATGACTTCGAACTGCATGGCTACCAGCACCATCCGGCAATAAATTATCCCTTCAGCGTTTAGCAGTATTCACAGACCTCTGCTGATCGAGAGCCATGGTTTGTGCGCTTCTATCCTGGCGGTGATTGGGACGCCGGGTGCGAGCAGTTAAGATTCTCTCCATTTGATATTGCAATACCACAAAGTGGTACTATTGTGATGATCATATTTTGCCGCTGCAGGCGGCATCTACCAACCAGCAACAATGAGGGTAACCCCATGAAAAAAACATTGCTATGTACGCTATTCATTCTACTTATACCATTAACATTAAATGCTAAAACAGTAACTTACGAAGTCGATGGCAAGGCCTACGAAGGCTATTATCAGGAAGCCGGCCCAGGAAAACCTCTGCTTATTCTGGTCCATGACTGGGATGGCTTGACCGACTATGAGGTCAAACGGGCCGAGATGCTGGCGGAACTCGGGTACAACGTCTTCGCCGTTGATCTCTTTGGCAAAGGTGTAAGGCCGACGGAAAATGAACACAAAAAGCTTTTGACCGGCGATCTCTATAAAGACAGACAACGCATGAGAAGCCTTTTTGAGGCAGCCCATGCCGAGGCTCGAAAGCATGCAGGTGATAGCCCCGGGACGGTAGCATTTGGCTATTGTTTCGGTGGAGCCGTGGTGCTGGAGATGGCCAGGGCGGGAGCGGAGATAGACGGCTTCGTGACCTTTCATGGCGGTTTGACCACTCCCGAGGGGCAGGACTATGCAAGCACCAAGGGCAAGGTCAAGGTATTTCACGGTACAGCCGACACAGCGATCAGCATGGAAGATTTCGGCAATTTAGCCGTGGAGTTGGAAAGCGCCGGGGTTCCGCATGAAATGGTGACCTACAGCGGAGCGCCCCATGCCTTCACCGTTTTGGGGTCGGATCGTTACCATGAGGAGGCTGATAAACAGTCCTGGGCTCGTTTTACAAGGTATTTGGAAGAGATGTACAATTAGACAAGCCCTTGTCGATTTACTGGCCGGCTGGTGATCTCGCGCGCTGCACCAGCGCCAGAGCTTCTTCGAGCTGATCGCCCTTGAATTTGTGCTCCAGCCCGCGGCGCAGCAGTTCTGCACTCACGGTCAACTGCGCAGTGGTGAGCACCGCCAGTAAAGCGAGTGCTCGCTGGTTTTTCGGAGCCTGTAGAGCGGTGCAGTCTACTTTTAGTAGTCGTGCCTCGGTGTCCGGAATATCGATTTCGGACACCTGCAGTATTAAACTGCTCGGTGCGGCGGAACCAATCGTCTCCTGGCGACGTGCAACCCCTTCCTCTGACAGGGCGAGAATAATATCCGGGGTTTTTATTCCGGTGAAGCCGATGGGGAGGGGGCTTATGATCACCTCGCTGATGGAGTGTCCCCTGAGGACGGTGATCGGATAATCGTTTTTTTGAGTCGCGTAAAGTCCCCCGTGCATGGCTGCCAGGCAGAGAATTTCTGCAGCGGTGCTGATCCGCTGGCCGGCGGACCCGAGGAAGAGTATCCGGAGCGTTGCCGGTTCGGCAGGAGTGGACGTGGTGGAGATGGGGCGCATGGGGCGCGCAGGTTGAGCCTGCTCGCACCGTTTTCTGTAGGCCTCGCCATATTCCTCGCGTGAGGATTGCCGCTCAGGCGTTCCTCGTTTCTCGAAGCGTTCTGATAAAGCGGCAATAAGTTTTTTCGGCTGACGGTTCTTTTTGCTGAATCGACCGGGACAGATTCCCATGATATCGATCAGGGAAAAACCTCTGTGGGTCAGCGCGTGACCGATTCTTTCTGCAAGAGCGGCATCGTCTGCCGAAATGCGGTCAATCCACGTGGCACCAGCCGCGTCGGCCACCGCGCAGATATCGAGCGGCGCTTCAAGCTGCCCGAGAAATCCTGACGCGGTGGAGGCCTCGGCAGGGGTGGTGGCGGAACACTGCCCGCCGGTCATCCCGTAGTTGAAATTGTTCAGGATCAGCAGACTGAGGTCGAGATTTCTTCTACAACTGCTCAACACATGGGCACCCCCAATACCGAGGCCGCCGTCGCCCATGATGACGACCACTGTCAAACCGGGGCAGGCGAGCTTCAGGCCGGTTGCGTAGGTCAGGGCTCTGCCATGCAGCCCATGCAGGGCATGAGTGTTGAAAAAGGTGTCAAACAGTCCGGAACAGCCTATGTCGGTGACGATGGCGATCTGGTTTCCGGATAGTCCGAGGTGCTGAAAACATTTATCCAGTGAACGTACCACCAGTTCATGGGAACAGCCGGGACAGAAAAACGGTGGGCGGGATGGATTGAGCAGGCTTGTCATGGCTTGATCACCCTGAGTATCTCATCGGGAGATATCAGCTCACCGTTCATCTTGCCGAAAAATTCCACTGTGGTTTCCCCGCTGAATCTCTCGATCTCCCTGACATACTGGCCAAGATTCATCTCGATCACTATCACCCGGGATACTTTGGCAATTTCTTCACGCAAAAGTTTTTCCGGTACCGGATAGAGGGTGTGCAGTACCAAAAGGGAGAGGCGCTCGGAGAGTTCCCGCAAACCGCGCACACACTCCTCGGCCGCCCGGGCGGTGACTCCGTAGACTATGACCAGTATCTCAGCCTCTGGATCGGCATCAATCCGATAAAGGGCCAACTCGTTTCTGCGGCTGGTGAGTTTGTCGCGCAGTCGCCCGATGCCCCGCTCCAATGTTTCGGGGGAGGTGGTGATAAAACCGTCGGGCCCGTGGGACGATGAGGTCTGCCTGACCAGTACCTCCCCGCCCATCGGCAGAAAAGGCGGTACCATCGAATCGGCGGGAGGTGCAAACGGTTGATACGGCGCTTGAAGATGGTGCGCGTCATAACCGGCTCTGTTCAGAGGCTCAATGTCGGCCAGGGCATCTTCGGAGATGGCTTCCCTGGTGAGCCCGATCTCTTTATTGGAAGCTATGAATACCGGGCAGCGAAAAGTTTCGGCGAGGTTGAAGGCGTGACAGGTCAGGTTGTAGCTGTCAGCCCCATTTGCCGGTGCGAGGACGATTACCGGAAGGCCGCCGCTGTTGCCCCAGCGGAGAAACTGAATGTCGGAATCTGCACCCCTGGTGGCCGATCCGGTGGACGGCCCGAGGCGCTGGACATCGACGATGACCAGTGGAATCTCACCGGCGATGGCAAACGATATCTGTTCACTGAACAGGCTGATGCCGGGGCCGGAGGTCGCCGTCATGGCTTTCAAGCCTGCCATCGAAGCGCCCAGGCAGAAGCCCAGGGAGGCGATTTCATCTTCACCCTGCAGGCAGATGCCGCCGCAGGGCGGCAACAGAGACAGCATGTGCTGATAGATTGTGGTTGCCGGGGTGATCGGGTAGCCGGCAAAGAATCTGCAGCCGGACTTTAGTGCCGCCCTGGCGACGGCTTCATTGCCGTCTATGAAAAATCTGGGAGTTGCCACTTTTGTTATTTAAGAACAAATCCTTTTGACTGAAGATAAGCAAGCATGTGCGGCCGTGCTTCTTTGACAAGCATATCTGAGATCTGCTCGCTCCAGGAATTATCCTTCGTTCCGCCGGTGCGGCTGCGATAATAACGGCGCACCTGCTCGTCATAGTCGACAATGAGTTGATAATCTCCGACATTATTGTAGCGCTGCTGCTTGAGCACGACTCCAAGTGGCAGGCGCGGCTTGATTTCAGGATCCTGGGCAGGGTAGCCGAGGCACATGCCAAAAACCGGATAGACCTTGTCGGGCAGATCAAGCAGCGTGTCCACTTCACCAATTTTGTTTCTGAGTGCTCCGATATAGCAGCCCCCCAGCCCCAATGACTCGGCAGCAATGAGCACATTCTGGGCAAACAGGGCGCAGTCGATCGAGGCGGTGAGAAACTGCTCGGTGAAGCCGGACAGCATGACGGCATCGTGCATGTCGCAGGCCATTTGATGGCGCTGCATGTCGGCACAAAACACCAGAAACACCGGCGATTCTTTGACATAAAGCTGCCCGGCCGCCGCGTCGCAGAGGTGCTCCCGGGTTGCTGGATCGGTGATTTGCAGCACCGTACAGGCCTGAATAAAGCTCGAAGTGGCTGCACATTGGCCGGCCAGGATCAATTCTTCGACGATTTCCTGTGGTACCGGATCCGTCTTGAATTTTCGAATGGAACGATGGGCTTTCAGAAGTTCGATGACGTTATTCATACCAATTTGAAACCGTATTAAGTTGTCGACTGGACTGACCAGCGTATCATCTGTCCCGCGAAGAATGGGCTGACATCCTTGTAATAGCTGGGTACCTGCCAGGGCGCCTGGGTAAGCCGTACCTTCTTGTCCGGAGGAGTTATCCCGTAGCGTTGGCAGGCGATGGTGCTGACAAAGCCCTGCAACAGGTCGAGCTCTCCAGCGTCTTCAAAAATCTGGGCCAGAAGAGGAAGTGCTACCGGGGCCGAAAACACCCCGGCGGCGCAGCCGATGCATTCCTTTTTGTGGCGCGGGTGCGGGGCCGAATCCGAACCGAACATGATCTTCGGATGGCCGCCGAATACCGCCTGGCGCAGAGCACTTCTGTCTCGTGGTGTTTTGGCAACCGGTTTGCAGAACAAATCGGGTCGCAGCAGATCTCCCAATACCTCGTCGAGGGTTATCATGAGATGATGCAGAGTTACGGTGGCGGAGAGATTGTCAAACTCGTCGAGCAGGGCAACAGCATCGGCAGTGGTAATATGCTCCATGACGATGTGCAGGTCGGAAAATTTCCTGGCCAGCGACCGGTAGACATCCAGGAACTCTCGCTCGCGGTCGAGCACAAACCCGTCGCTCTCGCCGTGCACGAGCAGGGGGATCCTCAGCTCCTGCATATGGACAAGAGTCTCCTCGATGGCGCTGAAATCGGAAACGCCCGCCTCGCTCTGGGTGGTGAGACCCGCCGGGTAGAGTTTGATGCCCATAATGTGCTCCCCGCATTCTTCCAGTTCCTGGCGGCTGTAGGTTTTGAAAAACAGGGTCATGTAAGGCCTGAAATCTTTCTGAGGGCAGTAATACTCGATAGCCTGGCGGTAATTCTGCAGATAGTCGAGAGAATCGACTGGGACGACAAGGTTGGGCATGATAACCGCACCGGCGAAATGTTGTGCTGACATTGGCACGGTGAGGTCGAGCATGTCGCCCTCCCTGAGGTGAAGGTGCATGTCCAGCGGCGAGCGGAGTGTGATATCCATAGGGAGGCCTTATAGATGTGTTGAGGTAAAGGAGAACAGCGACCTGTTCATATTCAGGAAAATTTAATTTAAAAAGAGCCTTTTGCAGAACTAAGATTGTCGTTCAAAATCAAGGCATGCGAGAAATTTTCCACAGGCATATGATCGATATTCCGAGGATAAAATTTTGAGCATAACGCAGAGTTTGGGCGAAAAGATCGTTTTGCAAATGGCTCAAAAGACAGTAACCGCCTCTCTGGAGACCGGCATGACCATTCCACGTTTCAGCTTGTGGTCAGGTAAAAAATGGTTTGTCAACTCGATAGGTCTTGCCGGTGACTGAAGTCGACCGATCAACGATTGTCAGTATTTATTACCATGAGTGGGCCGTTTATTACCATGGATTTGTTACTGTGAGCTACCGGTGGAGAGGCGGTTGCCCTGGTATTTATCAGCTCGAGGCGCGGATCTTTCTGCATGAAATATTCTCTCTACATGGTTTAATGTTATTTTCGAAAATCCTATCCCACTGGTGGACTGATGCGAAGAATAGCGGTGGCCACACTTGTCGTTTTCCTCATGTTGTCTTCAAAACCCCAGGCGGCTGACGATGAAGCTCTGGTGCTGGTTAAGAAAGCCTTTGATTACTGGCGGGGGCTGAGCTCCTATTCGGAATTCTCGATGACCATTCACCGCCCAGATTTTGAACGTACTATGATCTTGCGGGGCTGGACCAAAGGCCGGAGTGATGGTTTGTTTTACGTCCTGCAGCCCCCCAAGGACATGGGCAACGGCAGTCTCAAAAAAGGCAGGCAGATGTGGAGCTACAATCCCAAAATCAACCGGGCCATAAAACTCCCCCCATCCATGATGAGCCAGTCGTGGATGGGCTCGGATTTCTCCAACGATGACCTGGCCAAATCAGACTCCATTCTCGACGACTACGACCACGCTATCGTGGAGCGGGAGATGGTGGACGGCCATCAGGTTTTTACGGTGCAGTCGATTGCCAAAGAAGACGCGCCGGTTGTATGGGGGAAACAGATTCTCAGAGTGAGGGATGATTTTATCCTGCTCAGCGAACAGTTCTTTGATGAGGACATGGAACTGGTAAAAGAAATGACGGCTGAAGATCTGGTCGAATTTTCGGGTCGGATTTTTCCCAAGATCTGGACCATGCGCCGGGTAGATGAGAGGGACAGATTTACCAGGCTTGAGTATCGCATCCTGGAGTTCGACATCGACATTGAAGACCGACTCTTTACCCTGGCCAGCCTGAAGAGCAAGAAGCGACTGCAATGAACGATCTGCTGCTGGCCTGGCGCAACATCTGGCGTAACCCGAGAAGATCCATCCTGACCATTCTGGCCATCGCCTTTGCCACGGCTTTGCTCGTGTTCATGCTGTCCTTCCAGTTCGGCGCCTACGATGATATGATCGATTCCTCCGTGCGACTCAGCACGGGGCATGTACAGATCGTTGCACCCGGCTATCACCAGCGCCCTGAGATGAGAAAGGTGATCGACAATCCCGAGGAACTGCTTCAGGAAGCGACCATGCTGAACAATGTCGATGCAGTAGCGCTGCGCTCAGAGGCCTTTGTTCTGGCCAGTGGCGAGAAGAGAAGCAGGGGGGTGATGGTGACCGGGGTAGCACCGGCCCATGAGGCGAAAATTTCTTCTGTCCCCCAACAGATAAAAAAGGGCCGCTATCTGACCGAGGGAGACGGGGCCTCAGGGGTCATTGGCGCTCTTGCTGCCCAGCATCTGCAGCTTGACATCGGCGATGAGTGCGTCCTGCTCGGCAGCGGCCGGGACGGTTCGATTGCTGCAGCCGTGGTTGAAATTGTCGGCATTTTCAGATCAGGAGTTGATGAGTTCGATCGCTCAACAATGCAGCTGCCTCTCGCTGAATTCGATACGATTTTCAGCATGGAAGGAGCCGTGCATCGGCTCATTTTTACCTTCGCTCACCTCTCGGACAGCCAGGCTGGCGCAGCTCAGCTGCGCCAAGGCGAGAGAGCCCGGAAGCTCGAGGTATTGACCTGGGAAGAGCTTACCCCTGGACTCAAACAATCGATTGAACTCGATCTGATCAGTGGGATCATCATGTACTTCATCCTCGTGGTGGTGGTCGCCTTCTCGATTCTCAACACCTTTTTCATGGCCATATTTGAGCGCAAGAAAGAATTCGGCGTCCTCATGTCCATTGGTATGAAACCTCGCAGGCTGGTGGTGTTGATGCTGCTTGAATCATTGAGCATGACTGCGGTGGGGCTTGTGCTGGGCATCCTCTGCGGGATTGCCATAACGCTGGTGACCGCCAGGTACGGAATATCCATGGGCGACAGTGCGGAATTCATGGCGCAGTATGGGATGCCTGAGCGCCTCTACCCCAAACTGACCCTTCTTTCAGGCACGGTTGGCCCCTTGTTGATTTTCGTGGTGACCCTGCTCACCGCGCTCATACCTGTTCTGCGAATTCCCAGCCTGCGTCCGGTGGAGGCGCTGCGGTCATGAGATTCTTTGATCTGCTGAGTGTTCAGATCAGCTGGCGCAATTTGTGGCGCAATCCCCGTCGAACCACGATAATTCTCACCGCCATAGTAGTGGGAATTATCTCAATGATCGTGTTGTCAGCGTTCGGCCGGGGCATGATGGAGGGTATGGTAAAAAACTCTATCGATAATCTTGTCGGTCATATAAAGGTCCAGAACCCTCAATATCGAATCGACCCGGCCATAGACAACAGGATCGACCAGGCTGAAAAGATAGCGGTCCAGATTGGCGAACTGCTCCCCGACGATGTTCAACTGGCGACACGGCTGAGGCTCGATGGGGTGCTAAGCACCAGCAGGGAGCATACGGGCGTGATGATAGTTGGTATCGACCCGGTAGCCGAGAAAGGGGTGTCTTTCATTGGTCGCCCGCTTTATCAAGGAACGCCTCTTCAACCTGAAGACGCGCGCGGCCTCCTGATCGGCCAGGGGCTGCTGGAGCGCCTCGGGCTTGAGATCGGCAAAAAGGTGGTGGTACTGAGTCAGGATGCATCCGGGGAAGGGCGTTCAAGGGCATTCAGGATTCGTGGCAGCTACAGAACCGAAATGAGGGATACCGAAAAGCGCTATATCTTTATCAACCTGAAAAGCTTCCAGGACATGCTTGGTGTTCCGGGCAGCGCCACTGAAATTTCCATCAGCCTGAGAAACGCTAATGCTTACCAGACGGGCAGAGTAGAAGATTATGTCGGCAGGATAAACGAGCGGTTCGACGGGCCGGGGCTGGAAGCGACCGGCTGGCGTCAGCTGCTGCCTGCCATCGCCGCTTACATCGATATGTTTGATGTCTACATGCTGATCTGGTTTGTGGTCGTTTTCGTAGCCATGGGGTTCGGCCTTGCCAATACGGTGCTCATGGCGGTCTATGAACGCATGCGAGAATTTGGTTTGCAGAGGGCTCTCGGGCTGCGCTCGTCCGGAATTATCAAGAACGTGATGATCGAAGTGTTGTTTTTGCTTCTCATAGGTATGGCTCTGGCCGATCTGTGCTCTTTTCTCCTGGTCAAAGTGGTATTCAGATCAGGGATAGACCTTGGATCTTTCGGGGCTGGGATCGAAATGTGGGGCATCAGCCGCATTATCTACCCGGTTCTCAGCCTCAGCGACATCGTTATGGCCAACGGGGTGGTTGTTTTGCTTGGCCTGCTGGTCGGTTTGTACCCTGCGCTGCATGCTGCCAGATTTACCCCGATCGAGACAATGAGACACCTCTGAGTCAGGGGTGTGAACATCAGGAGAGCAGGGCATGGAACTCATCAAGGTCGACTCTGTCAGTAAAGTCTATCATCAGGGACGGGTAAGCTTCAGGGCGCTCGACAAAGTATCACTCGACTTCAAAAAAGGAGAATTTGTCGCTCTGGCAGGGCCCTCGGGATCCGGCAAGACAACCCTGTTAAACCTGATCGGCAGCCTCGACATTCCGGACGAGGGGGAGGTGTTTTTTGACCAGAAAAACCTCTCGGAACTGAACGACTCGGAAAGAGCCGATCTTCGACTGCACCGAATCGGCTTTGTCTTCCAGGCCTACAACCTCATCCCGGTGCTTACCGCCTTTGAAAATATCGACTACATACTCCTGCTGCAGAAGGTTGATAAATTTCTGAGAACAAGAAAGGTAAACGATATCCTTCAGGAGGTAGGGCTGACAGACAAGGCCTCCAACAGGCCCGATGAATTGTCCGGGGGGCAGCAGCAGAGAGTTGCGGTGGCCCGGGCAATCGTCACCGACCCGCAAGTGGTGCTGGCAGACGAGCCGACCGCGAACCTTGACTCCACCACCGGCAGAAAATTGCTGGAGATGATGCAGCAGATGAACAGGGCCAAAAATGTCACTTTCATATTCGCCACCCATGATCCGATGGTAATGGACTTCGCCGACCGTCTTGTTTCCCTCAAGGATGGACGGATTGTATCCGACACTGCAAAATGATGAGAATCCCCTGGCTGTCTGCTTTATCTTGTTGTTTGTTCTGCGTTACCGAACCTCTGTCAGCCGCAGAAATCAACTTCGATTGGTCGGGACATCTCAGGGCCAGCGGCCTCCTCGATTGCTATGGCGAAGAAAATCTGCTGGCTTTGACGGCGGGAAATCGACTGTTGATCAACGCTACTCTCGATGGTCGTCTGAACTACTCCTTATACTGGGGTGAGCGCACCAGTTTCAACCTTGGCTATGAAGCGGTGGCCAATGGGGGGCAGACCAGGGAGACGATAACTGAGCTGGCGGAGCAGAACCCAGGTTTCGAGCAGTCGTCTCTTTACAGGAGCCGGATTCCCAGCGATGAGAATCAGCTCTTCGATTTGACTAAAATCATCTCCGAAGGTGATGATTACATCCTCTATCAGCGCCTGGACCGTCTCTTTTTCGCCTATGACAGTGCCATCGGAAATATCAGCATTGGGCGGCAGGCCCTCACCTGGGGTAACGGTCTGCTTTTCAATCCCGCCGATCTGATAAATCCCTTTGCCCCTTCGGATATCATCAGAGACTATAAAATCGGCAGCGATATGGTCCTCTATCAGAACGGCTTTCGGATCGTTTCAGATCTGCAGGCGGTGATCGTTCCGCGCACCGGTGACGACAGCGAGCTGGACTCTGATCAGTCAACCTATGGTCTGAAAACGAGGTTTTCGGGTGGTCCGGGGGACCTCGATTTATACCTGATGAAGAATTATCAGGATCCGGTGTTGGGAGCCGGATTCTCAACCTATCTCGGTGACGGCGTTCTGCGCTCGGATGTAACCTGGACCTACCTGGAAGAGGATA
>JARRLH010000009.1:0-21923 GCA_037387205.1 Desulfofustis sp.
TAAGTATTAATGCTTACAAATCAAGCGCTACAACGTAATTCATAGAGTTTATAATAACAAGCCGAAGCTCTCAGTTAAGCAGGGCCATGTTCCAGCAGCTCAGGACGACGAAGATGGTAATCAGTAGACAGCAGGTCTGCACGAACGACGAATTCTTCAGCCGGCGATTCGGCAGCAGGCCGAAGACAAGTCCCAGGATGAGCCCGCTCAGCAGACCGAAAAGATGGGCCCCCAGATCGGTCCTCACGCCTGAGCTGCCCAGCATGGCCAGAAGGCCGGCGCCGGCCATCAACGGGACCAGCATCCTGAAGCCGAAGCCCCGTTGGTGCTCAATGATCTGATGAGCGCTGAGCAGGCCTATTACCGCAAACACGGCGGTGGAAAAGCCTATCGAGATATGGCCTGGACCGTGGACCAGGACATTGACATAATTACCGGCCGCGGAGGCGATTAAGAGCGCCAGCAGGCCGATTCCGGCGCCGCTGATCTGCAGATAGAAATAGAGCAGAAAGCCGCCGATGAGGACGTTACCCGCCAGGTGGGAGAAATCGGAGTGCAGGCAGAGGGCGGTGACGAGGCGAAAATAATGACCCTCCCTGAGCACCGCCGAACTGTTGCCCCCACCCCCCGAAAACCAGATTGACTCAGAATCGTAGGGACCGGTTACGGAATAGAAAAGGGCCAATGCTGCCATCACCAGGAATACGGGCAAGCCGGTCGCTAAGGGCTGGATCTGGCTGGCGACCAGCGGCGGCGGCCAGTTGCGGTTTTCCCGGAAATAGGAGCTCAGCTGCCTGGCCGCTTCTTTCTCCAGTTCGGCAGTCACGGCTATCGAGGCCGAGCCGTCGGCTCGGCGCTCGATTCGGTGGGCGATATTTCTGGCGGACAATACCAGAGAACAGGTATCAACCAGCATCATATCGTCCGAGGCAAAGACAATTAATTCGGCTTCAGGCCGTGTGGGTGCATCCATAAAAAAAGGCCGCCCACAGGGGTGGCGGCCTTGGCTTCTCGAGCGCTGATGGTCAGCTCAGATCGCCTATGCTGACTACGGGCCCATGTTTTTCCTTGAGAGCGAGCAGCTCGACTTTCTGTTTTTCATAGACGGTGAAGAGCTGGGCGGGAATGCCTTCTTCCTTGTTGTAGGCCTCGGTCTGCATTTCGATGCGGCTGAGAATATTGTCGACATAGAGGGCAAACTGCATGTCGTACAGGGCTTTCGGATAGTCCTTGCCGATATCGTCAAAGAGTTTTTTAAGATCGTCATAATAGGGCAGCAAGCCGATGGGCGAGTCGATGGCTTTGACATCGCCGTTGGCCAGAAGTTCGAGCCAGCCGAGCCAGACTTTTACGTCTTTTTTCTCGCCGAGCAGGCCGGATCCGGATCCGCCACGATTATCATGGGTCAGAAAATAGTTGAGACCGGCCATTATCGGCCTGCCCTCATCCGAGATTCTCTCAGAATTGAAGAACAGGAACTGGGCCTCCATGTAATCCGCCAGGGCACCGGGAATGAAGGGTGCGTTGGCCCAGGGCTGCCGGCGGACACCGGAAACGCCAATCTCCGTGGCCGTTGCCTGGGAGACGATGGAAGCGCCGATGACCACGCCTTCGTCCATGGTTTTGGCCGCCCAGACCGGCGGCATGGTGTCGCTGTCCCGACCCGAATAGGTAATAACCTTGACCGGGACCCCGGCCGGATCCTCGGCTGCCTCGCTGTTGTGGTTGGCAATTGCTTCGTTGAGCAGCGTACAGCGTGAGTTTTTATGCGACATGGGCACCGGATTGCCATCGCTATCGGTCTTGCCGGGCCACCATTCTCCCTGGAAGTTCACCCCTTTCTCGGGCGGGGTCTCGCCGTTGCCGACCCAGTGCGGAACGTCATGTTCGTCGATCAGCACGTTGGACCAGATCACCTCGGTGCCGTCACCCCTGAGGCAATCCATCAGGTAGGGGTCGCCCTCGCGATTGACGTCCTCGACGATGCCGAAAATACCTTTTTCGGGATTGATGGCCCGCACGGTGCCGTCCGCCGCAATCCATAACTGGGCAAGATCGTCGCCGATGAAATCGGTCCCGACCATGGCCGTGGTGGTCTTGCCGCAGCCCGAGGGGGCGGCGCCGGCAATATAGGTTTTACGACCGTCAAGGCCGGTGAGTCCGGTGATGAACATGTGCTCGGAGAGATGTTCCCCATTTTTGTAATAGGTTGCGTAATCGACACAGAACCGGTGGTTGCCCTTTTTCATCAGCAGGGTGTTGCCGGCATAGGTGCAGTAGCAGGAAAAAGTGGTCAGCCAGCTTCGGTCCATGAAAATCCTGGCGTTGGGCACATCCTCGGGACGGTTCTTCCCTTCGGAGTGGACATTGGTAAAGAAAATTCCCATGCGCTCGGCTTCGCTGTCAAAATTATCGTAGCAGTTGCGGTACAGCAGTTCGGCGGAGTGGTGCACATAGGTCGAAGAACTTATCTCTATGGCCGGGACCGAGGCCTCGGTGCCGACGGGGCCGCGGCTGTAGAAGCCGATCATCATGGTCAGGCCCTGCATGATGCCATCCATGTAGGTGCGGACATAATCGGTGGCCTCGTCACGCAGCAGGGACTTGGCCAGGGAACTCATCTTCTCGCCTTCGTTGATGATGTAAAAGGTTTGGTTGACCAGGCGAGCCTGATCCTGGGGCAGGTCGAAATGAATGGTGTGCCCCTCCTTGGCGAGTTTCCGCTCCTCGCCTTTGTCAAGACTGTACCGCCTGATCCAGTCAACGTCAGCCTCGCTGCCGCTATTGACGAACACCGCGTCCGGTTTGCACAGGACGATGGCATTGGCGATTTTGATCAGGGCGTCGGAATTGGTGATGGGCGAGAGTTTGTTGAGATTTTCTTCATCGAGATTCTTGTTGAGGACGTTCTGCGCCTCGGCCAGTGAATCGATTTCACCAACCGCGGCCAGAATGTCGTTGCCTTTGTATAACTCGAGCATGCTCTACTCCTTGGGTAAAATGAGAGGCGGAAAACACGGCAGCAGGGTGATTTTCACGCCCGGGACCTGGATTATCGATCGCGCAATGATAAGTATTGATGGAAATTCAGTCAAGCACGACCTGAGGGTGCACTTTTCCTCTGTCGTCCGCAAATCTACTTTATTTACATGCCTTTTCAAGGAAAATGCCGTAAGCTTCAGTCTGTTTTTCCCTGGACCTCTAACACATATCACCAGTTTCCTCACTGCCAACCGTGAAACGGAGAAAAAAATTATGATCCATGTCATTGCCTCGGTGTCCATCAAGCAGGGCAGGCGGCCCGAATTCCTGGACATATTCAGGGCCAACGTGCCCAACGTACTGCAGGAGAAAGGCTGCCTCGAATACCGGCCGACCGTCGATATCGCCGCCGGTCTCGATCCGCAGGTTGTCGATGAAAACCTGGTTACCATAATCGAGAAATGGGAGAGCCTCGACGATCTCCGCGTCCACCTGACGGCCCCTCATATGCTCGATTATCGGACCAAGGTCAGTTCGATGGTTGAACAAGTGGTTTTGAAAGTACTCCAGGACGCCTGAGAAAAAGGAGCCGTCGCCCTTCTATTTCGCCGAACCTGACTTATTATGCAAAGCGACATGAGGCCAATCCATCCCCGCCGGCGGTGACGCTTGCTGCGGGGGCTGCTCACCGCCTCCGCCTGCCGCTCGCCACCCGTGCCTGGCAGGGCGCCTTGAACTAGTGTGGCTTTGGTTTGATGGCTCGGCCTGAAATTCTCTGCCGCGGCGGCAGAAAAAGTCAATCAGAGAGGAATGCAGATGAGATGGCTAGTGGTGCTCGATCCGCTTGACGGGTTGATCTCGAGAACGGATACTTCCCTGGCGGTAATCGACCGGGCCCGGGAGGAGGGGATCGAGGTCGATACCGCCACCATTGAGGAGCTCTATTTCGAAGATCAGGCGCGGGTTCTGGCCACGCCTGCCGACGGCGCGCCCGAGCCGCAGCTGCTGGGCGACTACGACTTGGTCTTCATGCGCAAAGAGCCGCCTTACGATATGCGCTTTCACTATGCCACCCAACTGCTGTCGCTGGGCGGCACCCTGGTGCTCAACAGCCCGTCCGCCCTGCGCGATTTCAATGAGAAACTGATTGTTCTGCCCTTTAGCAAATATATGCCGCCGACGCTGGTGGCCGCCGATCTGTCGGTCATCGGGGATTTCATCGGCCGCCACGGCACCGTGGTGGTCAAGTCGCTGGACAGTTTCCAGGGCAAGTCGGTGCGCATGCTCCCCGAGCATGACAAGGAAGTACTGCAGGATGTGACCAAGGGCGGAAGCAGGCCGGTGATGGTGCAGAAATTTCTCGAAGATGTGTATGAAGGCGACAAGCGGGTGATCACTCTCGGCGACCAGGTGCTGGGCGCCGCCCTGCGCAAACCGAAGCGCGGTTATCACGCCAATTTTGCCAACAGTGAGGCGCTCAAAAGCCCCTTGACCGAGCACGAGCAGGCTGTCACGGAAGAGCTTTGTCCGTGGCTGGTTTCCCAGGGCATCCATTTCGCCGGGCTTGATTTCATTGGTGGGTACCTGACTGAGATCAACATCACCTGCCCAACCGGCATAGTACAGATTTCCGAACTCGAAGACAGGGATCTGGCCGGCGAAATAATCGAATATTTTTCCCAACTGGCAGCGAATTCAGCTTAGTTTACATGAATGCGTTATCGATCAAAGCGCTGAAAAAGCGATACGGCAGCGGTCTCGAGGCCCTCAAGGGGATCACCCTTGATGTCAAGGAGGGTGAGTTCTTTGGCTTGCTCGGACCCAACGGCGCCGGTAAAACGACGACCATCGGCATAATCACCTCGCTGGTCACCAAAACTGGCGGCACAATACGGGTCTTCGGCATCGATATCGATGAGGATTTTTCGGCCGCCAAGCGATTGATCGGGGTGGTTCCCCAGGAATTCAACTTCTCGATATTCGAGAAAGTCGAAGATATCGTCTGCCAGCAGGCCGGCTATTACGGGATTGGCCG
This sequence comes from Desulfofustis sp., assembly GCA_037387205.1. GTDB lineage: Bacteria > Desulfobacterota > Desulfobulbia > Desulfobulbales > Desulfocapsaceae > JABDQA01. The sequence continues at coordinate 5,018 of JARRLH010000009.1, forward strand.
CGATCAGGCCCGGGCGAGCAGCGAGAAATATCTGCGCCAGCTCGGTCTCTGGGAAAAACGGCGGACCACCGCCCGAGAGCTCTCGGGAGGCATGAAGCGCAGGCTGATGATTGCCCGCGGCCTGGTCCACGAGCCCAAACTGCTCATTCTCGATGAACCGACGGCCGGCGTCGATGTCGAACTGCGCCGCGGCATGTGGGATTTTCTCGAAAAGCTGAACCGGAAGGGCAGGACGATCATTCTCACCACCCACTATCTCGAGGAGGCGGAGCAGCTTTGCTCGCGCATCGCCATCATCGCCGACGGCAGGATTATAGAAAATGCAACCAAGAGGGAGCTGCTTAAAAAGCTTGACAGGGAGACCTTTGTCTTCGACGTGAAGGCCAATAATCTGCAGATCGCTCCCCTGGAGCAGGTGAGTTTCACCCCCCTGGACGACACTACGCTGGAGGTGACCATTACCAAGGGGAGGTCCCTGAACCTGGTATTTGAGCATCTCGGACGCCAGGGCATAGAGGTTGATTCGCTGCGCAACAAGACGAACCGCCTCGAAGAGATATTCATGGAGATGGTCGAATGATACCCGAGAGTCTGATCTGCCTCTACACCATCTCCAGGCGGGAGACCACCAGGATTTTCAGGATCTGGGTCCAGACCCTGGTGCCCCCGGTGATTACCATGACGCTCTACTTCATCGTCTTCGGCAGCTTCATCGGTTCCCAGCTTTCCGGCATCAAGGGCTTTGAGTACATGGCCTTTATTGCCCCCGGCCTGATCATGATGTCGATTATCACCAACTCCTATACCAACACCGTATCGAGTTTCTTCTCCACCAAATTTCAAAAGAATATCGAAGAGATGCTGGTAAGTCCGACACCCAACTGGGTGATCGTTCTGGGCTTTGTTTCAGGCGGCGTGATCCGCGGACTCAGCGTCGGCCTGCTGGTCTCCCTGGTCAGCCTGATATTTATTCGGCTGCCGCTGCACAGCTTTGTCTACACAGCGCTGTTCGCCTTTCTTACCAGTTTTGTCTTTTCTCTGGCCGGCATGATAAATGGCATTTTCGCCCAAAAGTTTGATGATATTTCCATCATCCCGACCTTTGTAATCACGCCGCTCACCTATCTCGGCGGGGTGTTCTACTCGATTTCGCTGCTGCCGGATTTCTGGCAGATGATCTCCAAAGCCAACCCGATCATCTATATGATCGATGGCTTTCGCTTCGGTTTTTTGGGGATTGCCGACATGCGCGTGACCACCGGACTTGGGATGCTTGTCATTTTTGCGGTGGTGCTGTTTTCGGTCAATCTCTATCTCCTGAAAAAAGGGACAGGGATACGGACCTGATCCCGCATAGCGAGCACATACCATGGTGGAACTCTACATAGCCAGCACCTGCCCCTTCTGCATAAAAGTCATTCGGGCGGCAGAAGAAATGGGTCTGACAGAAGGACAAGATTACCAGATCGTGGATGCCGCGCAGGGCACGCCCGGGCGCAAAAAAGTGGTCGATACCGGCGGTAAGTCCATGGTTCCGTTTCTGCTGGACGACGGGTCCTGGATGTATGAAAGTGACGACATCATCGACTATCTCAGAGACAAATTCGTCAACTAGCCGCTGCAGGCACTCTGCCGGTAGAGGTGGAAGGAAGTGGTGGCAGCCGGGCCTAGCCGGCGATCAGGTCCAGGAACTCCTCTTCTGTGAGGATGGTTTTGCCGGCTTCCCTGGCCTTGGTCAGTTTCGACCCGGCCTTCTCACCGGCGACGACGTGGGTCACTTTGTGGGTGACCGATGAGGCGATGGCGCCGCCGTGCTCCTTGACCAGTTTTTTGGCCTCGTCCCGGGAAAGTTTGCTGAGACTGCCGGTGAATACCAGGGTGGCGCCCGACAGAACGAGATCGTCCGCTGCCTTTTGAGCTGTCACCGGAGAGACACCAGAGCGGCGGAGACGGTCGAGCATCGCGGCGACGCGTTCGTTGCTGAAATAATCCACCAGGCTCCGGGCCGCCTGGTCGCCAATTCCGTCGATCTCGAGCAGCTCTTCCGCGTCGGCGGCGGCAATCTTTTCCAGTGAACCAAAGTGGCTTTCGAGCAGGGACGCGGTATTTTCCCCGATGAAACGGATGCCCAGCGCGGCGATGAAATCGGCCAGCGGCGGCGTGCGGGCCTGCTCGATGGCGGCCAGGACGTTGTCTGCCGATTTCTCGCCCCAGCCTTCGAGGTTTTTCACGGCCTCCCTGTCCATGGTGTAGAGGTCGCCAATCTCTTTGACGATGCCCTCCTCATAGAGCTGCTCGACATTGCGTTTGCCGAGTCCCTCGATATCCAGTCCTGCTTTTGAGCAGTAGTGGACCAGGCCTCTGAGCAGCTGGGCCGGGCACTGCATGTTGGGGCAGCGCGTTACCGCCTCGTCCTCGGGTTTAACCAGCTCGCTGTCGCAGGCAGGGCAGCGGGTAGGGAGAATGATCGGCGTCTCCGTTCCTGCCCGTTTGTCGACGATCGGTTTGACCACCTCTGGTATTACGTCGCCGGCCCGCTGCACCAGAACCGCATCTCCGAGGCGCAGATCCTTGCGGGCAATCTCGTCCTGATTGTGCAGGGTGGCCCTGCTCACGGTCGCGCCGTCCAGGTTGACCGGATCCAGCAGAGCCACCGGCGTTATGGCACCTGTCCTGCCGACCTGAAAATCAACCCCCCGCAAGGTTGTGGTGCCCTGAGTGGCGGGGAATTTCCGGGCGATGGCCCAGCGCGGCGCCCGGGACTTGACCCCGAGTCGGCCCTGCAGCTGGAGTTCATCGACCTTGACCACCATGCCATCTATCTCATAGGGGAGGTCGTGGCGCAGCGAGGCAAGTCGGTTGTAATGGCTTATTACTGCGTCGATGTCCCTGCAGAACGAGTTGTGCGGACAGGTGGGAAAGCCGATCGTCCTGAGATAATCGAGCAATTCGGACTGTCTGCCGCAGGGGGTGGCCTGCAGGTCGCCGACCCCATAGGCGAAAAATTTCAGCGGCCGCTGGGCGGTGACCGAGGGATCGAGCTGGCGCAGCGAACCGGCCGCCGCGTTCCGGGGATTGGCAAAAGGCGGCAGTCCCCTGGCAATCTGGCCGTTGTTGAGCTCAGTGAACCCCCGCTTCTCCATGTACACCTCGCCCCGCACCTCGAGCAGTTCCGCAGCGTCCTGCAGGAGACTGAGCGGAATCGCCTTGACGGTCTGTAACTGGGCGCTGATGTCTTCACCAACGAGACCGTCTCCCCTGGTCGAGCCGGTGATCAAGCGGCCCCGCTGATAGACCAGTTCAACGGCGAGGCCGTCGAGTTTCGGTTCGGCGGAGAAACCGGTGGTAACCGGTTCGTTCAGGAAACGCTCCAGACGCAGGGAAAAATCCCTGAGGTCCTGATCGGAGAAGCCGTTCTCCAGGCTCAGCATCGGCAGGCGATGCTCCACCTGGGCAAATTTGTCGAGCGGTGCTCCGCCAACCCTTCTGGTGGGTGAATCCGCGGCGGCTAGGTTGGGATATGCCTCTTCCAGTTTCAGCAGCTCCTGGAAGAGGCGGTCATACTCGCCGTCTGAAATGAGCGGATCGTCGAGGACGTAGTAGCGGTAGGCGTGCTCGTTGAGCTCTCTGGTGAGTGCCGCTATACGCCGGGCAGCTTCCATCGGGCTCAGGTATCGCTCAGCAGTTTTCCTGATTTAGCGACATTGTCGCGGTCCAGCTCATCAAGCATGAGGAGCACGGCTTCCGGCGGCTTGCCGGTCTCTTTACAGATAATTTCGGTTACCCCTTTGCTTATCTTTTCTTTCTGTTCCTTGGTAAGGGTTCCGGCAACCCGGATGTTTACATAGGGCATGATGTCTCCTCACTTGAGCGCTGTTTTAGTGTTGCCCGAAAAATAACATCGGACTATGGTGCGGCGTACGCTGAGAGAGCAGTGCTGAACCACAGCGCACCCGTGCAGAATAATTTTGATTGCAGCCGGAGTCAATGATAGACCTGGCGTCAGGACGTCAATCGGTTCATCCGGGGCAGACGCGCATGAGGCAGATGAAGACAACTGAGCAGGCAGAGAAGCACGCATACAGCCTAAGGGGACTGACGCCTGGTGGAGAGGGAGGAGATGACCATGAGACACATATTGGTGACCGGCGGTGCCGGCTATATTGGCAGTCACACCTGCCTGGAACTGCTCGAACAGGGCTGCGGGATTACCGTGGTCGACAATCTGGGCAACGCCAAAATAGAGTCGCTGAAACGGGTCGAACGTTTAACCGGCGGTCAGATAAACCTTGCCGTCATCGATGTGCGCGATCGGCAGCGTTTGGCCGCGGTCTTCGCAGAGGCTGAACAGCCGATTGAGGCAGTGATTCATTTTGCCGGGCTGAAGGCGGTGGGTGAATCGGTGGAGAAGCCGCTGCTTTACTACCAGAACAACTTGATATCAACCCTGGTGCTCACTGAAGTCATGCTCGATCATGGCGTTAACAATCTTATTTTCAGCTCTTCGGCCACCGTTTATGGTGACCCCGAAAAGAGCCCCATACCGGAGGAAGCGGAGCTTTTCTGCACAAACCCCTACGGCCGGACCAAGCTGATGACCGAGGAGATCCTGCGCGACATCAACCGGGCCCACCCGCACTTCAACGTCGCCCTGCTGCGCTATTTCAATCCTGTCGGAGCGCATGCCAGCGGCGAGATCGGTGAAGATCCCCACGGCATTCCAAACAATTTGACGCCTTATATCACCCAGGTGCTGGTCGGCGCGCTGGACGAAGTTCCCGTCTATGGTGATGACTATCCGACCCCGGACGGCACCGGGGTAAGGGATTATATCCATGTGGTCGATCTGGCCCGGGGACATGTCAAGGCACTGGACAAACTGGACAGGAATCCCGGGGTCGTGGCCTACAATTTGGGGACCGGACGGGGCTATTCGGTACTTGAAGTTATCCGGGGATTTGAGCGGGCCAGCGGCAAAAAGGTGGCTTACCGGATCGCCCCGCGACGACCAGGCGACGCGGCAAGCTGCTATGCGGATCCGAGCAAAGCTGAAAGGGAATTGCACTGGAAAACCGAATTTGACCTCGACCAAATGTGCATTGACAGTTGGAACTGGCAGCGGAAAAACCCGAACGGCTACTAATTGTTTTTGTAATAATGCGCCGATAACCTCCCTTGAGAGGGGCGCCGGACTCCCTGTAGCCAAACTGTGGTACGCTTCTTTTGTGGTGTAATTTCAATTTTTTGACCTCTTTTCATCAAGTTCCGTTAAACAAGCAATAAATTTTTCTTGAATTCGGTCGACCCGGATGCTAGGGTGCGTGATCTTTGCGATTATGCAACTTTTGCACAACTCGACTAGGCATGGGTTCAACGGTAATTTTTGGCTGCGGAAATATTCTCATGGGGGATGACGGCTTTGGCCCGGCGGTGGTTGAAAAACTCAACGACGCCGCCAACCTGCCCGAATCCGTAGAGGCCATCGATGCGATGACCGGTGTCCGTGAGTACCTGTTTGATTACCTCCTGAGCGAAGAAGGCCGACCGGATCATATCATTATTCTCGATGCCGTCGATTTCGATGGCCGGGCTCCCGGCGAACTTTTCTGCATCGAATCCTCTTCGATACCGGCCCAGAAGATACACGATTTTTCCCTGCACCAGTTTCCCACAGTCAATCTCCTGCAGGAGTTGGAAGTCCATACCTCAATCCGGGTGACCATACTCGCCGCTCAGGCCGAGTATATCCCGGCGGAGATAGAACCGGGGCTCTCCGAGTCGATGAAATCAGCCGTTGCCCAGGCATGCGAGCAGATATTGCGCATTGTCCAAAATTAGCAAAACGAGGTGACCATCAATGATGTATGAGTTTAGAGTCAGCGAAATGGCTGAAGAATTTGGTGTTCATCGAAACACCATAAGGAACTGGATCAATTCCGGTACCCTTCCCGCCAAGGAGGGTCCCGGCCGCAAGTACCTTATGAAGTTCGAAGACTACCAGCTTCTGTGCGAGAAATTCGGGCGACAGCCGCATATCAAACCTTCGAGCTACGTGGACCCTGAGAAGGTTCGCAAACTCGAGCAAGACAGTCACCGGCCTGAACCCATGGCGCTCGGCTTCACCGACAAGACCATCTACTCCGACACCAGTTGGGCTGATACCTGCCTGACCTGCGGCACTTGTGCGAGTGCCTGCCCCATTGCCGGGGTTGACGGTCTGGACCCCAGAAAAATAGTGAGAATGGCGGTGCTCGGCCTCGAAGATGAACTGAAGGATACCAACTGGCCATGGAAGTGCACCATGTGCGCCAAGTGCGAGAATGGCTGCCCTGCAGGGGTGCAGATCATGGCGCTGATGCGCAGACTGCGCGGCATAAGGGAACGCGACCTGGTGCCGGGGCCGATTCACAAAGGCGTGGTGACCTGCCTGGAGCGCGGCAATAACCTCGGCATCCCCAAGGATGACTTCGTTTATCTCTGTGAGGAGCTTGGAGAAGAGCTCGAGGAAGAAGGTCTGGAGGGGTTTAAAACGCCGATTGACGTGGTCGGCGCCAAGGTTCTGGTGACGGTCAACTCCAAGGAGCCTTTCGCCGAGCCCGACGATATGAAATACTGGTGGCGGATCTTTCATGCCGCCAAAGAGTCCTGGACCATCTCGTCGGAGAACTGGGAAGGGGTCAACTGGGGATTGTTCTCGGGCGACGACGGATCTATGAAAACGGTAGTCGGGCGCATCGTCGACAACATGAGGCGCTTGAAGTGCGAGGTACTGCTCCTGCCCGAATGAGGCCATGCCTACTATGCAACCCGGTTCGGGTTGAACAAATGGTACCCGGAAGCGCTGAACGAGTTCAAGATCGTCTCGGTTTTCGACCTGCTGATGGAATACATCGAGGAGGGGCGCATCGAGCTTGACAGCAGCAGACATCGGCTGCGTGCCACGTATCACGACCCCTGCAACTACGGACGCAAGTCCATGAAAGCCTTCGGGGTGGCCTACTACGAGGAAGGACGGATCATTACCCGGAAGTGCTGCACCGACTACATGGAGATGGAGCCCAACCGGGAAAGCAACTATTGCTGCGGCGCCGGAGGCGGTGCCTGGGCCATGCCGTTTGCCCCGGAGCGGGTCTTCTACGGCCGCATCAAAGCCCGGCAGCTTCAGGAGACCGGCGCGGAACTGGTCATTGCCCCGTGTCACAACTGCAGGGACCAGATTATGAAATCTCTCAACCAGGAATACGATCTTGGTATCGAAGTCAAATATCTCTGGGAACTCGTCGCCGATTCCCTTGTTCTTCCTGGTCAGAAGCAGGAAGAAGTGGAAACCGAGGAAGCAGGCGACTAGCCGGTTGGGGAATCAGGATAATGAGCAACTGGTTCCGGAGATTGAGGAATCGCAAGAATGTATAAGAGGAGACACCACCATGCTGGATACGAAAAAAGTCGGGTCGGTGATGATAGTCGGCGGCGGCATTACCGGTATGCAGGCAGCGCTTGATCTGGCCGATGCGGGCTATTATGTCTATCTGGTCGAACGGTCGGGAGCCATCGGCGGTGCCATGGCCCAGTTGGACAAGACCTTTCCGACCAACGACTGCTCGATGTGAATTATCGCGCCCAAACTGGTCGAGTGCGGTCGGCACTTAAATATACAGTTGATGACGCTGAGCGAGGTTGCCGCCATCTCCGGGGAAGCAGGGAATTTCGAGGTTACCGTAAAAGAGCATCCGCGCTATGTGGATATGGAAAAATGCATTGCCTGCGGAGAGTGTGCCGCCAAATGCCCGAAGAAGGTTGACAGCGAGTACGATGCGGCCACCGGCAGGCGCACGGCAATCTACGTAAAGTATGCCCAGGCAGTGCCGCTCAAATACCAGATCGATGCGGCCAGCTGCATCCGCTTCAAGAAAGCGGGGGCCTGCGGTTTCTGTGAAAAGGTGTGTCCGGCCGATGCGGTCAACTTTGACGACACCGAAAAACTGCACAACTTCACTGTCGGGGCCATCGTCATGGCGCCCGGCTTTGAAGCCTTCGACCCGGCCCCGGCCGGCGTCTGGGGGTATGGCCGTTATCCCAATGTCATCACCTCCCTGCAGTTCGAGCGCTACATGTCCGCCTCGGGTCCCACTGAGGGACATTTGCTTCGGCCCTCCGACGGCAAGGAAATCACCAAGGTGGCCTTTCTTCAGTGCGTCGGTTCGCGCGACGAGAACAAGTGCGGCAACAGTTACTGTTCGTCGGTCTGCTGCATGTATGCGATCAAGGAAGCGGTAATGGCCAAGGATCACGTGCCGGGACTGCGAACCTCGATCTTCATGATGGACATGAGGACCCACGGCAAAGACTTTGACCGTTACTATCAGCGGGCCAAGGAAGAGTCCGGAGTGCGTTTTGTGCGCTGCCGGGTGCACGGGGTCGAGCCCGAAGGCGATTCCGGCGATTTGAGGCTGCACTATATCAACGAAGAGGGGCGCCAGGTGGAAGAGTATTTCGACCTGGTGGTGCTTTCCGTGGGGCTGCAGATCCCTGATCATTTGCAAAAACTCAGCGCAATGGCCGGGGTCAAACTGACCAGTGACCGCTTCGTCGCCACCTCGGATTTCTCTCCGGTTTCGACCTCCAAGAGGGGAATTTTCACCTGCGGCGCCTTCGCCGGTCCCAAGGATATTCCCCAGTCAGTCCTCGAAGGGTCAGCCGCTGCTGCGGCCGTTGCCGATATACTCGCCCCGGCGCGGGGTGAGTTGACCGAAGAAAAGACCTTCCCCGAAGAGCGTGACATCGGTGGCCAAGACCCGCGGGTCGGTGTCTTTGTCTGCCACTGCGGGTCCAATATTGCCGGTATCGTCGATGTCGAAGCGGTGGCCGAATATGCCCAGGGACTGCCGGGGGTGGTTCACGTCGAACGCAACCTGTTCAGCTGTTCCCAGGACACTCAGGAGCAGATGATCCAGACCATCAGGGAAAAAGGGCTGAACCGGGTGGTGGTCGCTGCCTGCACGCCGCGAACCCATGAGCCGCTGTTTCGTGAGACCCTCAAATCAGCAGGCTTGAACGAATACCTGGTGGAAATGGCCAATGTCAGAAACCAGAATTCCTGGGTTCATGCAGCCGATCCGGCAAGGGCCACGGTTAAAGCCAAGGATTTAATCAGAATGGCGGTTGCCAAAGTGGCGCGGCAGTTCTCACTGCAGCCCATTTCGGTGCCGATCAAGCAGAAAGGCTTGGTGGTCGGCGGCGGCATTGCCGGCCTGACCTCGGCGCTGAATCTGGCCCAGCAGGGCTTTGAGGTGCACCTGGTCGAGAAGACCCAGGCACTCGGCGGCAACGCCATGTTCCTCGGCCACACCTGGTCCGGCGAGGCGATCTCCGACCGGACAGTCAAGCTCATCGACGAAGTCGGCAATAATGAGAACATCATCCTCCACACCGGCTGCGAGGTAACCGCTGCCGAGGGATTCGTCGGCAATTTCCGCTCAACCATCTCCACCAAAGACGGGCTGACTAAGACCATCGACCACGGGATCGGTATCATGGCCACCGGCGGTCGACCGCTGCGCCCCAGGGAGTATGGCTACGGGCGCATCCCCAACGTGGTTACTTCACTTGAATTCGACCGGCTCTTCAAACTCAAGGAGCAGCACGCGGTCAAGGCCAAATCGATCGTCTTCATCCAGTGCGTCGGTTCCCGTGAAAAGGAGCGGATGTACTGCTCCAAGGTGTGCTGCACCCATTCTGTGCAGACCGCCATCGACCTCAAGCAGGAAGATCCGAAGCGGATGATCTACATCCTCTATCGCGACATGAGGACTTACGGTCAGCGGGAGGCGCTGTTCAAGAAAGCACGCCAACTGGGTGTGATCTTCATCAATTACGAGCTGCACGGCAAACCCACGGTGGAGGTCAAGCACAAGAAGGCAATCATCGAGGTCTGGGATCACATCCTGCATCGGCCGCTTGAGATCGAGGCCGATATGGTGGTGCTGGCCACGGCCATCGTCGCCAACCCCGATGGCGACAAACTCAACAAGCTCTATAAGGTGGCGCTGGACGGTGATGGTTTCTACCAGGAAGCCCACGCCAAGCTGCGGCCGGTGGACTTCGCCGCCGACGGCTTGTTCGTTGCCGGACTGGCCCATTACCCGAAGCCGGTGGAGGAATCGGTGGCCCAGGCTCTGGCAGCTTCGGCCCGGGCCGCAACCCTGCTGTCAAGGTCCGAGGTCAGCCTCGATGCAGTCAAGGCGGAACCCGACCTGGCCCACTGCGACGGCTGCGCCCTGTGCCTCGATGTCTGCCCCTACCACGCCATCAGCCTGGTCGAGGAGACCGGCGAGGATGGCCTGAGAGCCAAATATATTGCGGTCAACAAGGCGCAGTGCAAGGGCTGCGGACTCTGTCAGGGCACCTGTCCGAAACGCGGTGTGGTCGTACAGGGCTTCACGATGGAGCAGATCAGCGCCCAGATCGAGGCGGCGCTGACCAGGTGAGAACAGGGGAAAGAGGGGAATCTTTCCATAACAATAAAGGAGTTGAGTGATGAGTTTTGAACCCACGATCATTGCCTTTTGCTGCAACTGGTGTTCCTATGCCGCCGCCGACCTGGCCGGTACCTCAAGAATGCAGTACCCGCCCAACGTCAGGATCATCAGGGTGATGTGTTCGGGCATGGTGCATCCGGAGTTTATCACCAAAGCACTGGACCAGGGAGCCGACGGCGTCATGGTCCTGGGCTGACACCTGGGCGAATGTCATTACCTGGATGGTAATTATAAAGCGCTGTCCCGCTCCGATATGATTATTGAGCTGCTGGAAGATTACGGCTACGAACAGGAACGTTTTGCGATAACCTGGGTATCGTCGGCCGAGCCCGACAAATTCGTCAGCGCCGTCAGTGAAATGACCGACAAGATCAAGCGGCTCGGTCCCATTCACGGCCAGGTTCAAGCCCTATAGAGGAGGGACACATGGGAGTTACGACCGCGTTAGAATGGCTGAGTTCCTGTTCCGGATGCGAGATCGCCATCCTCAACATTGGAGAGGACCTGGTGCCCCTGCTCACCGAACCTCTCGATATTGTGCACGCCCCGGTGCTCATGGACCACAAGTATTTCGGGCAATGCGGCGACGAAGGCTCGCACCTGCAGATCCCCGAAGCGGTGGTCGGCATCGTGAGCGGCGGGGTGTCGAATGAAGAACACCTCGAAGTGCTGGAGGAGATGCGCAAGAGATGCAAGGTGCTCATTGCCCTCGGTTCTTGTGCCACCCAGGGCGGTATCCCGGCCCTGATGAACGGGCAGGACTCGGCCTCCAGTTTCGACGAGATCTATCAGACCCCGTCGACCGACAAGGGCGCGAAAAGGCCGGACGAGAACGTTCCCGCCTTGCTCGACCGCACCTATGCGCTCGATGAGAAGGTAAAAATCGACCTGATGCTGCCCGGCTGCCCGCCCAACCCGGCTCACATCGCCGAGGTGATCAGCGCGCTGCTTGAGGACCGGGAGCCGGAGCTGCCCACCAAAAGCGTCTGCGATACCTGTCCCACGAAAAGGGAAGGCAAGGGCAGCGTGACCACGGTGAAGCGCTACACCGAGAATGTCGAATTCGACCCTGAAAAACCGGTAAGCGAGATGCGCTGCCTGCTCGAACAGGGCTATATGTGCATGGGGCCGGTTACTGCGGCCGGCTGCGCCAGGCGCGGCGTGCCGAGCTGCATCCATGCCCGGGTGCCGTGCCGCGGCTGTTTCGGGTCGGTCTTGCCGAAGGGCAACCAGATGCTCGATATGATGAATGCGCTGGCCAGCAACGGCATCGATTTTAAATCTGTGGTGGATCGCCGGTCCATGCTGAGGTTCAGCGGCGCCCACGGCAATCTGCGTCCCAGACGCACCGCCGCCGTGAAGGAGGAATAACATGGGCAAGGTACTGCACATACAACCGGTTACCCGAATCGAGGGGCATGCCCGAATCTCGGTGCATCTCAACGATGAGGGTAACGTCGCAGACGCCTACATGAGCCTGATGTCTCTGCGCGGTTTCGAGAAATTCATCGAGGGGAGGCCGGCCGAGGAAGTGCCTCGGATCGTCAATCGGATCTGCGGCATCTGTCCATGGATGCATCACACCGCCTCCAACAAGGCGGTGGACGGCTGTTTCGGTGTCACCCCGACGCCCACCGGCCACAAGCTCAGGGAACTGCTGCAGGTGATGGCGCATATCAATGACAAGATCCTGCATTTCTTTTTCCTGGCGGCCCCCGATTTCGTGCTGGGTCCCGATGCCGACTATTCAGTCCGCAACGTGATCGGGGTTGTCAAGGCCGCCCCGGAACTGGCCTCGCAGGTGGTCAAGATGCGTCAGCTCGGACAGATGATGCTCGATCGCTTTGCCGGCAAGGCGATTCATCCGGTCGCCGCAGTGGTCGGCGGCTTTTCCAAGCCGATGCGGGAGGCTGAGCGGCAGGAACTGCTGAAGGACACGCGCACGCTGCTCGATTTCTCTCAGTACGCCCTCGATTTTGCCAGGAAGAACGTGTTCAGCAAATATATGGACGTGATCGGCGAACTCGGCCTGATCACCACCGGCTTCCTGGGCACCGTCGACCGCGAGGATGGCTCCTTCAGACTCTATGACGGCAAGCAGCGGCTGATGAAGGCCGACGGCAGCTATGTCGACTTCGAAGCCGCGGCCTATCTCGAGTATCTTGGCGAACATGTGGAACCGTGGAGCTACGGCAAGATGCCCTATGCCAAATCCTGGGATGAGGGATTCTCCCTGGATCTCGATGCCCCTAAGGGAATCTACCGGGCCAACACCCTGGCCCGGCTCAATGTCTGCGACCAGATGTCCACTCCCAAAGCCCAGGCGGCGCTGGAGGAGTTCAGGGAGGCCTTTGGCCGTCCGGCCCAGGCTACCCTGCTCTATCACTACGCCCGCCTGATCGAGCTGGTCTACGCCTGCGAGCGCACCGTCGAACTGCTCGACTGGGACGGTATCACCGACACCGATGTGCGGGCCGCAGCGACTCCCGGGGCAGGCCGCGGAGTCGGGGTGGTCGAGGCGCCGCGGGGTACGCTGATCCACGATTACAGCACCGATGCCAACGGCTGTATCGAGTCGGCCAATCTCATCGTCGGCACTACCCACAACATCGGGCCAATGAACATGAGCGTTAAGCAGGCCGCCGCCTCGCTCATAAAAGATGGCGTCTACGATCAGGGAATACTCAACAAGGTGGAGATGGCCGTGCGGGCCTATGACCCGTGAATGTCCTGCGCCACTCACCGCCTGGATGGCGGAATTCCCCTGGCCCTGGAAATCATCGACGCCGAAGGGAAACTGGTTGACACGATAACCAATTGAAAAGACGGCGGACAATGACGCCTGTGGCGTCGCTGTCCGATACTCTTGACGCCGGAAATATTTTTGAGTATCACACAAGTGGCTGAACCCCGGAGGGTGAGACAAGGTGTTCAGCCGCCTTTCCCTCACGAGGTGTTGCTATGGCTGTAAAACAAAAACGATCCGGCAGAGCTCAGGTGCGGGCCGAAAATCCCAGCGGCGCCTGCGGAAATGTGGATCACATGACAATAGACGAACTCAAGGCCCGGGCCGTGGACGACAGTTTCGACGGCAGCTGCCCCGCCTGCGGGATGTTTCATCTGACCAGGGCCGATATTGAGGCGCTGGAGGCAGAAAAAATCAGCGAGTCTGAATATTTTACTGAAATGAGAAGGGAGGCTGAACAGGCCTGAGCTTTCTCAAACTAATGGTGCAGTGCGCCAGGCAGCGCGATGATCTCGAGGCCGGGTGCAGAGGTGAGCCATGGCAGGTCCTCAACAATTTATTCAACCGCCGTTCCCGACCGACTTGGTGGAGGAACTGCACGCGCTGGTGGATCGGCCCATCAGGGTGATGGTAATCTGCGGAACCCAGACCCGCACCCTGCTCAAATACAGTGATGAGGACATCCTGCCGGAAGATCTGGAGATCGTCACCGGACCCGGCTGTTCCATCTGCGTGATGCCTGCCGGTCACATCGATGCCTTTGTGAAGATCGGCAAGGAGCCCGATGTAATCACCGCGACCTGTGAGGATCTGCTCAGGGTCCAGGGCAGTCAGGAATCGCTTGAATCGATAAAACAGAAGGGTGCGCTGGTCGAGGTTGTGGACTCGCCCATGGAAGCGCTCGACCTGGCCCGCAGGTACCCCAACAAGATAGTGGTATTCACGGCGGTGGGCTTTGAAGGTGCCGCTCCGGACGTGGCCGAGACCATCCTTGAGGCCGCCTCCGAAGGAATCGATAATTTCTGCGTGATTCCCTCGATCAGGCTGCTGCCCCCCTCCCTCGACTCCTTGATGAGCGATCCTGAGCTCAATATCAGAGGATTGCTCTGTTCCGCACATATCCAGAGTATCACCGACTCCCAGGCCTACGCCGATTTGGCCAGACAGCATCACCTGTCCTGCGCCGTGGCCGGCTTCGGCATCGCTGAAATTCTGCAGGGACTTATCTCCATCGTCAAACAGATCATCTCGGAAAAACCCATTATCACCAACCCATTCAACAGTGTAGTGCAAACCGAGGAAACGATTCGCAACTCAAAAATCATGTCAGAAGTCTTTTTCGCGGTGGAGACCGACTGGCGGGGACTGGGCAGCATCGAGGGCAGCGGCTTCGTGATCAGGGACGAGCTCTCCCTCTATGACGCCGTCAAGCGATTCAACGTCAGGTTCAAGAAGGGCGAAGAGGAGTTTCAGTGCCAATGCGCCGCCGTTCTATCCGGGCGCCTTACGCCCGATGAATGCCCGTCATTTGGTATTTCCTGTACCTCGAGGCACCCGGTCGGCCCCTGTATGGCGGCCCAGGAAGGGCTCTGCGCCTCTTACTTTCGGCATATCTTCGGCAGACTCTAAGTACCTTTAGAAGGTAATTCCACACGGAGTAATCTGGACAGAGGAAAGATTTCTCGAAAAAAACCTCAGTGGGTGCTTTGCTCGGCAGCGAGCTGGCTGGACATGGCCTTCGCTGCGCTTCAGCGAGGATCGGGCGGATTTGATGGGCGGGCAATTTACGTGTTTTATAACCGGACAAATCTATTTGTTGCTGACATGCGGACCGGAGACTGGGGGATCCTTCCTGGTCCGCTTCTCCCGATTGCCCGGCGGTGGTTTTTCCCTATGGTGCAGCCGAACCAGTGAACCTGCAGCCCTGGGGCGTCTAACTGAAAATTTTCCCCGGGTTCATCAACCCTTTCGGATCGATGAGATCCTTGATTTTCTTCATCAGAATAATGGAGGCACCGTGTTCCAAGGCCATGAATTTTCGTTTGCCGATTCCGACCCCGTGTTCACCGGTGCAGGTGCCGTTTAGCTCAAGCGCCTTTTCGACGACGACATGGTTGACAGTCTCGAGCCTGCGCCACTCTTCCTGATCATCCGGGTCTCCGGCCATCACTACGTGAATGTTGCCGTCACCGGCATGGCCGAATACATAACCGTGCACCCCCTGATCCTTGACCGCCTGGCTGGCGAAGACCGCGACCTCGGGATAGCGGGAGATGGGAACGGCGGCGTCGACGATGAGGGTGTTTTTCCCCGGGTGGGCCCTGTTGATTGTCTCCCAAGCGTCGTGGCGGGCCTGCCAGAGGGTTCGGCGCTCGTGCTCGTCGATCCCGTACTGATATGACAAGGCTCCGCAATCCTCGCAGATCTCCCGGGCCAGGGCGGCGACCTCTTCGAGGCTGGTGCGGCTGATGCCGTGAAACTCACAGAACAGGGACGGCGTGACCTCGAGATCAAGCCCGTTTTCCTCGTTCATCAGTTCAATGAGTCCTTCGGTGAGCAGTTCGAGTGCCGCCGGCTCCAGGCCGGTGCCAATTATCATTGCCACCGCTTCGGAGGCAGACTCGAGGTCGGGAAAGGTGACGGTTGCCGCCAGCTGGTTTTCAGGCACCCCGCTGAGGCGCAGGGTCGCCTCGGTGACGATTCCCAGGGTACCTTCGGAACCAATGAACAATTTTCCCAGATCGTATCCCGAGGATGATTTATGGGCCCTGTTGCCCACGGTGATTATCTCGCCGTCCGGCAGCACTATGGTCATCTGCATCACGTAATCTTTGGTGGCCCCGTATTTTACCGTTTTCACCCCCGAGGCGTTGTTGGCGATCATGCCGCCGATGGTGGCGTCGGCTCCGGGGTCAACCGGGAAGAACAGCCCGCTGCCGCTGAGCTGCCGGTTGAGTTCCCGCCTGAAGACACCCGGTTCAACATCGACCTGCAGATCCTCGGGACGAATGGCGAGCACCCGGTTCATCCTGGTCATGTCGATCACCAGACCTCCCTTTACCGGCAGGGGATTGCCTTCGGTGCTCGTGCCGGCACCCCAGGGGGTAATGGCGATCTCTTCCTGGTAGGACCAGGCCAGCAGTCTGGCGACCTCTTCGGTGGACTGGGGCCAGACAACCCCGGAGGGTGGATCGACGCGGTGCGGGGATATGTCATGAATATGCAGTTCGCAGGCCGAGGATCCCGTTGAGAAACGGTCCGGACCAAACCATTCGAGCAGCTGGCTCTGTTGCTGGCGGGTAAGTGGCGCTCCCATCTTTACACTCCTTGCCGAAGCAGCGTGTGAGAAAAGTTGAACCTTCGGAAATCAACCGACAAGCGGCGCGCATCCTAAAACTGCGCCGTTGTCTACTATTGATGTACCTGATAAGGGCTGGCCACTGCAATCCGATTTTCCTGAATAGTCGGAGAAAAGAAGGTGATTTTGAAGGGCAAATAAAGTTTTGTGTCCCGAGAGCGTCTCTCCCTGGACCGCCCGCATCGCCTCATCACCCGGCGACGGCGCATTTCTGGATGATGTGCAATCAGGAGTGTGGTATCTATCCGGGTGAGGCGCACATTG
>JARRLH010000009.1:21970-23865 GCA_037387205.1 Desulfofustis sp.
TTATTGTACAGACCTTTTTAAACCCGGTCTTTCCGGTTTTTGCGATCATGCTGCTGGGTATTATACTGGGTAAGCGAAAAGTTTTTGATTTCAGAGATGCACAAACGATCAACAAGTTCGTTTTCTATGCGCTCGTACCCCCTGTTATCTTTTCTTTGATTTACTCGGCGCCGCTGGATCAGATCGACTACACGATTATTACTCTTTGGGTCGTCGCCGAGATAACTATTTTCACCATAACGGCATATGCCGTCAGGACCTGGCTCAAGCGCAGCAAGCTCGAATCGATGCTGCTCGGCATGGCCTCCTGCTTCGTCAATCATGTCTTTTTTATTCTCCCCATCGTCACGATGCTTTATGGGGATCGAGGTGTTCTGCCTCTGTCGGCTGTCATTTCCATAGACATGGTCATTTTCTTCTGCGGCATGGTCATGGCTTTGGAGGTGGTTGCCCACCGGGGCGATTCCTACCTCAAGGTCGGCGCCTCCTTCCTGCGCAATCCGGTTCTGGCGGCCATGGCGCTGGGCCTGGCTGCCAATATCATGGGACTGCCTCTGCACGACGGGCTCAACACGTTTCTTTCCTTTACCGGCAGCGCCGCCGCACCAGCGGCTCTGTTTTCCCTGGGCATCATCATGGCGGACGTCCGGATCAGCCGGATTGATGGTGCAGCCCTGGTGGTCACCACCATGAAAACCGTTGCCCACCCGCTTTTAATATGGTTTCTTTTCTCTTCGGTGAACGGCCTGGACAGTAATTGGACCCAAACGGTTTTGCTTACCGCGGCAGGACCCTGCGGCGCCATGCCGTTTGTTCTGGCGCTGCAGTATAAGATCTAGGCGGCCTCGCTCTTTACCCTTTCGGTGCTTGCCTGAATCAAGCGAGGCACTGCCTGGAACTACTGTTTACAACGAAACTGGCTGAGCGACCATTGTGGAGAAATCACCTCGGAATAAGCACTGGCTTCAAGAGTGGCTGGAGGACCAGCGAATCGTGTTGTGGGGAGCAGCCGATCTGCGAGAGTTTTTAACTCCGGCAGACGCTTCGGGACAAAGATTCCCCCGCGCAATCGCCTGGGCGCTGCCCATACATCCACCGATCATGGCCAGCGTTAAAGACGGGCCCAACCAGGAGTACGCCGAAGAATACTCACGGGTGAACAAGCGGATTAACGAGCTCTCCCATAAACTCAGCATCGAGCTTCGCAGCAGGGGGCATCGAGCTCAGCCGCTGGCAGCCTCGGAGCGCACGGACACGACGAATATAATGGGGGACTTTCCCCATAAAACGGCTGCCACCCGGGCTGGGATCGGCTGGGTCGGCAGACATTGCCAACTGGTGACCAGCTCATTTGGTTCGTGGGTCAGGCTGGGCACGGTTTTTACCGATATGGAGGTGGACTGCGCCCGGCCGCTGCAGAGAAATTTCTGCGGCCGCTGCCGTCGTTGTGTGGATGCCTGCCCCGCCCGGGCCGTGCAGGGTAATGAATGGTACCCCGGAATCGCCAGAGAGCAATTGTTGGACGTGCACCAATGTGATCAATGGAAAAAAGCACACTATTATGAGTACCACAAGGGGCGTATTTGCGGCATCTGCTCGGCCGTGTGCCCCTATGGCACCAGACTTCTGAGAGATCGGAAAAAGGGAAGAAGAAGACACCTGATAAACACGCACCCGTGGTGAAAATCATCGGCACGGTAGATGGCGATATCATGAGCCTCAAAGAGGCGCCAAAGGGCTATGGGGAGTCGGATAGGACCGGCTATATCGAGATCTTTTCAGAGTTTAGTGAAGGGCTGGAGGGGATTGAAGCGGGTCAGAAAATCATGGTCTTGTTCTGGCTGCATCACTCATCCCGTGATGTACTCAAAGTGCACCCCCGGGGTAAAAAGGAG
>JARRLH010000010.1:0-20879 GCA_037387205.1 Desulfofustis sp.
CTCCGGAAACACAAAAAAAGGGGCTCATCGCTGAGCCCCTTGGATACTGCATATCATTAGACCGTATGTCGGCCGGATCGGCTTACATCATGCCGCCCATTCCTCCCATACCGCCCATGCCGCCTCCCGGAGGCATACCGCCCATACCGCCAGCATCTTTGTCCTCAGGCAGATCGGCGATCACGGCCTCGGTGGTGAGCAGCATTCCGGCAACCGACGCAGCATTCTGCAGCGCGGTGCGGGTGACTTTGGCAGGATCGATAACACCTGCCTCGATCAGGTCGCCGTACTCTTCGGTAGCCGCGTTCAGACCGTGTGCTCCCTTGAGCTTCTTGACATGCTCGACAACCACGGAGCCTTCCAGACCGGCATTTTCGGCAATCTGGCGAATGGGCTCCTCGAGAGCGCGCAGCAGGATGTTCTTGCCAAGCGACTGCTCGGGATCCAACTCCAATTTGTTGAGAGCATCGAGACAGCGAATGTAAGCCACGCCGCCGCCGGGAACCACACCTTCCTCTACCGCGGCGCGGGTTGCGTTCAAGGCGTCCTCGACGCGGGCCTTTTTCTCTTTCATCTCAATCTCGGTGGCCGCCCCAACATTGATTACCGCCACACCGCCGATCAGCTTGGCCAGACGTTCCTGCAGTTTCTCACGATCGTAATCGGAGGTGGTGTCTTCGATCTGGGTACGGATCTGCTTGACCCGGCCGGCGATCTTTTCTTTCTCTCCGGCGCCGTCGATGATGGTGGTGTTGTCTTTATCAACCACGATACGTTTGGCGGTGCCGAGATCGTTTACGGTGATGTTCTCAAGCTTGATGCCGAGATCCTCGGTAACGACCTGGCCGCCGGTGAGGATGGCGATATCTTCGAGCATTGCTTTGCGGCGATCACCAAAGCCCGGTGCTTTCACCGCGGCGACGTTCAGGGTGCCACGCAGTTTGTTGACTACCAGGGTGGCCAGCGCTTCACCGTCGACATCTTCGGCGATGATGAACAGCCCCTTGCCCATCTTGGCGACGGACTCGAGTACCGGCAGCAGGTCCTTCATGTTGGAAACTTTCTTCTCAACCAGCAGCAGGTAGGGATCGTCCATGGCTACTTCCATGCGATCCGGATCGGTGACGAAATAGGGAGAAAGGTACCCACGATCGAACTGCATACCCTCAACCACATCCAGGGTGGTCTCCATGGATTTTGCTTCTTCGACGGTGATAACGCCTTCTTTGCCAACCTTGTCCATCGCCTCGGCGATGATGTTGCCGATGGTCTCGTCGCTGTTGGCGGAAATGGTGCCGACCTGGGCAATTTCTTTCTGCTCTTTGGTCGGAGTCGAAATGCCCTTCAGGGCCTCGACCACGACGTCAACGGATTTGTCGATGCCGCGCTTGAGTTCCATCGGATTGTTGCCGGCAGCTACCAGTTTGACCCCTTCGGTGTAAATTGCCTGAGCCAGGACAGTTGCCGTGGTAGTACCGTCACCGGCGACATCCGAGGTCTTGGAAGCAACTTCCTTGACCATCTGGGCGCCCATGTTTTCGAACTTGTCCTGAAGCTCGATCTCTTTGGCCACGGTCACACCGTCCTTGGTGATGGTCGGGGCACCAAATGATTTCTCCATCAATACGTTGCGACCCTTCGGCCCCAGGGTTACTTTTACCGCGTCTGCGAGGGTATTGACACCGGTGAGAATCTTCTCGCGACCCTTGACACCGAATTTAATATCTTTACCAGCCATTGGAATTTCTCCTTTTATCAGTTAATGCAAATTAGGGTTGAAACAAATCGGTTCAGATGCGATTTACTCGACAATGCCGAGAACGTCATCTTCACGCATGATCAGGTAGTCCTCTCCGTCAAGCTTCACATCGGTGCCGCCATATTTGGAGAAGAGGATTACGTCACCTTCTTTCACCTGCAGTTCAACGCGCTCGCCTGCATCGTTTGCTTTACCAGGACCAACTGCCACAACCTTTCCCTGAGCCGGCTTTTCCTTAGCGCTGTCGGGAATGATGATGCCACCGGCAGTTGTTTCTTCCTCCTCAAGCCTCTGAACAAGAAGACGATCATTTAACGGACGAATTTTCATTGTTTCCTCCTATACTACTTTGTTCGAAGTTGAATTATGTTTTGGCTGCACCTCCACGGGCAGCCCCTATTTAACTGACCGCAAAAACGGCCTAATTTTGAACACGGCAAAATATAGTCGTGCTCGTACAAAAATCAAGGGGCGGCCGCACTTTTTTTGCAGCCGCCCCGCAGGGCACCTTATATTGTTGTTTTAAGGCTTAAATTAGAACTTGAAGCCGATCAGGTACGGGGTCTCAACCGACCTTGACCCGCCAGCCGAATGGATCCTTTTTCCGACCGTATTGAATTGCTTGTAATTCTTCATACAAGCGGACTGCGAGGGGTCCCGTTTGACCCTTGTTGATCTGATAGGAGACGTCCTGGTAGAGGAGCTCCCCGACGGGGGATATGACAGCCGCGGTGCCGGTGGCGAAACTCTCCTGGAGAGTGGCGCTTTGTGAGGCCTCCAGCACTTCATCAATGGCCACCGGCCGTTCCTCCACTTCGATACCCCAGCTCTGAGCCTGTTTGATTACCGAATCACGGGTGATGCCGCCCAGGATCGAGCCGGATAAAGGCGGGGTAATCAGTTTGTCGTTGATAAAGAAGAAGATATTGGAAGTACCCACTTCTTCTACATATCTGCGTTCGCAGGCATCAAGCCAGAGGACCTGGGTGCAGCCGCGTTCCACGGCCTGTTCAGAAGCAAGCATCGAGGCGGCGTAGTTGCCGGCCGTCTTGACATCCCCCACCCCGCCCCTGACCGCCCGCACGTAATCGGTGCAGACACAGATCCTGGTGGGGCTGAAGCCCTCCGCATAATAAGCACCCACCGGGCTCATTATGATATAAAATAGATAGTTGTCGGCCGGCCTCAGGCCCAAAAAAGGGTCAACGCCGATCATCGTCGGGCGCAGATAGAGTGAGGCGCCTTGAGCCGAAGGAACCCACCTGCGATCAAGATAGACCAGCCCCTTGAGAGCCTTGAGCATCTGGTCCACCGGAAAGCGGGGCATGCTCATCCGGACGGCCGCCTTGTTCATGCGCTTGAAATTGTCTTCCGGTCTGAACAGATAGATCTGATCGTCTTTGCCCCGATAGGCCTTGAGGCCCTCGAAAATCGCCTGGCCATAGTGGAGGACGGTGGACGCAGGGTCCATGGAGAACGAGGTGTACGGAGATATCTTGGCGTTGTTCCAGCCCCGATCACGGTTCCACTCCATGAGGAACATGTGGTCGGTGAAATATCTGCCAAAACCAAGGTTTTCCTCCGCGGGCATGTCCTTCATCGACACCGCTTTCTCAAGGGAAATATCCAAATCTTTCCACATGATACAATCTCCACACTCGACGTATTTTCCTTCCCAATATCACCAGTTCATTATATAGTTATGCAACGCTGGCAGTGCGCAAATCAGAAGGATACCACCATAACTCAGCACGGACGCTAAATGCAAACATAAATGCGCCGGCCAAGATTCCACTGCCTAATACAACAGTTCGTACTATGGATTCACTGCAGAAAAATACTCATGAATACCCACCTGGCGGACCAAGCCCGATGAGGGTTCGCTATTTCCTGGTTGTCTTTCTAATCTCGATTTTCTTTCTCGGTCGGGTTCTCTACCCGTTTGTATCGATCCTGGTGCTGTCGTTCATCCTCTCCACCCTGTTCCGGCCGGCCTATCTCTTTTTCAACAAAAAACTTCCAAGCACGCCGTCCTCACTGATTACCTGCCTGCTGATCACCGCCATCGTTTTCGTGCCCCTGGTATTTTTTATTACGGCGCTGTCAAACGAGGCGCTCACCGTCTATCAGTGGGGCCGGGACAGCAGGGTCTGGCTAAAAGTGCAGCTCTTCATCCAGGAAAGCCCCATCGTCGCCCAGGGTCTTGAGTATTTGAACGAGGTCGGTTTTGAAATCGACCCGACCCAAATTTCCGACTCTCTTTCCTACGTCGTCAAGGTGGGCGGCCTGATGCTTTATAACCAGGCCAGTGCCTGGGCCGCCAACATCGCCCAGTTTTTCTTTCTCTTTGCCATGCTGATTCTGGTGATCTTCTTTTTGCTGATCGATCTGCCCAAGCTGCTCACCTATCTGATTCACCTGTCGCCGCTGCCCGATGACGAGGACCGGCTGCTGATCGAAAAATTTCAGGAAATTGCCACTGCCGTCTTAAAAGGAAACGGCATCTGCGGGATTATCCAGGGCATACTCGGCGGCGCCGTTTTTCAGATCATGGGCCTCAATTCCCCTATTTTGTGGGGTTTTATCATGGCGATTCTCGCCTTTCTGCCAATCTTCGGTATCGGTCTGGTAATGATTCCGGCCGCCTTGATCTTGGCTTTCAGCGGCGAAATCGGCGGCGCAATTTTTCTGTTCTGTTTTTATATGGTCCTGTCGTTTTCGGTCGAGTACCTGCTCAAACCCAAACTTGTCGGCGACCAGGTGCAGATGCACACCCTCCTGGTATTCCTGTCAATAATCGGCGGTCTCAGCGTCTATGGCATCCTGGGGATCATTTACGGCCCGCTGATCGTCACCGCCTGTATCACCCTATCCGAGATCTATCTCAAGAAGTACGATTATTACGTGCAGAACTTTTAAAAATTGTCTTTTCGCTCAAGCTCTTTGCTGTGGCCGATCTGCGACCGCATCGAACCGTTTCAGGCGGGCACCTTTGAGAGTTGGCAGCAGGGCCTAATCAGCTTTCCAGATACGCTCTGAACTTGGCCAGTCCCTCTTCGATGGCCGCCAGGTCTATTCCCGAATACGCCAGCCGCAGATACTTTCGCGACTCACCCGGCAGCGGTGTCCCGAAATGGGACCTGGCGCACATCGACACTCCCGTGCGCTTCAGAACATCCTCGATAAACTCCTGATAGGTAACAAATCCCTTGTTGGCCATGGCTTCAGTGACATCGGGCCAGAGGTAGAAAGTGGCGTTCGGCCTAAAGCAGAAAACTCCCTCGATCTCGTTGAGCAGATCGACACAGAGATCACGCCGCTGCTTCAGAGTGTCAAGTATGTCGAGTACCGGCTGCTGGTCGCCGCCGAGCGCCTCGAGCGCCGCCCACTGGACAAACTGATTGGTGCAGGATTCGTCGTTGACGTTGAGTTTTCCGATAATGGCAATGATCTCCTCGGGTCCGAGCGCCGCACCGAGCCGCCAGCCGGTCATGGCAAATCTCTTGGAGAAGGTGTAGAGCACGACGCTGCGCTCTACCATCCCCGGTTCGTTGATGATCGAGGTCGATTGGCCGTCGTAGTGGATATCGAAATAGGCCTCGTCCAGCAACACCATTAAATCGTGTTTCACCGCCAGCTCAGCTATCCGGCGCCGGTCCTCAGCGCTGCACTCGGCGCTGGTGGGATTGTGCAGGTCATTGACAATGAGAATTGTGGTTTTGTCTGTGATTGACCTTTCAAGCTGGTCGATGTCAAAAGTGAAGTTGGACTCGCCCGGGATGGTCCCGTAGGGCACCGCCACCCCGCCGTGGAATTGAATCTGCGATTCATAGATGGGAAAGCCGGGATTGGGATAAAGCACTTCATCGCCGGGGTTCATGACGGTCAACAGAAATTTGGAGATAACCGGCTTGCCGCCCGGCTGCACTGCAACATTCGCTGCCGAAAAGGAGGTATTTCTGGTCCGGTTGAATTCGTCGGCCAGAGCCTCTCGAAGCTCGGCGATGCCGACATTGGCGGTGTACCCCGTCTTCCCCTCTTTTACGGCTCGGCAGACGGCCTCGGTGATATGAGGCGGGGTTGCCAGGTTCAGATCACCGAGGTGAAAAGGATATACGCGGTTGCCCGCGGCGGCGTGTGCAGCCGCCTGTCCAGCCACGACAAAGGCGGTTTCCACCCCAAGGTTGGCGACCCGGTCGGCAAGCGTAAATGCATGAGTCATATCAGAACTCTCCTCAGCTGTTATTGTTTTCATGGATAGCCGGATAATCTGGCTTAGTACTTGACTTTGCCGCTAAACGCAACTCCCTCGAATTTTCTCAGCGTCAGGTAATCCGGATCCCTGCGATAAGCCTGGCTCGGCTGACCGTCGAGGTAGATGCTTTCAAGATAGGTCAGCTTTCTGGGCAGCTGGGCCGGGGTCCCCCTGGTGACCAGAAAATGAGCTGGCTTTCCGACCTCTATTGCCCCAAGGTTCTCGAGGCCAAGCAGACGGGCACCATGATGGGTGGCACAGCAAATTGTCTCGCTCATGGTAAAGCCTGCCTGCAGGAAAAGCTTCATCTCCTCAACCAGTGACTCCCCATGCAGAACGCCAATACTGCCGCTGTCACTGCCCAAGGCCACCTTGACCCCGAGTTCCCGGGCCAGAGCTAACTGCTCCAGCTGATGAGCCAGATTTTGTTCAACCACCCTCCTGTTGATCGGGGCTCGGTAAGAGTCGGCGTGCTGGGCACAGGCCTTCATGGTATAGACCGTCGGCACCCAGAATACCCCTTTCTCTGCCATCAGCTCCAGATTTTCCCTGCCCATGAAAAAGCCGTGCTCGATGGAATCGCAACCCGCGTCGATAGCCCCCCTCACTGGAGCTTCACCGTTGGCATGGACCATTACGCGAGCACCGTCCCGCTGCGCCTCGGCCACCAGCGTGCCTAGTTGCTGCGCTGAAAATTGCGGTTCGGTCCGGAGGCCGAAAGTGGTCAAGCTGTTCAAGCCTGAATTTACGATCTTTACAAGCTTAGTCGGCTGGGCACGCCGCCGATAGGCGTCAAGCAGCGACTCGCCCTGTTCAGGGCACTCACCAATCAAGGAGCCGTAGCGGCCGCTTCGGTGATAGGCTCTACCCGGGGTGAGTACCTGCACCGGCGGCGAGGAACGATCGTGCAGTTCCCCGAGGTAGCGCAGGACATATGCCCCTCTGTCCCCGCCGTCGCGCAAGGCCAGTACACCGTGGGAGAAATGGTGCCGGAGGTGTTCGGCAATGACCGGGATCACCTCCTCGAAGGAGGCTTCCAGCTGTTTCTCCCGGAGCTTTTGGTTGATACTGCCGGACATGCACAGGTGCACATGGCTGTCAATCAAACCAGGCAGGACAACGCAGTGGCTGAGATCCGTCACCTGCTCCGCCGGCAGCGCAGCGGCAGCCGCATCATCCATGATGGCCGAAATACGTCCAGATTCGATCACGATCAGCTGATTTTTTCTGATCGGACCGCCCCCTCCGTCGATCAGGAAACCGGCACGAACGTGGTGTATACTCTGTAGGGTCAAGGTAGACTCCCCGATGGATTTTGTCTTACTGAGCTCACTGAGCGATCGATTATACCCCGGTTTAGCCAATTTTGAATAATATAATTGACCGGCTCTCTGGTGAGCCTAGATGATTAATGGTTCCTGACTACTCCCACCAGGGCTATTTCTTTGTCTCAAGGAGCTTTGTTGCACACATCAATATTTTTGAATCCGTGCATAAGATTAATTGCTTTATTTTTGGTTTTGTGTTAGGCATCAGATGGAGAGTATCTATTCCCAGGTGTCAGTTAGTTAGGTGCAGAAGTCGTGCCGGATAGGAGGCAGCTATCCGGTGGATTTTTTTGTTGTAGGCAAGGAGGTAACACTCAGGAATCGTTTTTCAGGCAAGAAGACTATTAAATCACCGAACAGGAGGCTGATCTATGAGTGACGACAAGAAGGTTATCGAAACTTCTGAAGCACAAATTGCTGTACACTGGCAGGAAGAAGAATATATTCATCCTCCGCCGAAATTCGTTGGCCAGGCAAATCTCACCGACCCTTCCATCTTCGAGCGTTTCAGCCTCGACAATTTCCCCGACTATTACACAGAATTCGCCGAACTTCTGACCTGGTACAAATATTGGGATGAAGTACTCGACACCAGCGATGCACCCTGCTGGAAATGGTTCAAAGGCGGTAAACTCAACGCCAGCTACAACTGCATCGATCGTCATCTCGATCAGTACAAGAACAAGACTGCCATCCATTTTGTCCCCGAGCTCGAAGAAGAGGCGGTCCACCACGTGACCTATCAGGAACTCTATGTCCGGGTCAACGAGATGGCGGCGCTGTTGAGAGACACCGCCGGCCTGAAGCGGGGCGACCGGGTCACCATCCATATGCCCATGTCGGCAGAACTGCCGATCACCATGCTGGCCTGCGCGCGTATCGGTGTTATCCATTCAGTCGTCTTCGGCGGGTTCTCGTCAAGCGCCTGTGCCGATCGTGTCATCGATTCCAACAGCAGGGTCCTGATCACCATGGACGCTTACTACCGGGCCGGCAAGCTGCTGAACCACAAAGCAGTCGACGATGAAGCCTGCCAGCTTGCCGAAGAAGGCGGCCAGAAGGTCGACATGCTGTTGGTCTGGCAGCGTTATCCAGGAAAATATTCCTCTGATGCACCAATCGTTGAAGGCCGTGATGTGATCGTCAACGATGAATTGAAAAAATACTACGGCGCCCGCGTGGAACCCGAGCAGATGCTCTCCGAAGATCCGCTCTTCCTGATGTATACCAGCGGGACGACCGGCAAGCCCAAGGGCTGCCAGCACGGTACCGGCGGCTACCTGTCCTATGTCACCGCAATGTCGAAATATATCCAGGACATTCATCCTGAAGACGTGTACTGGTGTATGGCAGATATTGGCTGGATCACCGGCCATTCTTTCATCGTCTATGGACCACTGGCCCTGGCTGCCTCATCGGTGATCTACGAAGGCGTTCCGACTTACCCGGATGCCGGCCGCTCCTGGAGAATCGCCCAGGACCTCGATGTCAACATCTTCCACACCGCGCCGACGGCGATCCGCGCACTCAGAAAGGTAGGACCGGACGAACCGGCGAAATATAATTACAAGTTCAAGCATATGACCACGGTGGGCGAGCCCATCGAACCGGAAGTCTGGCGCTGGTACCACAGTACCGTCGGCAGGGGCGAGGCGGTCATCGTCGATACCTACTGGCAGACAGAGACCGGCGGTTTTCTCTGCTCGACAGTACCGGGTCTCGAGCCGATGAAGCCGGGCAGCGCCGGCCGCGGAGTTCCAGGAATTCACCCGATCGTGTTCGATGAAGAAGGCGAGGAGCTGCCAGCCGGCACGGGAAAGGCTGGCAATATCTGCATCCAGAATCCCTGGCCGGGCTGCTTTATGACCATCTGGGGCGACCGCGACCGGTTTGTCAAAACCTATTTCAGCATGTACAACAAGAACCCAAACAGCAAGGACTGGCGCGACTGGCCGTACCTGACCGGTGACGCCGCTGTTGTTGCCGCAGACGGCTATGTCCGTATCCTGGGCAGGATCGACGACGTTATCAACGTCTCTGGTCACCGTCTCGGTACCAAGGAGATCGAGTCGGCGGCCCTGACCGTGCCGGAAGTAGCGGAAGCGGCGGTGGTCCCGGTGGCCCACGAGATCAAAGGTAAGGAGCCGGAACTTTACGTCTCGCTTAAACCCGGAATCGAAGCATCGGCTGAATTGCAGCAGAAAGTCGCCGATGCCATCGTCTTTGAGATCGGCAAGATCGCCAAGTGTAAAAACGTCTGGATCGTTCCGGATATGCCCAAGACCCGTTCAGGCAAGATCATGCGGCGGGTTCTGGGAGCCATCTCCAACAAGGGAGATGTGGGCAATGTCATGACCCTGGCCAACCCGGAGATTGTCGAAGAAATCCAGAACATGGTATCCCAATAACCACAACAATTAGATCACATACAAAAGGCGGAGTACCGGGTATGCCGGTACTCCGCCTTTGTCTTTGGGCGAATCTGAGTTGACAGCCGCGGGTTTTCGGTATCAGCCTAGAAACAGAATCCCTGCATCGGTACGCCCGAGATTGCAAAAGCCTGCTGTACCCCTTTGGGAAACAGGCTGTAGAAGTGTCTCAGCGTACCTTGGTCTGGCCCATATTTTTGGGCCAGGTTGGCTGCAATGACCCGGGGATTGGGGTGCATTTTCCGCCTCGTATAGGTGTTTCTGATGAACTCGATGGCATCCAGATGTTCCTGCCCGAGTTCCACCCCGGCCTTGCCGGCCAGCCAATCCCTGATCTCGCTGTCCCAGGCATCGACATGGACCAGATGGTCCTTCTCGGTCAGCAGATATCTTTTGTCTTTGAGTCGAACATGATAAGCCATAACCTCACCTCCCACTTTCACGTTGTTCTCGTTTCGGCCATCAGTTGCTGCTATGAGAGCCGAGGCAATGCGGCCTGGTGTGCGTGCCTCGTTCGCACCATGGCGCACAATGCACTCTTTCACTTTCATTATACCCGAAAAATTACCCTAAGTAACTAAATTTGCGTCCTAATGCTACATTGTAGTAGATGGATGACAAAGGGCGTACGGGAAGTTCAGAAAGGCAGCAAAAAAGGGAGGTCAGGAAAGCACTCTGATGATGTGAGAGATATCATTTCGGCGGCCATAGGTACCAAGATTTCTGAAGTCAGCCTGAAAAGACGGATCGGGGGGAAGGCCAAGAATCGCCTCAGTGATTGTCGTTACCATGTAGAGCTGGTTGAGAATCTGATCCTCGCTCTCATGGGGAACCGGATAACGCTGCATCATCAGGTATTCCATCGAGTAGTGGTCTCTTTTCTGCTCGAATTCTTTGATTTCTCTGAGCGTTTTTATCAGCTGCCGGCGCCGGCCGAGAAAATACTTTTCGATCGAACCATTGTCATTAATCTCGGCAAGCAGCCTCACTACAAGGGTGAATAGGTGGATGAAAAGGTCATCATGAGATCTGCCTTTTTCGATGAAACTGCAGAGAAAGTCTCTTTTTGCAGGCGAGTATGTTGTGTTTCGAAAGCGAAGCACCAGCCGGCAGGAGAGCGCCTTTTCCCGGGACAGGTATTCGTTCAGCGTGGCGGCCAGTTTACGGTCGATAGGCCTGTCAAGATACAACTTGGAGACCAGGTAGTCGAGATCGCCGCGCTCAACCTGCAGGCCGAAACGGATCCTTCCAGGTACCAGGAGCTGGAGCGCCGTGACCTTTAGCGCCATGCTAGACACCAGCGCCTCTACCTGAGCCCTGCTGAGGGCAGGCTCCGCCTGAAGCAGGGGCTCGAGGGCTGTCCGCAGTGCCGCATCCGGGGTGAAAATCAGGGCAAGCAGTTCATCGCGCTCCTCGAACCGGGGATCCTTCAGCGCCGCCTCAATTTCTTCAGGGCTCAACCCGCAGGTAGACTCGGCAAAAAACAGTATATCCCCGGAGAGAATAAGTCCTTTCTTGAGCTGCCGCAGCAGCTCCTGCTCCAGATGATCTAAGCTTACTTTCGTATCGTCCATACCATTCTTCAAGGATGATGCCGTTTCCTGAAAGGTGCCATCGAGCTTGACATTATACCCGACTCAAATAGAATGATCCCCTGGTAATGCAAACGATCCGGCATTCTGTCCGCAACATTAACGGCCGGGTTACCGATAATTTTGAAAAAGACCGGTCAGAAAAGGGATCGGGCGCCCGGCCTCAGGCTCATATCCACAGGTACCATGTTCACTCCGAATTGCCTCCCTGTCTTGATTGGCAGCCTTCCCCTCACCAGCCACGCCGAGGCTGTAGACCTGATTTTCACCTACACACCTGAGATTCCTTTGTGGCCGCAACT
The DNA here is from genome assembly GCA_037387205.1 of Desulfofustis sp. Classification (GTDB taxonomy): domain Bacteria; phylum Desulfobacterota; class Desulfobulbia; order Desulfobulbales; family Desulfocapsaceae; genus JABDQA01. The sequence goes on from JARRLH010000010.1 coordinate 11,666, forward strand.
GCCAAAACGTGAAAAGGAAGGAATGGTGCGGCAATTCGTCAGCGGGTTCCCAGGGCTCATCGACCAGGGATCGAGCTGCTCTGTCGATCGTGAACGGGACGGTTTTATTACTGAAATGACTGAGTTTTACGAACATCTCATCAGCAGTCAGAGTGTGGAGGTGCTGCCGGACGATTCATTTTTTGCGCTGGGAGACGACACCGCCAGGGGGTTTTCGGTTTTCATGGAAAGACTGAAATCGGTTGAGCTTCGCCCCCTGACGGTAAAAGGACAAGTCACCGGTCCGGTCACCGCGGGCATCGGTATCAGGGATCATCAGGGGGTACCGCTGGTCTATGATGACAACTTGCGGGATATGCTGGTCAAATTGCTGGCCGGCAAAGCCCGCTGGCAAGTGGAACAGCTCAGGGAATTCTGTACAACTGTCGCGCCAATTATCTTTATCGATGAGCCGGGTATGGTAAATTTCGGATCCACCGCTTTTGCCGGCATCTCCCGTGTACTGGTCCTGGAAGGGGTGCGGGAATTGATCGGTTCGATCAAGGGAGCGGGCGGCCTCAGCGGCATTCACATCTGCGCCAATGGGGACTGGGAGCCGGCCCTGAGTTCGGACGCCGACATCATAAGCTTTGACGCCTATTCGTTTTTCGACAATTTCGTCCTCTACCGGGAGCAGCTTGTTTCCTATCTCAACCGGGGAGGCATCCTGGCCTGGGGGATAGTCCCGACCTCTCCGCCGGACACGGTTGAGCGTGAACAGCTCGACACTCTGCGAGGAAAATGGTACAGACAGCTCGAAACCCTCTGCTCGTTTGGATTTACCGAACACCAGATCCTCAGTCAGACCTTGATTGCACCGGCCTGCGGAACCGGCTCGCTGAGCCCTGAGCTGGCCTTGAAAGTTCTATCGATGACCAGAAATCTGGCCGATTTTATCAGAGAGGAATTTTCACTCTGACCCGCCAGAGGACCACAAACCCGAGTCCGGGAAAATCCCGGTGAGCGCCTTCTTCAGGCCGGTACAGTCCGGCAGCACAACGGCGTCTTCGGGCAGCTCAACGTCGCCCTGGATTCCCAGGAAGTGCAGCCCTGTCTCCCGGGCGGCATGATAATCGGTGAGTGCGTCGCCGATATACACGCAGGAGGCGGGCTGCAGCCGGTAGGCGGACAGCAGCCTGCGTATATGGGCCGGCTTTTTGATCGGCGAGCCCAGAATCTCATCGAAATAATGTTCCATCTTCCTGGCCGCTATGACCTGTTTCAGCTCGTCCTCGGGGGTTCCTGATATGAGGAAGATTCTGCAGCGCCCCTGCATGTCCTCAAGAATATTCTCGGCACCCTTGATCCAGGGCGCCGCAATTACCCGGTCGACTACCAACTCTGAATATCGTCTGCCCCACTGCTTGAGCTCATGCTCGTCAAGCGGGGCCCCGACGAAATGGGTGTGGGAGTACTGAATCTTATCGATCCGGCTTATCCCCCCATTGAGCCGATGATGCTCGAGCACCTGGTGCAGTATGGCGGAGCCGTAAGGCTCGAACAGTACTCTGAACGCTTCCGTTTTGACGCCAACACTGTCAACCACGACCCCGTCAAAATCAAAGAAACAACTTATGGGACTGGAATCAATCATTCTCTTTAACATCACATCTTGCAGTTCATTTCAAAAGACCAGGCGATGCCGGAGGTTCTTGGGCAGGTGAGCCGCAATCGCCGCTACCAAAAACGCCAGCGTCACCGTCCCTGCTTCCGGCAGGTAGCCATGGAAGGCAATTCCGAGAAGAACGACTTTCAGTATGGTTGCCAGCCCCGCGACCTCGCGGTAAAGCGCCCGATGTCGCAGTCCTTCGGTTGCCGTCAGCCCCAGGCCGGTCACCACCGACAGCCACAGGTAGAAGGTCGGAGGGCCGGCGATTCCATCGACCAGAAAGGAGGCGAGATACACCCCTGCCCCGACCTGGTGCAGGGCCCTGATCACGACGGAGAGCAGGACCACCCAATAGGGCCGGGCGGCGACCGGCCCCATGACTGCAGATGGGCTGGTTTCTTCAGAACTCATACACTTTCACTCGGCCACAGATTTCCTTTTTTTCCACCTAAATAGACATCATCGAAGTTGTCGATAATTATTTAACTCCCTAAGGATAAGATGCTTATCGTTCAGAGGTGTGTGCCTGACAACTCTGTGTCCTTGATCCCCGTTTCTCAATTTTCATGAAATATGCAGGAACCATAGCGGGGCTCAGTACGGCAGGGCCGGCGTTACCTGGCAGCATGTAGTGAAGAGGTGTATCTGGTAATCCTGCTAGACCGGCGTCGGCCGCTTTCTGGCAATCTCCGCCGTGCCGGTGCATTTCGGATAGTTTGAACAACTCCAGAACCGCTTGTCGTTGCCTGCCCGGTCGGTCCCTGTCCTGATAAGCATTTCGGCCGCGCACAAGGGGCAGAGCGGTGACTCTCCTGCCCTTTCCTGCCCTGCGCTGTTGTTTCTTTTAACCAGACGCCGCAGCTTGAGCCCGTCAATTAGCGAGATATTCTTATCCTCGGCAAACTGAATGGCCTTGTAGCTGAATTCCCCCGTGGTAATCACATAGACTCCGTGGGCTTTAGCCGCCTGCATGACGGTAAATTGTTCCCTTACCATGGGGACATCGACCCTGTGTTCGCGCCAATGACGATATTGGGCTACGAACGTTTTGGAATTTTTGCTCAGCATCAGGTCAACCCCATCACCCAGAGCAGGGGGCGCAGGTTCAATTTTAAAGCCGTTGCGGATAAAAAATTCGCTAATCAGCCGATGGAATTCATCCTTCGACATGGATCGGAAGGGGTCGATCTTGATCGGTGAAAGGTGCTGACTGGTCCCAGAGTGGGTAGTCCCGGCGTGCCGCAGCGGCCGGGAAGTGGGGCGTCCATCGACATCGCCTCGCCCCAGAAACACGGCAGCCAGCAACAGCAGACCCGGGACAATGTATTGTCCCCATTGGGCAGCCTGGAGGCCGAGGCGAGCCGCTCCCTCAACCTCGGCAAACATCCTGGTTAACTGATGAAGGCCCAGAAAGGTTCCCACTGCAAGCACCACATACAGCCATTTGGGCAGGAGTCTTAACACGTATTCACCTGGTCAGGCGGGTAATTAAGGAAGGTGGCACGAATTGTCAGCCGGAGAGGGGTGGCAACTTATCAGAATCAGGGGCGGGCCCAATCTCCTCGATCTCTCGAAGCTTGTCCTCCCATTCCTCGGTGCTGATCACCCCCTTGTCAAGAAGCAGAGAGGTCAAGGCGCGGTTGCGCAGAGTTTCACGTTCAAGCGCCCGGTTCAACTCGAAGACATTGAGATAATCTTTTTTTCCAGCCATCGCACCCCTCTTGCAAGTACGCTTCACCCGCTTCTTTTCAGTTCTGTCATATCAGCGACAATATAAAACAAATGGATCAAATTGAGAACGCAAATCCTGACCGATCCAGTACTGCAGAGCGTGCCTCTTTACTCTGCAGTCGGGCGCCGAGCCTGGGCAAGCCGGAGAATAATTGAGCGGCCGACAAGCGGCGTTTCATCTCCAGGCCGTTAAGGGCGGATTGGCAGAGTCTCTATCTGAACAGAGACGAGCTGATATATTTATTGACATTTAATGCTGGCTTACCCGACAATATTTGCATGGCACCTGTCGCATCATTGCAGCATGAAGACCGGGAATATTTCAGAATTCTGACTGAATTTGCCTTTCGCAACCCTTTTGAAAAAAAGTCGCTCGAGCTCGCCTATCAAATCGCGGGTGGTGAATACCCGCCTGGCGTAGAGCTGAGCACCCGGGTGTTTGGCAACATCAGCCAGAGAGTGGAGCAGGTGACTGCGCACGGCCGGTACCACTGGAGAGATTTCTCCGGTGAGGACCGGGATCTGGTCAGAATGGCCCTGCTGCATGACTCTTATGACCGGTGCTACGCCCAGTTCGACGACCTCATTGTAAGACAGATCAGGAACCAGCAGTTCGATCAGACCGTAGGCTTCGCCGGCGATACCCTCAAACTGCTGCGCCAGAGAGGCTTCGGTGCAGAAGATTCACGACGTTATTTCAGCTTTTATTATCAGCTTCGCAGGGCATGGTACTTTATCAACGACGGACTCATCGGCCAAAGCAAATCCATGGAAACACTGCGCTCCCACCTGTGGCGCAGCTTGTTTACCTCGTTTCCGACGCTTTACGAGAAAGTTCTCTGGAATCGTATGGAAGACTTTTCAACTTTTCTGGTGGGCGAAACCGGCACTGGAAAAGGAACTGCAGCTGCGGCGATCGGCCGCTCAGGGTTTATCCCCTATGATCAGCAGAAAAATTGCTTTGCCGAAAGTTTTACCAGCAATTTTATTGAGATCAACCTGTCTCAATTCCCCGAATCACTGATTGAATCCGAGTTGTTCGGACACCGCAAGGGTGCGTTCACCGGAGCGGTTGAGAATCACCGGGGAATTTTTGCCCGCTGCAGCCCCCACGGCTCAATTTTTCTGGATGAAATTGGCGATGTGTCCACCCCCATCCAGATCAAGCTTCTCAAGGTCCTCGAAGAACGGATTTTTTCCGCTGTGGGCGGGCATGACAAGATCCATTTCGACGGCAGAATCATCACTGCAACCAATAAATCATTGACCGAGCTAAACCGGAAGAAGACCTTCAGAGAAGATTTCTATTATCGTCTCTGCTCCAACGTCATTCCTGTCCCAACTCTTCGCCAGCAGCTCCTTGAGGATTCCTCCACTCTCGAAGCGCTGCTTGCTCACACCATTCAGCGCATTGCCGGTCAGCCGGTTCCCGAGCTCCAGGAAACCGTCCTGCATACATTGGCCAGGGAAGTTGGCCAGGACTATCACTGGCCCGGCAATGTTCGCGAACTTGAGCAAGCTGTGCGCTCCATTCTGCTCACCATGCACTATCGGCCGGGTTCTGGTGACGCGGTGCGCCTCACCGACGTTCTGCACCAGGCCATCGAGCGTGACGCTCTCGGCGTGCAGGAACTCGTCGCCTGGTACTGCAGAATACTGTATGAGAAATACGGAACTTATGAGAAGGTTGCCCGGATAGCCCGCCTCGATCCGCGCACGGTTAAAAAACAGATCGCCAGTATGACTTCTGCGTCTATTTTTCAATAATCATACACCGGGTGGGACAGACCTCGGCACACGTTCAAAGCACAAGCGGTGCGCACACGTCTGCCGCGCTTCAGACCACCGCTCGTTTCCTTAATGCCGACCGCCCTGCTTTCCGCATAAATTGTTTGTCAGGTACGCATTTTTTGCTGCTGCACCCCCGCATATTCTCATCACCCTTCCCTGCATAGACAATAAATTTAATACTATTTCAAGCACTTAACAAAAACGTTACCGATTGGCACAAAAATTGATCTGCTTATTGCAACACTCGACGTGCAGGTAACTCGCTCACTCACCCCAGAGGTGACACATGTTGCTGAGTAATGCGCCACGAATTTTCCCGCTGACCATCATTGTCCCCGTCGGACTTCTGATTCTAGATGGATGCTCGGATATCATTGATGTGCTCGGGTGGATGGCTGACACGGTGAGAGCGCGGGCTCCGTAACTCTTTTCATGGGATATTTGCTGAATCGCTTTCAGCTTTTCGCACAATTACTTCGGTGAGAACAAGAGTAAACGCCTATCAAATTATAGAAGTGCGGCAGGGCGTCTGATACTTGGCTCCCATTGCTAATCAGACACCAAGTCAACCAAAGGGCAGGGCATTCCCGAGTCTGCTGGGATGCTCACGACAGCAAAATCATTATTGAAGGAGGGTGAAAATGAAAATTATATCTACGTCTATCTTGACCATGTCGGTTATTGCTCTGATTCTGGGCGGGTGTTATGTGATCCCCATGGATCGCTATGGAAATCCCATCTACCCAACCCCGCCGCCCAGTTATGGTGAGAAAGCTCCGCCGCTGAGCCCCGCTAAGAAAACCGGCCCGATTACCATTTCCGCACGCTTGTATCCGGATAGCGAACTTGCTGCCGAAACAGGTGTGGTAACGGGCACGGTCACCAATATGCTGACCGGCAAAGGCCGCTTCAATCTCAACTATAAAGGCGAGGCCTACACAGGTGAGGCCACTCGCGTATCAAATGACTCGCGGCGAGGGGTGGCAAGCGGTTTCAGTCCTTCGGGGGGCTATATGAGTTGTGAGTATCAGATGAACACTCCGCGGCAGGGGGCTGGCACCTGCATCTTTTCCAATGGCGCAAAATACAAGCTGCATTTGGGAGATTGAGTCAGGTATATCTAAGTCGAGCCATTTGCAAAACGATCTTTTCGCCCAAACTCTGCGTTATGCTCAAAATTTTAACCTCGGAATATCAATCATATGCCTGTGGTAAAATTTTTCGCATGGTTTGATTTTGAACGAAAATCTTAGTTTTGCAAAAGGCTCATTGTTCTGAATTCTACTGCCTTTTCAGCGACAGAGTCATGGTGAATTCGGCGACGGCTTCGTCGCCGAATTTGGAGGGTACCGTCGCCGTGATGCTAATCTCCATCTCTTGGCGTTCTGAGGAGCGCAATGTGCGCTCAACCAAAGCGCTGATTTCCCGGCCCTGCCCGCAGATGAAGAAGGTATCATCCCCCGCTCGTTTCAGGAACACAGCTTTGAAATCCATAAACACCAGGGAGATGCGCTTGAGACGTGCATCTATGAATTTCATTGCCAGCAGTCCGCCGGTGCAGTCTGCTCCGATGCAGAGGGTGCCGAAGTACATGGATTTAATATGGTTTTTAGTACGGCGTCAAGAGCAAGCCCCCCTAATTGGTAGAGTTGAACTCCAGCAGATGGGCTCGAAACGCGGCAAGGCCAGCCTCGATATTGTTCCGTCCAAAACCAATACGGAACCTGTCTGACGGCGTATCGTGCAATTCAGAGCGAAAAATTCTGGGAGGCAGGAGCAACACTCCCGCCTTCTCTAAAAGATCTTCACAAAATTGATTGGTGTCTCCACTTCCCAGGTATCGCGGAAAAGCCACGCATCCTCCAGCCGGCCGATACCAGTCGAAAAGGTCGGAAAAATCCTGGAAAAATGCATCGAGTTTCTTCAGGTTGTGATCGAGCAGGTTTCGATTTCGCTGTAAGATTGTCTCTTTTGCACGCAGAGCGATAATGGCCAATCGCTCGCTGGGAGCAGCGTTACAGATGGTGAGGTAGTGTTTGTAGCGCTCCATCTTCGATAAAATCCGTTTATCTTTCGACGCTATCCAGCCGATCCGCAACCCCGGAAGTCCGTAAGCTTTGGACATCACATTGAGCGACAAGGCCTTGTCATACAGATCAGCTGCCTGGGGGAGCCGAATTGCCGGATCACGTTCCATCAGCCTGTACACCTCATCGCTGAAAAGATAAAGTCCGTGCTGGCGGCAGAGGGCCACCAGCGCCAGGTAGCGATCAGATTCGAGAACCGCACCGGTCGGGTTGTTGGGAAAGTTGATCGAAATCAGCTTTGTACGTGGTCTGATCTCGCGTTTGACCCTGTCGATGTCCAGTGACCAATTATCATTTTCATCGAGTGGCAGGCCGGATACACTGCAGATATCTGTCGGAATGGTCTCAGCTGCCTGATAGTTGGGCACCGCCACGATGGCATGATCATCTTTGTCGAGCAGAACACGCATCGCAGTGTATATACCCTCTTCGGCTCCAGCAAAACAGAGCACCTCGGAGGAATCTATGGTTTCATAAGTACCGGCAATTTCCTCAAGCAATTCGGGATGTCCGAATGTTTTGGTGTACCCCAGCCATTGGCTTTCGAAGGCATCTCTGTCCTCATCAGAGGCCAAGGCCAGCAATTCGGCAATTGACATGCTCTCGATATCCGAGGCGGTTAAATTATACCGAGCTCTAAATTCCCAATTGGAAAAATATTGTTCCAGCTCAAAGTCTCTCATCTCTCTGTTATCCTGAAATTATTGCAACGAGATCTCATCTTCCTCGACTTTTTCGACCACTGCCATTACCGCAATTCACTCTTGGTGGCGGATCACAATAGGTTTTTCAACCGGCAAGCATGAAGTGTTTGACATTTCATTGTGCTGAACATATGATCAGTTAATAACCCTGACAAAAGGAGCGGGTTATATGATCTGGCTTCCCCAGCCTCTGTACACTGCGAAACCGGTGTTCTTCCTGCTGGCCGCGCTTTCCCTGATGTTGATAACCAAAAACGTAATCGTGACTCTGTTTGCGATTTGTTTAATTGGTTATGCATTGTGGATCTTCTTCGTGCGGTTCACCTGGAAAGACACCAGACTGGTCGAGTAACCAGCCGAGCCGGTCAACCTGGTTATTTTACCACACTGCCATTGCGACGGCAGAAGGGAAACTATTCACTCGATAATTCTTTACATTATCCCCCATCCCCCCTGGTCATCTAAGTAAATATACATATGATAACAATATTTTAGACGTCCTTTGGTCCTTTTATGCTTTCCTGTTGCTCCCGGAGCGAATCAGCTTCGACCATCTTCTTGGCGACCGGTCTCATCGTGGAATTTAATCGTCAGCAAAACAATCTAGAAGAAAAAGGTAAGTTTTGTTAGACAAGAGGACAGAGGTAGTTAGACGAGCCTTTTGCAAAACTAAGATTTTCGTTCAAAATCGAGGCATGCGAGAAATTTTATCACAGGCATATGATTGATATTGCCAGGATAAAATTTCGAGCATAACGCAGAGTTTGAGCGAAAAGATCGTTTTGCAAATAGCTCAATAAAAAAGATAATTACCAAACCCAGGCCCGGGAGGTGAGAACCTTTTGGGGGAAATTTGCGGGCCACACGAGAGCTCTCCACTGGCAGGGTGCAATCAACCCAGAGGTTCAGGCCTGTCTTCCCCACTGGGAGATTACTGAATTTAGCCAGATATGATGAGGTTCACGAACAGGTACCGAAACGTCTACCTGCGGACCATCTCAGCCAGCACTTTTTCAGCCTCAGCACTCAATCCCAGACTCTCTATTTCCTTCGCCAACTGTTCCCTGCTGCCATAGCCACCCACGTAGCCATTGAGTCTTGCGGCAGCAGTCGAATCTACAAGGTCCTGAGGCCGCGGGTAGATACGCATCATTTCCTTTTTTAAGCCTTTGTGACCCTTCAGGGTGAACTTCTGGTGGTAATCTTCTGCCATGGTAAAGGTGTGAAGCGGTACAATCTCAGTTTTGACAGTA